>JBMOHS010000058.1:0-20677 GCA_049317725.1 Blastocatellia bacterium
GGAAGAAGATCGAGTGGCAGCCGGAGAGCCCGGGCAACCTCGAAGGCGACAGGGACACCCCCTCTCGGAAGGGCAAGGACGAGTGCCCCGGCATCGTCTGCGTACTCGCACAGGGAATCGGCGAGAACTCTTCCCGCCTCGCGCCGATCCTGATACCCGTGATCCCGCACTGTTGGAACTTGTTTCGACAGGAATCCCTCCGATCCTCTGCACAACGATCGCACTGAGAGGGGGGAGACCGGCACTGCTCCCCTTCCACGTCCAACCCTTCATCCGTCACTCGCGACCAAACAAAGGCGACTACCTGGACACCAATCGCCGCTCTCCCTCGCGCGAGCCAACCAATCCCCCACTCGATTCTCCGGGGGGATTGGAAAAACAGGAACAGTGGGCATAGAATACGGTCTCGCCAGTTCGATGTGAAGCGATTGGCAAGGTCAATCGCGCACAGATCCAAATCAAGCAACAATTGAAGGAACTTTCGACCGTCAAGGGAGGAGTCTGTATGAGCAAGAGTTCCGGTCTTCGATCGGCGGGTATGCGGCGCCCTTGGCGTCGCCTTCTTCAGGTTGTTCTCCTGCTCGGAGTCTTATTGGTAGGGGGCATTGTGGTAGCGGGGCTCTTGCCGGTCCCCCTGGATGTTCCGGTCGAAGGAGCTGGCAGTGGCGACGCCACCGGCAATCCGGGGAGTGGGGGATTGCGGCGAGCGTTCCCGGCCATGAATCAGCCAGACAACAATCCGACAACCGCGGAGCGGGTGGCGCTCGGGCGACTGCTCTTCTTCGATCCGATCCTCTCGGGGGACAACACCCAGTCCTGTGCGACTTGTCACCATCCAGATCTTGGATTCAGCGATGGAAGGCCGCTCTCGATGGGAAACGACGGGACGGGGGTGGGACCTGCCCGAACGGGTGGGAAGACGACCCGTCGCCACTCGCCGACGCTCTGGAATTCGACCTACAGCTTCTGGCTCTTCTGGGACGGTCGAGCCACGGACTTGGAGGAGCAAGCCCGTTCACCGATCACGTCAGAGGTCGAGATGAACCAGAAGCCCGGGGAGCTTGAGACGGAGTTGAAAGCGGTCAAGGAGTACGTGACGCTCTTCGACGAGGCGTTTGGAGGGCAAGGGGGCTCGGCCGTTACCTTCGAGAACGCCACCCGGGCCATTGCGGCTTTTGAGCGGACCCTGCTCAGCCAAAACTCGGCTTTTGATCGGTACGTGGCCGGGGATGCGACCGCTCTGTCAACCGAGCAGCGACGAGGGCTGACCCTCTTCCGATCGCTCAAGACCCGCTGTTTCGAGTGTCACGGATTTCCTACCTTTGCCAATCCCGACTTCAAAGTGGTCGGAGTACCAGCCGTGGCCGGGCAGGAGCCTGACGCCGGTCGGGCGGAAATTGCCGGCGGAGAGCCCTACCGCAATGCCTTCAAGGTGCCCACGCTGCGCAACATTACCCGCACGGCCCCCTACATGCACAACGGGCGCTTCGAGACCTTGGAAGAGGTGCTCGACTTCTATGCGGCGGGAGGAGGGATTGGGGCGGGCCTGAATCTTCCCAATCTGGACGACAAGATCCGCGCCTTTTCGTTGAGTCCAGAGGAGCGACGGGATCTGATCAGCTTTCTCGGATCGCTGACAGATGAGTCGGCGATGCCAACGATCCCGGAGCGTGTGCCCTCTGGCCTGCCGGTCATCGCACGGATCGGCCAGTCGGGGCAGGCGGCACAAGCAGGGGGCAGGAGCGAGGCGCAACGTGCGCAGCTATCCCGCGACCCTCGCTCACCGAAGACTTGGCAGGTCCAACCCGGTCAGTCGATCCAATCTGTCATCGACCAGACGATTCCCGGCGATACGATCGAGGTTCTTCCGGGAGTCTACTCCGAAGCCCTGCTGGTCGACATCGACAACCTGACGTTGCGCGGGCTTGCCGACAGCCAGGGACGGGCGATTCTCGATGGCCAGAACCGCTTGACTGATGCGGTCATCACTTCCAGCCACAACTTTACCATCGAGGGATTCCACCTCCGGGATTATGTCAACAACGGGATCACCGTCCACGGTGGGCGCAACGCCACCTTCCGCAATCTGCTGGTCGAAAATACAGGGCTCTATGGAGTCTACCCGGTCGAGTGTCAGGGGGTCCTGATCGAGTCTTGCACGGTTTCGCGCATCAAGGATGCAGGGATCTATGTCGGGCAATCCCGCGACATCATCGTGCGGAACAATACGGTCTACCAGAATGTCACGGGCATCGAGATCGAGAACTCGGTCAACGCACTGGTCGAAAAGAATAACGTCTATGAGAACACCGGAGGGATTCTCGTCTTCCTGCTTCCGAACAATCCGTCGAAGGTCGGAACCGACTGCCGCGTGGTCAACAACCGGGTCGTCAACAACAACCATCCCAACTTTGGCGATCCCACCTCGATCGTTGGACGGGTCATTCCGGGGACCGGAATGTTGATCATGGCAGCGGATCGCACCGAAGTGACCGGGAATGAGATTCGGGGGAACGACACCTTCGGGATCGGGCTGGTCGGGCTGGCCATCGCCTTCCCGAAAGGAAAGCGGTTCGATGTCGGATCGATCCCAGAAGGCAACCGGATCTACGGGAACGTCTTTGCCGAAAATGGGCGCAACCCGGGCGGACAGGTCCGGGAGATTGGCGCCCGCAACTGCGACCTCTTCTGGGATGGGAGCGGTTGGGACAATGTCTGGATACAGCCGGGGACAACCTCCTTCCCGGCGCTTCTGCCGGGAGAGGGCTGGCCGGAGATTGCCCGGAAAGCCTATGCCCGGGGATTCGCTTGGCTGCGCGATCGGCTGCTCTGAACGACCCGGGCTTCAGGGAGCGGGAAAGAGGGTCCTGGCCAATGTGCTCATCACGGTGGGGAGCCCCCCTGACGGGTCGACCCGCCGATGGGAGCCGCCAGAAAGGCGGGCAAGAGAGGTCAGATAGAGGTCGGCGGCTTGGTAGAGTTGGTCGAGCGTCTCCTGGATGGCGTCCGGACGTGGCCGGGCAGTTCCTGGAAATCCACCACCGCCGGCGGGGGGCTCCGGCTGGGAGCGACCAGGGCGGGTCGCGTCCGGAAAGCGTTCTTCTGGAACCCGGCCGCGGGGCTGGGGGGGGAGGCGTCCCGGTTGGGGCGCCCGATCCGCCTCTGGCCCGGGAATTCGTTGACGGCCGGGAGGGGGCAGATCGATCGTCGGAACGGGCAACTTGTAGGGATCGTCTTTCTTGGCCTCACCCGGCCGACTGGCCCCGGTGCCCGGTGCCGGGGTGGAGCGGGGCTTGGAGGCTGTTGCCTCTTCGTCCAGGACCGGTTCCAGTTCAGGAGGAGGCGGGGGAAGTCGGCGTTTTCGGGAAGAGGGCCCTCCAAAGATGAGCCCAAAATCGGCTTGGCCGAGCATCTCCCGTTGATTGTGGGCCATCTCCTCGGCATCGGGTCGGGTCGTCAATTGCAGGGCGTGGATAGGAATTCCCGCCCGCTCTGCCCGGCGCAAAGTCTCCTCACCTACCCCGCTGTGGGTCCGCCAATCGACCCCATCGGCAATCAGCAGAATCGTGCGAGGACCGGGCTGGTTGCTGAGCCGGTCGAGGGTCTGGGTGACCGCCCCGTAGAGATCGGCTCCCTGCCCAGGTCGCAGGCGGTCGACCAGTTGGAGCAGCTGGCGACGATCGCGGATCGTGGAAAGATCGCCTTGGACCGATTCATCGAATGGAACGAACAGCACTTCGATGGTCGCAGGCAGCGATTCAAGAAACGAGCGCAGCGCCCGACGCAGCTCGGCCATCTGCTGGTCGGTCGACAAGCCCGTCTGCACGACCACGGCGAGAATGGAGGCGGCAGTGGGTGTCTCAAGTGGACGAATTGGTCCGGTGAGATGGCTCGAATGGGTAGATTCGATTCGCTCCTGCGCCCGAACGGCAGCCGCATCGAGAAGCAGGACCGCAGCGCAGAGCGCAGGGATGAGAGGCCACCACCGCTGGACTCTCTGTCTTCCCTGCCCCGTCGAATGCAATAGTGACCGGCTCGCTCCTTCTGCTGGCATCTCCATTCCTCCTCCGTATTTAACTTGCGCACCGAATGTCACCCCAACCTTTCGATGATAGCCCCTGACGGCGCGTGGATTCAATCGGCGAGAGATGGGAGACCGCCGGTGTGGCACGATGGTGAGAGGCTGGACTTGTCACGTTCGAGCCGCTACAGTACGCTACTTTGGCGCAAGCAGTAGGCCGTTCACTCCATTCGCGACGCGCAGAAGAGCCCGACGGCGTAGGGGGCGATGAGCTGAGGGCAGCAAGTTCCCAAGAGAACGATTCCCGGATAGGTTATGGAATACTCTGAAATTGTCGAAGCGGAAGGGCATCTGGTCGATTCCCAGATCCTCTCCAACATCATGGATCGGGTCATCGAGTGTGGTGCCATCTATGAAGTCCAGGACTTTACCCTGGGGAGAACCAACGAGCAGTTCTCCCGGCTGCGGCTGCGGGTGATCGCGCCAAGCCGGGAGGTCCTGTTCCGGACACTCGAAGAGTTGATCGAGTTGGGGTGCTATCAAGCGGAGTTGCGGGACGCCCAGGTCAAGCCGGCCCCGATGGACCGGGTTGTCCCGGACGACTTCTACTCGACAACGAATCACCGGACCTATGTGCGGCTGGACGGGGCTTGGCACGAGGTGGCCAAACAACGGATGGATGGCGTAATCGTCATCGAGCGTGACGGGAATGCGGACAGTGCGCAGCCAGTCTGCCGGCCAGTCTGCCGGAAGTTACGCGATGTGCGTGCCGGGGACGAGGTCGTTTGTGGGGCGCTCGGAATCCGGATTCAGCCAGAGTTCAAGGCCCGAGACCGGATGGGCTTCGCCTTCATGGCCAACGAGATCTCCTCTGAACGACGGGCCGAGACGGCAGTGCAGAAGGTCGCGCAGATGATGCGGCTGGTCAAGGCAGAGGGAGGTCGGATCATCTTCGTCGCGGGTCCCGTCGTCATCCACACCGGGGGGACGGCCGCCTTCTCGCAGATCATTCGCCGGGGGTATGTCGATGCGCTCCTGGCAGGGAACGCGATCGCGGTCCACGACATCGAGCACGCGCTCTACGGAACCTCCCTTGGGGTCGACCTCGACCGTGGAATCCCCATCGAAGAGGGGCACAAAAACCATATGCGGGCGATCAACGCAATCAACCGCTATGGCTCGATCCGCGGGGCCGTCGAGGCCGGGCTGCTGCGCTCCGGTGTCATGTACGAGTGCGTGCGCCACCAAGTGCCCTTCGTGCTTGCGGGCTCGATCCGCGACGATGGCCCGCTCCCAGACACCAAGATGGATCTGATCGAGGCCCAGGAGGCCTATGCCGAACAACTGGTTGGGGCCGGAATGGTCATCTGCCTCTCCTCGATGCTCCATTCGATCGGAGTCGGCAATATGACCCCCTCGTGGGTCCGCATGGTCTGCGTCGACATCAATCCCGCCGTCGTCACCAAGCTCTCAGATCGTGGATCCCAGCAGACGGTCGGGATCGTCACGGATGTCGGGACCTTCCTCAATCTACTCTCCCAACATCTCTGGAGTTGAGGCCAAGGTAATCAAGAGGTCTGCGGCGGTTCCCCTGCAACCCAGACCTCGCCGTCGGCAAAGATCTCTTTCTTCCAGACAGGAACGGTCTGCTTGAGGCGGTCGATGGCAAAGCGACAGGCTTCAAACGCCGCTTTGCGGTGGGGAGAGGTGATGACGATGACGATCGAGGACTCGGAGATGGCGAGGGGACCGAAACGATGGATCATTCCGATGCCATCGATCTGGGGCCATTGCTGGCGGATCTCCTCCCCAATTCGCCGCATCTCCTTGACGGCCATCGGCGGATAGGCCTCGTACTGCAGGCTGAGCACCGGGCGGCCGTGGGTCTGATTGCGAACAATTCCGTCGAAGGTGACCACTGCCCCTGCGGCACCGCGAATGATGCGGGATTCGAGGTCCTGCTTATCGATCGCTTCGCGCGTCACCTCGAAAACGTCGCCGTCTCTCTGTTCCACAGTTTCCAACACGCTCCTCCTTCTCGCGAATCGATTGGGGTGTGGCCCACAGGTCGCACCGGCTGGTCGCCTCACCCCCCCGAAACCGGGGGAAAGATAGCGAGGGTATCCCCATCGGCCAACGGGTCGATGCGTCGGGCATAGGACTCGTTGATCGCGAAGAGGACGTTGCTGGCGAAATGGTGAAGCGGGGGGAACTGCTCACACAAGGCACGCCAAGCTGCCTCAACTGTGGCCGGGGCCGCCAAATCAAGCCGCAACTCGCCATCACCCGTCCCACACGCCGCCTCCCGGCAGGCACCAAACAAGAGAATCCGGATCGTCATCGGCCTCCTTTCTCGGCGAGGGTAGCAGCAGGACAGATCGGGCGCAAACCGCGGATCGGCCTGCCTGTTCAAAAGCCAGTCGACGGCAGTGGGGCGGGGCCGCTCCCCTGCCCGCCATCTGGCAGACGCGATCCCGTCGGGGGGAGAGGAAGCGGGGCCGGCCCGTCCAAGAGGCTCTTTTCGCGCCCGCGGAACCGGAGCGCCTCGACGAGAAAGTTATCGAAGAGCAGCCGCCCATCGCGGGATTCATTGCGGTGATCCCAGTAGGTGTCAGCCTGCCAATCCTGAAATGATTTCTCGAGGTGGAATTGGGTACCGTAGATCAATTGCTGATCGGTTCGCCGCACCATCATCTGGACCTCGGTGAGGTATCCACGGGCGAGCTGGGAGAAGCCTGCGGGAAGAGGATCGACCTCCAACCCGTGATTCTGCCAGACGCGCAACAAGTGGCGCCGGTTGGTATATTTCTGCCAGCGGGGACTGGGGCGGTTTTCGATCCCGGCAAAGATCGGATCAGCCAGATCGGTAATCTTGACGAACCGATACTGATATTCGATCAAACGACCGTGGCGCTTTTCGGAGGGGGACTGACCATCGATCGTGCGGATCTCGGCTCCAAAGGCTTGACCGATCATCTGATGGCCGCCGCAGATGCCCATCACCGGGACTCGGACGCGGTGAATGAAGGATTGGAACTGATCGAGCAGCCGGGGATGGTAGAGGTCGAAATCGCGGAGGGTCCCGCTCAAGACGATCGCGTCAGCGTCGAACGAGGCCACCGCCTCCTCGGTCAGGTCGGCCAGATGAAGAATTTGCACCACCGGCTGGTGGACCAGCATTCGAATGTTGCGTTCGATGTTGGCCAAGGCGAGAGAGGCGACCATCCGCTCAAAACGGACCCATCGACCAGGATGAAAGTCTGGCTCGCACCGGGCCGCATCTGAGTAGTGGTGCTCGTCGGCCACCAGGTTGTCGACCAGAAGGACTCTCATCGTCCGAATTCGCTGGGAGATCGGCTCGTAGACACAGTAACGATCGCTCCACATCTCCCGCGACGACGGGTTGCTCACCATCTTGCCTCGCCTCCTTTCCGGTCAGGCCTGCTCTCGCCGGGTCCCGCTCAAGTGGCGGCTGTCGGAGCAGGACAGGTATTGATTAGACCAACCTCAGCAGATCGGGTCAATAGGAGCCGAGCGGAGATCGACCAGAAGGGGGCGGGTCGCGGTGTTTGTCAAACCCAAGGGAGACCCGGTATGATGACTGTTTCAATTGTGGGAGACCGCTCCGTCTGATGCAGTCCCGTGGGCTTGACCGAATGCCCACCGGTGACGGAGAGAACGAGACCACCGGGTGGAAGGGGAGAGGCAGTATGTCGGAACCGTCCGCGATCATCGTCCGGAACGCTCGCGTCAACAATCTGAAGAACATCTCCTTCACGATTCCGCTCAACTCGCTGACGGTGGTCACGGGAGTCAGCGGATCGGGCAAGTCCTCGCTTGCCTTTAATACGATCTACGCCGAGGGGCAGCGCCGCTACGTCGAGTCCCTTTCCGCCTATGCGCGCCAATTTCTCGAGCGGATGGACAAACCGGAGGTCGACGAGGTCGTCGGCATCTGCCCAGCCATCGCCATCAGTCAAAAGAACACGACGCGCAATCCGCGGTCGACGGTCGCGACCCAGACGGAGATCTACGACTACCTGCGGCTGCTCTTCGCACGCATCGGCGAGACGAGCTGTCGGCGATGCGGGAGCTTGGTCCGGCGTGACACGCCTCAATCGATCACGGAGCAGGCGCTCGCGTGGCCGGAGGGTACGCGCTTCTACGTCCTCTTTCCCGCGACGGCCGGGATGGAGACTGCTGGTTCCCTGCCCGAGGAGGTGACGGAGAGCACCGCTGCCAAAAGCAAAACGAAGTCCGCCGCGCCGAAGAAGAGGAAGAAGGCGGGAAGTTCCCCAGAGACCAGTTCCCGGATTCACCTCCAAGCGCATCTCATGAGCCTGATGCAACGGGGGCTGACGCGCCTCTACCAGGCCCCAACCGAGACGATCCTCGAACTACAGAGCCCAGACAGCTTCGTGGCGGAGAGCTTCGACGGCTACTTCGTGCTGGTCGATCGCCTCGTCGTGCGGCCGGACTTGGCGAACCGGCTCGTCGATTCGCTCGAAGTCTGCTTCCAGGAGGGGCACGGACAGGTGGTCCTGCGGACTGTCGGTTCCACTTCGGAAGAGTACTGGTTCTCCGAGAAGTACGAATGCAAGGGGTGCGGACTGGAATATCTGCCGCCAGAACCGCGACTCTTCAGCTTCAACAACCCGTATGGTGCCTGTCCGACGTGTCAGGGGTTTGGGAACACGATTGGGGTGGACCTCTCGCTGGTCATCCCGGACCGGACGCTCTCCCTCGAGGAAGGAGCGATCGAGCCCTTCACCAAGCCGCAGTTCGAGTGGTGGCGTGGGGAGTTGAAGAAGTTCGCCCGACGGCGGGGAATCTCGATGAGCGCCCCCTTCGAGGAGCTGAGTCAGTCCGAGCAGCGGTTGATCATTCACGGGGAGGATGACACGCCAGGTGCGTTCCCCGGCGTGCTGGGTCTCTTCGATTGGCTGGAGACGAAGAAGTACAAGCTGCACGTACGGGTCCTGATCGCCAAATACAGGGGCTACACGATCTGTGGAACGTGCCAGGGAGGGAGGCTGCGACCAGAAGCCCAGGATGTCCGGATTTGTGGCAAGACTCTTCCAGAGGTCTGCCGAATGTCGATCCGCGAAGCCGCGGCCTTCTTCGAGGCTCCGGCTCTGACCGCCGAACATCTGGCGATTGCCGAGCGTTTGCTGGCGGAGGTACGCGCGCGGCTGCGCTTCATGCTCGATGTGGGGCTGGACTATTTGACACTGGACCGACTGGCCTCGACCCTTTCCGGAGGCGAGGCCCAACGCATTCAGCTCGCGACCCACTTGGGATCCTCGCTGGTCGGAGCGCTCTACGTGCTCGATGAGCCGAGCATTGGGCTCCATCCTCGCGACAGCGACCGACTGATCCGGCTCTTGCAAAATTTGCGGGACATCGGGAACACCGTCCTGGTGGTCGAGCACGAAGCGGAGATGATGCGAGCGGCCGATCACATCCTCGATATTGGCCCCGGTGCCGGGGAGCTTGGGGGGGAGGTGGTCTTCGAGGGAACGTACCAGGGACTGCTCACAGCGGAGAGTTCGCTGACCGGCAAGTACCTGCGGGGGGAGTGCCAAGTCAGCGGGATTCATCCGCTGGTGACGCGGAAAGTGGCGGGTGGCCCCCCCAAGGCAGCCCGGCAGCAGATTGTCATTCGCGGTGCCCGCGCCCACAACCTGCGCGGCATCGATGTCGAGATTCCCCTGCAATCGCTGGTCTGCATCACGGGAGTCTCCGGTTCGGGCAAGTCGACCTTGGTCCACGACTGCCTCTACGCTGGACTCAAGCACCTGCGGGGAGAGTGGCAGGGGCCAGTCGGCCAGTTTTCGAGCCTGGAAGGCGGGAAGCATCTCGACGATGTCATCCTCGTCGATCAGTCACCAATTGGGCGCACCCCGCGCTCGAATCCGGTGACGTATATCAAGGTCTACGACGCGATCCGCGAGGCCTTCGCTGCCACGCGGGAGGCCCAGGCCCGGGGCTACAATGCGGGACACTTCTCCTTCAACGTCTCGGGGGGCCGTTGTGACGTCTGCAATGGAGATGGTACGGTCACGGTGGAGATGCAGTTCCTCGCCGACGTCGAACTGGTCTGCGAGGAATGCAAGGGGACCCGCTTCAAATCGTCGCTGCTTGAGGTACGCTACCGGGGGCGGTCGATCCACGAAGTCCTGCAGATGACCGTCCGGGAAGCGATCGGCTTCTTTGCCCAGACCCCGCGCATTGCGGGCAAGCTGAAGGTCCTCGATGACGTCGGACTTGGCTACCTGCGGCTCGGGCAATCGGCGACGACCCTTTCGGGGGGAGAGGCGCAGCGGGTCAAGTTGGCCTCTTACCTGGGGCGGAAAGCCGGGGAGAAGTCGCTCTACATCTTCGACGAGCCGACCACCGGACTCCATTTCGACGATATCCAAAAGCTGCTGACCTCCTTTCGACGACTGCTGGAGACAGGGGCCTCGATCGTGGTCATTGAACACAATCTCGATGTCATCCGCACCGCCGACTGGATCATCGACCTCGGACCGGAGGGGGGCGCCAATGGGGGGCAAGTGGTCGCGGTCGGCCCTCCCGAAGCCATCAAGCTGGTGCCGGACTCCCATACGGGTCGCTTCCTCGCTCAATACCCGGATAAGGCTTGAGGGATTCTCCCTGCCACCGCCTCCCCGGTCAGATAGACAAAAAAATCATTGTCCCCAAGACAAAAGTGCGCTGCAGCGAGCGTCTAGTACATTGGAAGCAAGCGCTTCCGAAAATGTGTGAGTTACGCGTGCGGCAAGCCTTTGTGAGTCAAGGCCTTGCCGCTTTTTTTTGTTCTCCTGCCGAACCGACCCGTCCAGTCTGGGACTTCGTGATCCAATGCTTTACGATCTACGCACCGTGAGAGGTGAGCCCCAGAGGTGACGCCCGTGGAAAAGAGCTGTCCGTCAAATCTGCACAAGAGAGGGAGGAGCAAGATGGCACAGGCAGATCAAAGAGGCTTGAAAGTGAGTCTAAAAGAGATCCCAAAAGCGATTTGGATGAGGCGAGGTCTGTCGAAGGTGTGGGTGCTTCTTCTGCCGGTGCTGGGGCTGCCGGTGTTGGGGTGGTCGATTCCGTGGGGGGAAACACGAGGGGGGAGAGGGGGCGAAGGGGCCCAGGGAGATTTGCAGTGGTCGATCGAGCAGGTCTTACGTTCCCCCTTCCCGGGAGAGATGGTGGCGGATCGGGCGGGACAGCGCTTAGCCTGGGTCTTCAACGCCGAGGGAAAGCGGAACATCTGGCTGGCGGAAGAAGGGGGGAGCCGGACGAGACAACTGACCCGCTTCGACAGTGATAGCGGGCAGGAGATCAGTTCGATCCAGTTCAGTCATGATGGATCGTGGATCGTCTTTGTGCGGGGAGGGAGTGAGAACAGCGCACGGGAGGTGCCCAACCCGAGCAGTGATCCGATGGGCGCGGTCCAGGCCATTCTCGCCGTGGAGGTGGCAACGGGGCGAATCGTCGCGCTCGGCCGGGGAGACGGCCCGCTCGTCTCGCCCGTCAACCGGCAGGTGGTCTACCAGCGAAACGGAGTACTCTGGCTGGGGGAGATCCCGGTCGATGGGGCTGCACGCCGGAACGAGCCGGAGACCCCTCTCTTTTTGGCACGGGGGCAGATCGAGTCCCCGCAGTGGTCTCCAGGAGGAGAGCGACTGGCCTTTGTCAGTCAGCGGCGGACCCACAGCCTGATCGGGATCTACGACGCAGTTGGACGGCGAGTCGAGTACCTCGAGCCCTCGGTCGACCGGGACAGCTTGCCAAGGTGGTCTCCGGACGGGCGCCGGCTGGCCTTCCTGCGTCAATCCGCCCGGGAATCGACTGGCCGTGCCGGGGAGAGCGACGCCACCGAGCCGTGGTCGATCATGGTTCAGGAAGTTGGCGGAGAGAAGCGGGGTCAAGCCGCGCGGGAAGCTTGGCGTAGCGGGATCGAGCCGACTGATGCCATGCCGTTGATCGCTGGGGAGAACCGGCTCCACTGGGCAGCGGATGACCAACTGGTCTTTGCGTCGGAGATGGACGGGTGGCTCCATCTCTACTCGATTGGGGCGATCGGAGCGAATGCCGATGGAGAAGCCGCCCAGCCGAGACTGCTCACGCCCGGTGCGTGCGAGTTCGAAGAGATGGCGTGGACGCCCGATCGCCGCGAGATCGTCTTCTCCTCCAATTGTGGTGACCCTCACCGTCGTCACCTTTGGCGGGTCGCGGTAGGTCAGGGGGAGCCGAGAGCCCTCACGCAGGGAACGGGTCTGGAATGGCGGCCCGTCGTCATGGCCAACGGCCGGGAGCTGGCGTGGCTCTCCTCGACGGACCGCGAGCCAGCCGCGATCCGCTGGCAGCGAGGGGATGGAACGGTGGTGCGCGTCGCAGCAGAGACTCACCCGGCAGACTTCCCTGCCCCCTCCTCGCTCGTCACCCCGGAGGCGGTCACCTTTACTGCGGGAGACGGGATGACCGTCCACGGACAGCTCTTCCTTCCAGCCAAGAAGGTCCCTGGCCAACGGTTGCCCGCCGTCCTCTTCATGCACGGAGGGCCAAATCGTCAGATGATGCTGGGCTGGCACAACCGGGGGTACTACCACCACGCCTACGGATTCAATCAGTACCTCGCCAGCCGGGGCTATGCCGTCCTCTCGGTCAACTATCGATTGGGTACTGGTTATGGTCGTGCATTCCGGATGGCGCGCAACGGGGGAGGGCGCGGCGCGGCGGAGTATCAGGACATCCTCGCCGCCGCCCATTGGTTACGGGCGCGCCCCGAGATCGACGCCGCGCGCATCGGGCTCTGGGGCGGGAGTTACGGAGGCTTCCTCGTCGCGCTTGGTCTGGCGCGCAATTCGGACATCTTCGCGGCGGGAGTCGACCTCCACGGAGTGCACGACTGGTTCTCGCGGTTGGCTGGGAGTGGGGACCGGGAAGCGGTGCGGATCGCGCGGGAATCGTCTCCGTTGGCGGCGGTCGAGACGTGGCGGTCCCCAGTCCTCCTCATCCACGGAGACGACGATCGTAATGTCGCCTTTTCCCAAACAGTCGATCTCGTCCGCCGCCTTCGGGCCGTCGGAGTTCCCCACGAGCTGAAGGTCTATTCCGATGAGGTCCACGACTTTCTGCTGCACCGCCACTGGGTCGAAACGTTCCAGGCGGCGGCGGACTTCTTCGAGCGAGAGCTGAAGCGGGCTGGAGAACGAAGAGAGACACGACCTCGGCCGATCGACTTGTTGATCAGGAATGGGGATATCCACGACGGAATGGGCGGTGCGCCCTACCGCGGCGAGGTCGCCATTGCCGGGAACCGGATTGTCTACGTTGGGCCACCGACACCAGCCAAAGGGTTGCCATCCGCCCATTGGGAAGCAGTCCGGGAGATCGATGCACAGGGAATGGTGGTGGCACCGGGATTCATCGATCCCCACACCCACACGGCGGAGGACCTCTCGTCGGCGGCGCGCCGGGGGAACATCCCCTATCTCACACAAGGCGTGACGACCGTGCTGACAGGCAATGATGGGAGCAGCCCCTTCCCGATCGGCGAGACTCTGACGCGCTGGCAATCCGAGGGGATCGGGACCAACGCCGCGCTCTTCATTGGCCACGGGACGGTCCGCCTGCGGGTGATGGGGATGCGGGACACGGCCGCGACTGAGAGTCAGCTCCGGGCCATGCAGGAGCTGATCCGGCAAGCGATGCGCGAGGGAGCCATCGGGATGTCGACCGGGCTCTACTACGCGCCCGGCAACTTCGCCAAGACGGAAGAGGTGATCGCCCTCGCGCGGGTCGTCGCCGGCTTTGGCGGCGTTTATGACACGCACATGCGCGATGAGAGCACCTATTCGATCGGGGTCATGGCCGCGATCGAGGAGTCGATCCGCATCGGCCGCGAGGCACGGTTGCCGATCCACCTTTCGCACCTCAAGATGCTGGGGGTCGATGTCTGGGGCAGAGCGGGGGAGGCCATCCAGTTGATCGAGCAGGCACGGGCCGCAGGGGTGGACGTCACCGCCAACCAATACCCGTACACCGCCTCCGGGACCAGCCTCACCGCCGCCCTCGTCCCACGCTGGGCGGAGGCAGGGGGGATGGCCGAATTCTCGAAGCGGGTCGAGGATCCGACGGTCCGCCCCCGCCTGGTAGGCGAGATGGAGGTCAACCTCCAACGGAGGGGAGGGCCGGCCTCCCTCCTCTTGACCAGCGGGCGCGATCAGAAGATCGTCGGCCAGACACTGGAGCAGCTCGCGCGGCAACGCGGCCGGGCCCCGATCGATGTGGCCCTCGACATCATCCGCGATGGGGGGGCCGGGGTTGCCTCGTTCAACATGAACGAGCAAGATATTGAGCAATTGATGAAGCAACCGTGGATGATGACCGGAAGCGACGGCTCGGCAGGCCATCCCCGGAAGTACGGGACCTATCCGCGGAAGATCCGGGATTATGTGCTGACCCGTCGCGTGATCAGCTTGCCGCGCATGATTGAGGCGAGCAGCCGGCAGGTCGCCCAGTCCCTCCGCCTCCCCGAGCGGGGGACCCTCGCTGCTGGATACTACGCCGATGTCATCGTCTTCGACCCGGCGACGATTGCCGAACGTGCGACCTATCAAGACCCGACCTCCGTCTCGGTCGGAATGCGCTACGTCTTGGTCAATGGCCGGCTGGCGTTGGAAGACGGACAACCGACTGGAATCTTGGCTGGGCGCGCCCTCAAAAAGTAGATCCCGATCACGGAGAGTAGACAGGAATCGCGGAACGGAGGACCATCACAGACATGAGAGCTGGAACGAGGAGACGGAGACGGATCTGGGCCGCCCTCTTGCTGATCGGCGGGCTGGGAGTTGGCCTGCTGGTCAATGAGAAGATTGGCGGGGCGATTGGCGCCAGCCAGCAAGAGGCCGCGAGGAGCCCGCGCCCATCCGACTGGCCGATGTTTGGCGGCGGGCCGGACAACACCCATTATTCGCGTCTTTCCCAGATCAACCGGGGCAATGTCAAGCAGCTCGAAGTGGCCTGGACCTTTGAGACGGGCGATGCCTTCGAGGGGTCGGAGATGCAGTGCAATCCGATCATTCTCAACGGGGTGATGTATGTGACATCTCCGCGGATGCGGGTCATCGCGCTCGATGCGGCGACGGGGCGGGAGCGCTGGAGCTTCGACCCGCACACCGGAAGCGCGCCGCGTGGCAAAGGGCGCAATCGCGGCCTGACCTACTGGGCCGACGGGGCCGAAGAGCGGATCTTCTTCGCTTATCAAACGCACCTCTACTCGCTCGACGCACGTACGGGTCGGCTGGACGAAGGGTTTGGAGTGAAGGGGCGGATCGACCTGCGCGAGGGGCTCGATCGGGACGTGCAGGAGATGAACGTGACGATGAGCACGCCTGGGGTCATCTACCGCGACCTCCTCATCATCGGCAGCCTGGTCAACGAGCGGCTGCCGTCGGCCCCAGGACATCTGCGCGCCTACGACGTGCGAACTGGGAAGCGGCGCTGGATCTTCCACACCATCCCCCATCCCGGTGAGGTCGGGTACGAGACCTGGCCAAAAGATGCGTGGGAGTACAGCGGGGGGGCCAACAACTGGGCTGGGATGGTGGTCGACCAGAAGCGAGGCCTGCTCTTCGCACCGACGGGCTCGGCCTCCTTCGACTTTTATGGAGCGAACCGGCACGGCGACAACCTCTTCGCCAACAGCCTGCTCTGCCTTGACGCCGCCACGGGAGAGCGCAAGTGGCACTTTCAGGCAGTGCGGCATGACGTCTGGGATCGGGACTTTCCGACGGCTCCGATCCTCGTCACGGTCAAGCACGGAGGACGCTTCATCGACGGCGTAGCCCAGGCCACTAAGACGGGCCACCTCTTTCTTTTCGAGCGGGAGACGGGACGCCCGCTCTTCCCGATCGAAGAGGTACGTGTCGCGACCGAAGCGGTCGAGGGAGAGAAGCTCGCTCCATCCCAGCCGCTGCCGACGCTGCCTCCGCCATTCGCGCGGCAGCGATTGACCGAGGAGATGCTGACGCGGCGCACGCCGGAGGCCCACCGGGCCGTTCTCGAACAGTTCCGGCGACTGAAGAGCGATGGGCCCTTTGCCCCGCCAAGCCTGGGCGGAACGATCGTCTTTCCGGGCTTTGACGGTGGCGCAGAATGGGGCGGCGGCGCCTTCGATCCAAGCACGGGCCTCTACTATGTCAATGCCAACGAGATGGCCTGGATCCTGCGGCTCGTCCCCAAGGGGAAGATCGAGAAGCAGCTCAACGGGCGGGAGCTCTACGTCCGGGAGTGCGCCGACTGCCATCGGGCCGATCTGAAGGGGAGCCCACCCGAGTTTCCAGCCCTCACTCGGCTCCCGCAAAAGTTCGAAGCGGAAGACCTGCGGACCATCATTCGCAAGGGGATGGGGCGGATGCCGGCCTTCATTCGGCTGGAGACAGAGTCGATCGACGCCATCGTCCAGTACCTGCTGACGGGTGAGTCGAACGTTACCGTGACGGTCCGACCCGACGATCCCCGGGTCGATCTTCGTTACGGCATGGATGGGTACAACAAGTTTCTCGACCCGGAAGGATACCCGGCGATTGCTCCGCCGTGGGGAACCTTGAGCGCGATCGACCTTCACCACGGCCGAATCGTCTGGCAAATTCCCTTCGGGGAGTATCCGCAATTGGTCGCCCAGGGAATGAGCAAGACCGGAAGTGAGAACTACGGGGGACCACTGCTGACCTCCGGAGGACTCCTCTTCATCGGCGCGACCAACTTCGACCGGAAGTTCCGGGCTTTCGACAAGAAGACAGGTCAGCTGCTCTGGGAGACGACGCTGCCAGCCGCCGGAAATGCGACGCCCGCCACTTACGAGGTCAACGGGCGCCAATTCGTTGTCATCGCCGCCGGGGGAGGCAAGTCGGGAGCGCCCTCTGGGGGTTCCTACGTCGCCTTCGCCCTGCCAAAGGAGTGACGGGATGGAAGAGGTCACGGCAAAAGGACCATCCGAGGGGCCGGCAGCGACCTACCGGCAACGACTGGATGAGCGGGTCGGTGCCCTGGGCGAGACGGAGGCCGCGAGTCGGCGGCTCTGGCTCGCGCGGCGGGTGACCTTCCTGGCGATCCCGGTGGCGATTGCGCTCGCCTATGAGGGGATGCTCCATGCCGGGGGGATCCTCCTGCCTTGCCTGCTCTTTGTCGGGCTGATCATCGGACACCAGCGAATTCATCGGCGCCAAGCGCGATTGAAGAGGGCCATCCAGTTTCACGAGGAGGGGTTGGCTCGGCTGGAGAACCGCTGGGCAGGCACAGGAAGCAGCGGCGAAGTCTACCAGGACCCAACCCACCCCTACGCCGACGATCTCGACCTGCTGGGCCGTGGGTCCCTCTTCGAGCGGCTCTGTCGGGCACGCACGCGAGCCGGCGCCGACCGTCTCGCGTCTTGGTTGCTGAGGGGAAGTGAGACGAGCACAGAGGCGATCCGGGCCCGACAGGCGGCAGTCGCCGAGTTGCGTCCACACTTGGCGCTGCGGGAGGAGATCGCGCTGCTCGGAGAGAAGGTGGAGCAATCGGTCGGTCCGGACGCTCTCGTCGCGTGGGGGAAGAGCCCCGTCAACTTTCCGAAGGGGGCCCGCGGACTGTCGATCGTCGCCGCCCTCCTCGGAGCGACGACGCTGGGGTCGGTGCTCCTCTGGTTCGGGCTTGGATACAGAACACTCGCGCTGGCGGCGATCTTCGCGGAGACTGTCTTTCTCTTCCTTTTCCGTCAACGGATCGCGTCCGCCAACAGCGCGGCGGACCGCCCGTGCCGGGAGTTGCGTGTCCTCGCAGAGATCCTCGCACGAATCGAGCGGGAAGAGTTCCAGTCCCCGCTGCTCCGCAAAATTGGAGCCGCGCTCGCCCTCGATGGTGAGCCTCCCTCGCGGCAGATTGCGCGCCTCTCGCGTTGGATTGACCTGCTGGATTCGACCCGGAATCAAGCCTTCGCACCGTTTGCGTTTCTGCTGCTCGTTCCTGCCCAGATTGCCTTCGCCATCGACCGCTGGAAGGGCCAATCAGGAAGGCTGATCGCCCCCTGGATCGAGGCCGTCGCCGAGTTCGAGGCCCTGCTCTCCCTGGCGAGCTATGCCTTTGAGCATCCGGAGGATCCCTTCCCGGAACTGAGCGAGGGGCCGGCCGCGCGCTACGAAGCCATCGGCCTGGGCCACCCACTCATCCCGCGCACGCAGTGTGTCCGCAACGAGATCGAGCTGGGAGAGGCCGTCCGGCTGCTCATCGTCAGCGGCTCGAACATGTCCGGCAAGAGCACGATGCTCCGCACGGTTGGAATCAACGCCGTCCTGGCCTACGCCGGAGCGCCGGTCTGCGCGACCCGCCTGCGCCTCTCACGGCTGGCAATCGGGGCGTCCCTCCATCCCCAGGACTCGCTACAGAGCGGGGCCTCGCGCTTCTACGCGGAGATCACCCGGCTGCAGCAAGTGGTCGAGCTGACGAAAGGCCCGGCCCCCGTCCTCTTCCTGCTCGATGAGATCCTGAGCGGGACGAACTCGCACGACCGGTGCATCGGGGCCGAGGCAGTCTTGGTGGGACTCCTCGCGCGGGGAGCGATCGGCTTGACGACGACCCACGATCTGGCCCTGACCCGGATCGTCGAACCGCTCGGCACTCGCGCCCGCAATGTCCACTTCGAGGACCACCTCGAGGCCAACCGGATGGTCTTCGATTACCGGATGCGGCCAGGCATCGTCACTCACAGCAACGCGCTCGCCCTGATGCGGGCCGTCGGACTCGATGTTTAAGCTTGTCGGAACAGCAAGAGAACTTTCCTCTTGGCGAAGAGACCAGTTTCGGCTATAGTCATGCCGTTATGTTGCAGTGAAGATGTATTGTGGTGAGGCCTCGGGGTCTTCTCTTTTCGATAAAATCTTCTACTGAATCTTTGATCACGCCGGTTGCCAGGATCATCCCCTGAACGGCGTCTTTCCGGCCCTCGACCCCCAGCCGCGGTAGCCAACACAACGCCCCTCTCGAATGCCTCCACTTGGAGAGCATGCCGACTCTTTTTCCTCCCGGCCGACATTCGTTCTGGGGAGGACGGTTCTGTCTAATAGGGTTGTTCCAATCCCCACGATCCGCTCTCTCGACAATTCCGATGCGTGGCGTCTGTCCATTCCCTTGGCCGAACCCGGTCAATCATGAGGCGAATCATGACTTGATCAGGATACCGGGGCGGTGATCGAGCTTTTCGCATCAGGAATAGAGCCAGAGCGGCCGACCATCTGGAGAGACACTGCTCAAGCTATGCGAACCTGGGTAACACAATTTCTCGTTGAAGAAGAGGGGCAGGATGTGGTGGAGTACTCGCTGCTTCTGGTCCTGATGGGCACTGTGATCCTGATCTTCCTTTCTGGCATTGGGGTGAGCGTCACCAGCATCTTCTCGAAGATCGGCAGCAAGCTCGAACAGGTTTCGGCCGAGATCCGATGAGAATGAGGTCGATGATCGTCCCAATGGCTGGTGCCAGTTGAAAC
Source organism: Blastocatellia bacterium (assembly GCA_049317725.1). Taxonomy (GTDB): domain Bacteria; phylum Acidobacteriota; class Blastocatellia; order RBC074; family RBC074; genus CAIOZW01. The sequence continues at coordinate 19,543 of JBMOHS010000058.1, forward strand.
GGACGGGACCGGTAGTGGGGAGTCCGCTCAAGGGAGGGTCCAGTCTTGACCCGGGGATGGCTCTTGACAATCCCGGGCAGATCCGTAGAATCGCATCTTCGCTCTGAGGGGTGAATATCCGGGCCGTTAGCTCAGCTGGTAGAGCAGATGACTCTTAATCATCGGGTCGTAGGTTCGAGCCCTACACGGCCCATTCTTCCGGAGAACCCAAGACAAGGCCGATGGAAATCGCCACGTCTCAAGTAAATTGAGGGAGATCGCTGACGTGCCGTTGAGGCCAAAACTACACGGCACCTAAGACAATTCTGAATAGACATTTCTCAACAGACAGTTCCGAATTTTGATGAGGACGGGAGGACTAGAATCCCCGTCCTTTTTCTCTTTCAGTGGCCCCGGAGAAACCGGAGGGGAGAATGAAGACGCGACGACAGAACCTGGGGTGGGGTGGATGGGGAAGCTTGCTGGTCTTGGGATGGTGGTTGGGAGTCGGAGGACTGAACTCTCCCCTGTGGGCCCAGGCGGCAGAGGGGAGACGAGACGGGCGAGCGGTGCTGGTCATCTCGGTCGACGGGCTCGACTATCGCTACCTGCGGGACGCGGACCAATTGGGGCTGAAGATCCCCACGTTGCGGCGTCTGCTGCGGGAGGGAGAAGTGACACAAGGGGTCATCGGGGTCTATCCGACCGTCACTTGGCCCTCCCACACGACGATGATCACGGGAGTGACGCCCGCCGAGCACGGGATTCTTTCCAATCGGCGCCCGAGGTCAGAGGGGGGAGACTACTATTGGGACGTGTCCCTACTGCGTTCCCGTACGCTCTGGGAGAAGGCAGAGGCTGCCGGGCTGAAGACAGCAGCCATCACTTGGCCAGTGACAGTCGGCGCAGCAATCGACCTCAACCTGCCAGAGTACTTTCAGAAGCGGCGGGGAGGGGCGATGGATCTGCCTTCCATCGAGGCCAAGGCGACTCCGGGATTGGTGGCCAAGATTGCGCAAGCCTATCCGTCCTTTGCACAGGAGTGGATGGATGATCGGACCCGCACGCTGGCGACCCGGTATCTCTTGGAAGTGGAGAAGCCCGATCTGATCCTGCTCCATCTGGTCGATCTCGATGCGGAGGCCCACGAGATGGG
>JBMOHS010000059.1:0-20567 GCA_049317725.1 Blastocatellia bacterium
TGCTCCGGCGAGAGATCTGTCAGAAGGCGCCACTGTCTGGCCTGAGGAGGTCGGTTCCTTCTCAGCCATCTTCTTTCGACTTGTGTCATCGACTCGTGGCAGAGAGTGTCTTCGCGAGCGAGAAGGGATCGTTTGAGGCTGGACTCGACTTGGCCCAATTGATCTGCCGTCGAACCTTCTCCCCGCAGTTGAGCCAGCCCCCGCGCGATGCTCAACACGAAACCCAAGCGGTTCTGCAGATCGTTGGCCTTGGCCGCCCGAGTCAGCCAGTCCCAATCCATCTCCGGATAGGTCAACGCCAGCCAGGGAAGCGCTTCGATCAGTCGACTGTCGAGGTTCTCTTGGCTGAGTGCGGAGAGCAGCAAGACGGCCGGGTTCTTCTTCCTCTTCCTGGATGCCAGATGGCCAAGACTGGGGCAGCCGAGTCCGGCCAGACCTTCTGCCAGCGACTCCTCATTGAGATCGGCCGGATGAAACTGGTCCTTGTCGACGGGAAGCCAAGCCGCAGTGAGATCGAATAGACGAATGGCCTTGCTGACCAAGCCTTTCGGTATCGTCCGATGACCATTTTCAAGAAGGGAGAGGTAGGTCTGTGAGACACCAAGACGCCGTGCTGCCTGTTGCTGATTCCAGCCCTTTCGTCTTCTTGCCTCGCGCAGTTGCCCGCCATTCATTGAGATCTCCTCCCAGATGAAAATTATTACAGATGAAGTAATAATTCAATCAGGCTGTAAGAAATGGGTGCCTGTCTTGCAAATGGAGAATCGAAATCCAGCGGCTTGAATTTGCCCGATCTTACGAGCAAGGGGAGAGGGTCACCTTGCCCGTCGAGTCGCGGCTGGGGCGGCAAGGCGGAACCCGACATCGTAGCCACGATTGGCGGGGCGGATGTTGGCACGATTGGCGGAACGGTAGTAGCTGATGTCAAACCAGGCACCGCCGCGCATCATGCGATCGAGGTTATCGCCATCGTCCCGCCAAGCGGAGCCATCGGTTGGGGCTCCCACGTAGTTTTCGTGAACGGTATCCTCGACCCACTCCCAGACATTGCCGTGGACGTCGTGAAGGCCAAACGGGTTTGGCCTCTTCTGACCGACCGGGCGGGTCTCTCCCCCGGAGTTGCCGTAGAACCAGGCGTAGTCACCCAGTTTTGATTCGTCGTCACCGAAGCTGTACTCGGTGGTGGTACCGCCACGAGCGGCATACTCCCATTCGGCCTCGCTCGGGAGCCGGTAACCGTTGCCGAGCCGCTTGAGGAACTCCTGGATATCGTGCCACGAGACATTCTCTACCGGACGGGTCTCGCCCTTGAAATAGCTGGGATTGTTGCCCATGACCGCGCTCCATTCGGCCTGGGTCACTTCGAATTTTCCGATGGAGAAGGGGGCGATCCTCACCCGGTGGACGGGTTTCTCGTTATCGTACTGCGTGCCACCCATCTGGAACTCGCCACCGGGGAGATCGACCATCTGCAGACGGAGCGTCGTGCCGTTTGACAAGGTCAGCGTCCGTGTATTTTCGACACTCTCGTTGTTTCCCGGTCCTGGAATGGAGCCGCCAGAGAGCTACCCTTTGCTGGTGTCTGCGTTGCAAGAAGCGTTAAAGATCAGGACCACGACGAGGCAGATCCCTCTGCCAATCGGCTGGAGAGAGCGAAGCGACGAGGTGGATGGAGGAGAGGGGGCTTTGACCGACGGGCCGTCTTGCACCGTGAGAGCCATCGGGCGGACGCGGTCTCTCTTCCGGCTGGTGCGGCTTGAGGACAACTCGGTGATTGGGGTCGATCTTTCGTTGATCAGCGGACTCGGGCAAGGCGAGCCAAGGCGCTGTCGAAGGTTGCATTTGTGACCGATCGGTAGTGACATAATTTCTTTGTAGCAGAATCGAGCTCGGTTTTCCACATTGCTGCTCGATGATCGAATCCGCGAACCGGTGCGGGTGGTTCCTTGCCATCTTGGGTGAAAGAGGAAGGGACAAGGATCTGTTACAGTCGAGGTTTGGGGAGGTGGTTGACAGGTATGGACGGCGGAGTATGATGAAATCTGCTTGAAGATGAAAGTGAGGAGATTCCGGATCTATCGCGGTAATCTGCCTCCCAGTGAGAGGAAGAGATCTCTCTCGACGAGGTGCTCTTGCAAGGCGTGCCTCTTGACCAGAACAATTGTTGATCCGGAAAGCCATGATTCGACCCATCCTCTTGCAGTTCGTCCCCGATCCGGAGAAAGCCCGGATTGCCCTTGACCCCATTCTTCGCCACGGCCGTGACAACATCAGCTATCTGAGCAGCCTCGACGGGTTCGACATCACGGTTCTCGTGCTCTACTTCGGGATCCTGTTGCTGATGGCGATCCTCGGGGTCTACCGGTTGCGGATGGTCTACCAGTTCTGGCGCTACAGATGGATCAAGCCCTCCCCCCTCCGCCGCTATGACGAGCACGAATTGCCCGTCGTGACAGTCCAGTTGCCGCTCTTCAACGAACTCTACGTCGTCGAGCGGTTGGTGGAAGCGGTGACCCGGATCGACTATCCGCGAGAGAAGCTGGAGATCCAAGTCCTCGATGACTCGACCGACGAGACGGTCAAGATCGCCGAGGAGGTCGTCGCACAGTACCGGGAACAGGGCTTCGACATTCACTACATCCACCGGTCGGATCGGACGGGATTCAAAGCCGGGGCGCTCGAGAACGGGATGAAGATGGCGAAGGGATCGCTGGTGGCCGTCTTCGACGCCGACTTCCTCCCCAATCCGGACTGCCTGCGGCGGATGGTCGACTACTTCACCGACGACCAGGTCGGGATGGTGCAGATGAGGTGGGGCCACCTCAACGCCAACTACTCGCTCTTGACGCGATTGCAGGAGGTCTTCCTCGATGGCCATTTCATCGTCGAGCAGGCGTCGCGCAACCGCACCGGTGCCTTCTTCAACTTCAACGGCACGGCGGGGATGTGGCGTCGGCAAGCGATCGAGTGGAGTGGTGGCTGGCAGCACGACACCTTGACCGAGGACACGGACCTCAGTTTCCGGGCGCAGTTGATGGGCTGGAAGTTCATCTACCTGCTCGACGAGGAGGTGCCGGCCGAGCTGCCCGTCGAGATCAACGCCTTCAAGGCGCAACAACGCCGCTGGGCCAAGGGGCTGGTGCAGGTCGGGCTGAAACTGATGCCGCGCATCTGGCATCACCCGACCCTCTCCCGGCAGCAGAAGGTGGAGCTCTTCTTCCGCCTCTTCGGCAACTGCGCGGCGATGTTGATGATCGTCCTGAGCCTGCTGCACGTGCCGGTACTGATCGTGCGATTCAACCAGGGCTTCTTCCACATGCTGGTCTTCGATGTCCCGCTCATGCTCTTTGCGACGCTCTCGGTCGTCAGCTTCTATGCCACTGCCATCCTCTATCGCTACCCACACGAGAAGTGGCGATTGTGGATGATTCCCTTGGCGATGTCGGTGGGCATCGGGATGGTCTTCTCGAACACGCGTGCCGTGCTCGAAGCGCTCTTTGGGATTCAATCGAGTTTCGTCCGGACGCCCAAGTACAAGGTGGTCAGCCAGGGCGACAGTTGGTTGCAGGTGGCGCGGAAGTACCGCCGGCGCAAGGGCTGGCTGCCCTTCCTTGAACTCAGCTTTGCCGGCTACTTCGTCTTTGCTGTCTACTATGCCTTTCGGTCGGAGATCTATGCGACGATTCCCTTCCTGATGATCTTCCTGGTGGGGTATGGCTATATTGGAGGGATGTCGCTCTTGCAGGGTCAGGTCGAACGGCTGCTCGCCGGGTGGCGGCGCCAGTAATGGCCAACAGAAGCCCGCACCGGAAACGGATGGGTCGCAATGTTCTGTACACAATGTGGCAGCAAAAATAATGATGACCTGGAGAGATGCTGGCAGTGCCAAGCATTGCTGGTGCGCCGACGTCCGACAGACCCTGGCCGACCGCGGCGCACCGATCCGGTGGGTGGCGAGCCGTGGCCTCCGGCACCGGCCCCCAGCCCTGGGAGGCCCGGCGACTACGAACCCTACCCCAGTCAGTACGCAGGACAAACGGCCATACGCGATGGAGGGACAGGCGCTCCAGGAGGAGTCGGCCCGATGGCACCCGCCAGCAATCGCTCGATCATCGCCATGGTCTTGAGCATACTTGGGTTCGTCGGGTGTGGCCCGGTAACCGCCGTCCCGGGGTTGATTCTCGGATGGCTCGAAATGAGAGCGATCCGCGAGGGGCGAGCGCCGCTCGCCGGGCAGGGCTTCGCCAAAGTGGGCTTCTACTTGGGGGCGATCCTGACGGCATTGATGGTCCTGTTCCTGCTCGGCTGGGTCTTCTTGGTCGGCTTGATCGGATGGAGCTTCATCGACGGAATAGCAGTCTAGCCCGTTCAACCCATTTCCCGCACGTAGACGAAGCAATCCCCAGGAGAAGCCGATTTGTCGATCCTGACCCTGACGTTGTTATGTTTGACCGTTGGACCACTGAGCCATTGGAGGGAGGAGTCCTTGCCCAAGCGAACGAGTTCCGACCCCGCCCTGCAGTCGAGGGCCGAGGCGAGCGGCTACGAAGAGACCAGCCGGTATGAAGATGTCGTCCGATTTCTCGGTGTGTTGCAGCGTCTTGCGCCCGGGGTTCGCCTCGAACATTTTGGGAGCAGCGAAGAGGGACGGCCGCTCCCGTTGATGATTCTGGCGGATCCTCCAGTGAGCGATCCGGCCCAGGCGCATCGTTCGGGAAAGCCGATCGTCTTCGTCATGGCCAACATCCACGCGGGGGAGGTCGAGGGCAAGGAGGCGATGCTCCACTTGATGCGGCGTTTAACGGTCGGCGACTTGCGCCCCCTGCTCCGCTCGATGGTGCTGCTGGTTGCGCCGATCTACAACGCCGACGGCAACGAACGGATCGACGTCGAGCACCGGACAGCGCAGAATGGTCCCTTGGGAGGCGTTGGCACACGGGAGAATGGGCAGGGATTGGATCTCAACCGGGACTACATGAAGTTGGAGTCGGTCGAGGCGCGCGCACTCGTCGGGCTCTTCCATCGCTGGGATCCGCACCTGACCGTCGACCTGCACACCTCGAACGGGTCCTACCACGGTTATCACCTGACCTACTCACCGAGCCTCAACCCCAACGCCGACTCGCGCCTGATCGGCTTCGAGCGGAAGCGGATGCTCCCTGCGATCGGGAAGGCCCTGCTCAAACGGCACCAGTTTCGCAGCTACTACTACGGCAACTTTGCCACCCGGGAACGGATGGATCGCGAGTCCGAGACCTTCGAGTTGCAGCGAACTGGCAAGGCCGCCCTCCCAGATGCGCGCCCGGAGACGCGCATCTGGCGGACCTTCGATCACCGTCCGATGTTCGGGAACAACTATGTCGGGCTGCGCAATCGGTTGACGATCCTCTCGGAGGCCTACAGTTACCTCTCCTTCCGCGGGCGTGTCGCCGTCACAGAGGCCTTCGTTGAGGAGATTCTGCACTATGTCGCTGGCGAAGGGGCCGCCATCGTCGACCTCATCCGACAGGTCGACCTCGACGCGACCTCCGGCAAGAAGCGCCCGCTCGGGGTCGACTTCGCCCTCACCGCGCTGCCCAGACCGGTTCCAATTCTGGTCGGGGAGATTCGCAAGGAGCGCCATCCGAAAACCGGCAGGGAGATGCGGTTGATGGTCGAGGAGAAGGCGACCCCGATGCCCATGCCTGACTACGGGACCTTCACCGCGACGCGAACCGTCGAGGCCCCCAACGCCTACCTCATTCCTGCCGGAGAGGTCGCCGCGAAGCTCCTGCCCAACCTTCGCCAACACGGGATTCCCGTCGAGACCCTCACCGAAGAGGCCGAGGTCAAGGTCGACTCATTTCTCATCGAGCGGGTCAACAAGGCGACGCGAGTCTTTCAAGGGCATCGCGAAGTCCGGCTGGAGGGCAAATTTCAGAGCGGAAGCCGCGCCTTCCCGGCCGGTTCCCTGCTGATCCGGACGGCACATCCGCTTCACGCCCTCATCGCCTACCTGCTGGAGCCAGAGAGCGACAACGGCTATGTCCGCTGGAACTTCCTCGATCCCTGGCTGGAGAAGAAGGCGATCTATCCGGTCTACCGGGTTGGTGCCCATTTCCTAGCCCCGACGCGGCTCCTTCCGTAAGCTCTGGTGGAGAAGTCTTGGCGGCAAAGAAGATCCTGATTCAAGGAGCACGCCTCCTCACCTGTGACCCGCAGGACCGAGTCCTCGACGCCGATGTGCGGATCGAAGACGGGCGCATCGCCGCGATCACGCCGCACGCTGGTTCCGCTCTCCCCTTCCAAGGCGAGACGATCGACGGGCGAGGCCAATTTCTCCTTCCCGGTTTTATCCAGACACACGTCCATTTTTGCCAAACCCTCTTCCGCGGAGCGGCGGACGATCTGGCCCTCATCGACTGGCTGCGCAACCGGATCTGGCCCCTCGAGGCGGCCCATACGCCGGAGAGCCTCGACCTCTCGGCACGGCTCTCGATCGCCGAATTGATTGCCGGTGGCACGACCACCGCTCTGACCATGGAGACGGTTCATCACACCGAGGTCGTCTTCGCCGCTGTGGCGGAAACGGGATTCCGCGCCATCATCGGCAAGTGCCTGATGGATCAGAAGGGGGAGACGCCCGACGGGCTCTACCAGGAGACGTCAGCGGCTCTTGACGAGGCGACGAGCCTGATCGACCGCTGGCACGGGCGGGAGAACGAACGAATCCAAGCCTGTCTAGCTCCCCGTTTCGCGCTGAGCTGTACACGGGAACTGCTCAGGCAGACGGCCGAACTCGCCCGCCAGCGTGGCGTGCTGATCCACACCCACGCCTCCGAGAACCGGGACGAGATCGCCATGGTCGAGGCCGGAACCGGCCTGCGCAACCTTTCCTACCTCGACTCTCTCCATCTGACCGGTCCGGACGTCGTTCTCGCCCACTGCGTCCATCTCGACGAGGGCGAGCGGCAGATCCTCCGACATACCGGGACTCACGTCGCCCACTGCCCCTCGTCCAACCTCAAGCTCGGCTCGGGCATCGCCGATATCGTCACCCTGCGGGCAGCCGGAATCAATGTCACTCTCGGCGCCGATGGCGCTCCCTGCAACAATCGCCTCGACATGTTTACGGAGATGCGGACCGCCGCCCTCCTGCCGAAACCCCTCCACGGTCCATCTGCCCTCCCTGCGCGGGAGCTGATCCGGATGGCGACGATCGGCGGCGCCCGTGCCCTCGGCCTTGACCACGAGATCGGCTCGATCGAGATTGGCAAACAGGCCGACCTCCAACTGATCGACCTCGATCACTGCGCGACCACCCCACACCCGGATCCCTGCTCGACCCTCGTCTATGCCGCCTCCCCCGCCAATGTCCGGACGGTGATCATCGATGGCCAGATCGTCATGCGCGATCGCCAACTGCTCACCTTGCGAATCGGTGACCTCCTGCAGGCGGCCCTCCGATGGTCGAACCGTGGTCTGTAGGGGCGGCACAAAGCGCCATCAAAATGTTTCTGTCCGGTAGAGCTCACTCGGTTAAACGTTGCCTGGGTATAAGTCCGGCTGGTCCCTTTTCTTGATACAGCCTTTCCTAGAGACATAAGACACAACCAATAAGCCAAATGGAACCAACAACTTACAATCAAAATCAACAAAGCGAGGACTGGGAACTCTCGATCCCGGTCCTCGCCTCGTTGCCAATCCGTTCATGCGGAGAATTTATCTCAATCCTCCCCTAATCGACCGATTTTGCCCCTTTGCTGCTAACGGGGGCTGCGACCTCCACCGGGCTCTTCTCCTTGCCATCGACCATATGGCACTTTCCATCAAAAAGGGCACCCTGCTCGATGATCAAGGTCGGCGTAAAGATGTCGCCATAGACCCGACCGGTCGGGTGGATCCGCACACTCGTCTTTGCCGTGATCGTCCCCTCGACAATCCCGCTGACCTCGACCGTCCCGGCCTTGATTGTCGCCTTGATCCGTCCGCGCTCCATTACCAGCAGACTTCCATGGTCGGAGAGGATCGTCCCGCTGATCAGCGCGTCGACCCGCATGATCTCCGTAAACTTGACCTCTCCACTGATGTCTGTTCCTTCGCCCAGAAAACTGCGCAGATCGGTCGCGGAATCACTCGTGCCCCCGCTCATATACGTTGCGGTCTTCCCGCTGCCAAACTTCATACCTTCCCTCGCCTCCTCTTCTTGATTCTGTCTTGCCCATTCCGCAAATGGGGCATCTGCCACCTCCCGGAAGGGCCCACAGGGCAACGATTCTTTCATCCCGGCGGTTCATCCCAGATCTTCACCGACGAAGAGGATGCCGACGGTGACCTTGCTCACCCTGCTGCACCGGATTCTGCCTCAGACTTCCGGAGAATGAGCGAATAGAGACGGTCCAGCTCACTCATCGAACTGAACTCGATCTCGAGCTTCCCGGACTGTGTCGACCCGGGCGGACCGCTCTGTGGTTGCAGGTGGATCCGCACCTGGGTCCCGAGAAACCGCTTCAGCTTCAATTCCGCGGCGCGGATGTTAGCATCATTCTGGGGGGGAGTCGAGTTGGCCCGATCTCTTCGTGGGTGCTCCCCCCGCTTGACCGCCCGCTCCGTCTCACGCACCGACCACTGATGATCGAGAATCTCCTGTGCCAGCGCGCGCTGTTCCCCCGCAGACTCAAGGGCGAGGAGTGCCCGGGCGTGGCCCATCGTCAGCCGCCCCTCGACAAGCAACTGCTGGATCTCCTCCGGCAATCGGAGCAGGCGCAGCATGTTGGCAATCGAAGAACGATCCTTTCCGACCTGTCGTGCCAGCTCCTCCTGCGTCAATCCGTACTCTTCAATCAACCGTTGATAGGCGAGCGCCTCCTCGATCGGATTGAGCTCCTGTCGCTGAATGTTCTCGATCAAGGCCAGCGGGAGCAGCTGTTCATTGCTGATGTCGCGGACGACTGCCGTCACTTTATGGAGACCTGCCCGCTGCGAGGCCCGCCAGCGACGCTCACCAGCCACCAGTTGAAAGCGTCCACCCGGAACCTTCCGGACCAACAACGGCTGCACCAAGCCATTTGCACGGATCGATTGCGCCAGCTCCTCCAACTTGCTCTCGTCAAAAAAGGTCCGTGGCTGCTCTGGATTGGGCTCGATCAACTCGATGTCGATCTCTTTCAGTTCGTCGCTCTGCCCCATTCCATCCGAGAGCAGCGCACTAAGCCCTCGACCAAGTGCCTTTCTTGTCATTCTCCATCACCTCTTTCGCCAGATTCATGTAGCTCTCCGCCCCACGTGATTTGATATCGTAGAGGATAATCGGTTTTCCGTAACTGGGGGCCTCGGCCAACTTGATGTTGCGCGGCACGACCGTCTCGAAGACCTGCTGGCCCAGAAAGTCGCGCAGATCGGCCATCACCTGATTGGAGAGGTTGGTCCGCTCGTCGTACATCGTCAAGAGAAACCCCTCGATCGAGAGGGAGGGGTTGAGTCCTCTCCGGATCCGCACGAGGGTGTCCCAGAGATCCGTCACCCCTTCCAAGGCAAAGTACTCGCATTGAATCGGGACCAGTACTGAGTCGGCCGCCGTCAGCGCGTTGAGCGTCAAGAGCCCCAAACTCGGTGGGCAGTCGACAATGATATAGTCGTATTTTTCTTTCTGGGATTCGATGACCCGCTTGAGATAGAACTCACGCTTCTCGACCTCGACCAGCTCGACCTCGGCACCAGCTAGATTCCGATCGGCAGGGGCAAGCTTGAGGTGCTCCAGCTCCGTCGGCTGCAGAATGTTCTCGAGTGGTTCGTTCATGACCATCGAGTGGTAGATGCTGCGACGGAAGGAGCCCTTCTTGACGCCAACCCCGCTTGTCGAGTTGGCCTGGGGGTCCATGTCGACCAGCAGGGTCGGCACTTCGGCGATGGCCAGGGAGGCGGAGAGATTGATCGCGGTCGTTGTCTTGCCAACCCCGCCCTTCTGATTGCTGATCGCGATAATTTTTCCCATAACACATCTCTCTCGAAGAGGTCTTGCAAAGCCTCCGGAACAGTACCACAGCACCGCCATCCCGCAACAGATCACCGATCAGAATTTGCCCCCCCCCTCGAATGTTTCACGTGGAACAGGGACGCAATCGGTCAATAGCTGTTTCACGTGGAACATCAAAGCTCAGCGATCCATCGGTCGTACGAGCCAGGGATGGGGTGGAGGAGGGGCATGTCGAGCTTGGCGACCAAGGTGGCGGAACAGAAGAAGAGGATCTGTTCAGCCTTCTTTCCAAAGTCGAGAATCTCAGGAAGGATCGATTCCATCTTTTCAATTGCCCGGACAGTGACGGCAGATCTGGGGGGCAACGGGGGGAGGTCCTGGAAGCGCCGGCAGACGACCCGGGTTCGGGTCAAACCCAGCTCGTCGATGACGGTCTCGAGGAAGATGGCCTTGTTGGCGCTGGCCTCGACCAGGATCACTTCGAGGTCTGGACGGAGCAACGAGAGAGGAATCCCAGGAACGCCAAGGCCAGACCCCAAATCCCAGAGGGAGGCAACCCTCTGGAGGAGGAAGGGGGCGGCCAAGAGGGCTTCGCGGAGGTGGCGCGCAAAGAAGTCATCAGGACTGGTCAAGGTCGTCAGATGGAGCCGGGGATTCCATTTGAGGACCAACTGGTAGTAGGCGAGGGCCTGCTCACGGGTCTGAGTGGGCCAAGGAGGGTCCGCAGTCTGGAGAAGCCGGGCGAGGACGGCGACGGAGTCTTTCATGGTCGATCGAACCCAATCAAGAAGATTGACGAGCCATCAACTCGACGTGGACGGTCAAGAGACTGATCGCGGCTGGGGTGATACCGGGAATGCGCATCGCCTGGGCAATCGTCTGCGGACGGACCCGGGTCAGCCGCTCGACCATCTCGCGAGAGAGGCCTGGGAGCTGAGCGTATTCGAGCTGATGGGGGATGGCCCGGTTCGAGGCCCGGGCCAAGCGCGCGTTGAGGCTCTCGTGAGCGCTGAGATATCCTTCGTACTTAATGTCTGTGACGATCGTCGCCAGCTCCTCTGGAAGCGTCTCCTCCCGAAGGGAAGAGGGGAGGAGACAGGCGAGCTGCTCCGGGCTCAGTTCGGGTCGCTTGGCAAGCTGGGCCAAAGAGACGGGCTCCAGGAGCTGGACGCCAGTCTCCTGGCGAAAGTCTTCGTACCGCTCACTCCGCGAACTGATGGTCGCGCGTCGAAAATGGTTACGAAGTCGCTCTTTGCGGGCCTCCTTGGCAAGAAACTGCTGGTAACGCTCCCCTTGAAGCATTCCCAGATCATGGCCAAGCTGGGTAAGGCGCTGATCGGCATTGTCGATCCGCAAGCGCAGTCGATGCTCGGCCCTGGAGGTGAACATGCGGTAAGGCTCATCGACCCCTTGAGTGACGAGATCGTCGATGAGGATGGCGAGGTAGGAGGCGTCGCGACCGAGGACGATCGGTTCTTGGCGGTGCACATAGCGACAGGCGTTAATGCCGGCGACGATCCCCTGCGCGGCAGCCTCTTCGTATCCAGTGGTGCCATTGACCTGGCCAGCGTGGAAAAGTCCCCGGATTCGCTTGGTCTCCAGTGACGGCCAGAGCTCAGTCGGGTCGACCATATCGTACTCGATCGCATAGCCGGGTCGCAGCATGACGGCCTCCTCCAGACCAGGGATCTGGTGGACCAGTTCCCGTTGGAGGTCGGCAGGGAGGCTAGTCGAGAAGCCATTGAGGTAGGTCTCGACGGTCTCGTACCCCTCAGGTTCTAGAAAGAGTTGATGGCGTTCCTTCTCGGGAAATTTGACGACCTTGTCCTCGATCGAGGGGCAGTAACGCGGTCCTATGCCCTGAATCTGTCCGCTGTAGAGGGGAGAGCGGGCGAGGTTGTCGCGAATGGTGCGGTGGACCTTTTCCGTGGTGTAGCCGATATAGCAAGAGATCTGGGGGCGATCGATCGAGCGGGTCGAGAAGGAGAAGGGGACGGGGGTGAGATCTCCAGGCTGTTCCTCAAAGCGGCGGAGGTCGATCGAGCGACGGTCAAGACGGGGAGGAGTCCCCGTCTTGAGCCGCCCCATGCGGAATCCGAGAGCGCGCAGGTTCTCGGCGAGATGGATCGACGGGAGCTCGCCAGAGCGCCCAGCGGAGTAGCGCCGTTCGCCGATGTGGATCAGGCCATTGAGAAAGGTGCCGGTCGTCACGACGACCGCCTCGGCGCGAAGGCGGCGGCCATCCATCAGTTCAACTCCGACGACTCTCTCTCCGGTGACGAGAAGTTCGACCACCTCGCCTTGGCGAAGATGGAGGTTGGGAATGGCCTCGAGTTCGCGGCGCATCTGTTGGCGATAGAGAGAGCGGTCGGCCTGGGCGCGTGGCGCCTGGACTGCGGGACCTCGACTGCGATTGAGGAGGCGGAATTGGATGCCTGTCTGGTCGATGACACGCCCCATCAGGCCACCGATGGCGTCGAGTTCACGAACGAGATGGCCCTTGGCGATCCCACCGATGGCGGGATTGCAGGACATCTGCGCGACAAGGTCGAGGTTGAAGGTGACGACCGCGGTCTTGGCGCCGATGGTCGCGGCGGCGTGCGCCGCTTCACAGCCAGCGTGGCCCGCACCGATGACGAGAACATCGAACTGCTCATCGAAGGTTTTGTTGGCGTATGACATCGCGTTCCTCTCACTTCCCGATGCAGAAGGTGGCAAAGATCTGGTTGAGAAGGTCATCGATCAGCGTCTCTCCCGTGATCAAGCCCAGGTTACGGAGAGCAAGGTGGAGGGGATCGAGGAGAACCTCTTCGGTCAGCCCGGCCTCCATGACTTGGCAAGCACGATCAAGACAGTCGAGGGTCTCACGGAGAGCAAGGTAGTGGCGCTCGTTGGTGACCAAGCCGTTCTCGGTTTCGATGGTTCCGTGGGGCAGGAGAATCTCTTGGAGAGCCTGGCGGAGAGCATCCATTCCTTGGCCCGTCTGGGCAGATACCTCGAGAACAGGTCTCTCACCAGCCAGAGCCTTGAGTCGGTCCCACGAATGAAAAGAGCCAAGGTCGGACTTATTGATCAGGTAGAGGGCGGGAGATACCTCTTCGAGGAGGGAGACCTCCTCCGCCGAAAGGGTCGAGGTGACCTCGATCACCGCGACGACAAAGTCGGCTTCGACGATGGCGCTGTGGGTACGCTCGACCCCGATCTGCTCGATCGGATCCTCCGTTGAGCGAATGCCAGCCGTATCGACCAACTGCACGGGGACTCCCCCGATCGAGAGGGGTTCCTGAAGAAGGTCGCGCGTCGTCCCGGGGAGGGAGGTGACGATCGCCCGGTCCCGACCAAGTAAAGCATTGAAAAGACTAGACTTACCAACATTCGGCAGGCCAATCAGGGCCATTCGGGCACCCAGTCGCAGAACCCTTCCAGAACGGTACGTCGCGGTGAGCCGCTCGAGGATGGCGATCTGTTGCCGCAGCAGATCGTGGAAGCGGGCCAAGTCGACGGGGTCGAGGTCATCTTCGACAAACTCGACCGACGACTCGAGATGGACGATCAGCTCGATCAGTTGCGAGCGGAGCGGCTGCAACTGTCGTGAAAGCTCCCCCCGCACCTGCCGTGCGGCGACGCGCGCCTGGTGGCTGGTCTGGGCTTGGATGAGGTCGTGAATCGCCTCGGCTTGGGTCAGGTCGAGCCGTCGGTTGAGAAATGCCCGCAGGGTGAACTCACCGGGTTCAGCCAGTTGAGCCCCTGCCGCCGTCAGAAGGCGGAGGACCTGCCCCAGGACGACCGGGCTCCCGTGGCAGGAGATCTCGACCACCTCCTCGCCGGTGAAGGAGTGCGGGGCGCGAAACCAGGTGACGATCGCCTCATCGATCAGCTCGCCCGAATCCTGGTCGAAGAGGAGACGGAGGCTCGCCCGGTTGGGCTCCCATCCTCCGCGCGACCGTGGCTCCAGCATCGACTCGACCAGGGCAAGGGAAGAAGGGCCGCTCAATCGGATGACCCCGATTCCACCCCTTCCTGGGGGCGTCGCGATCGCCGCAATTGTCGCCTCTCTCGTCATCATCTCCTCACCTGCCCCATACCAGAAACGGCCCAGGGGATCAGAGAGAAGGGACGCCGCATCCTCCTCTTTTCCTCCCCCGAGCCGTCTCGTCTCGCCCCGACCGGTTCCTCGCCGAAAGGCAGAGAAGAATCGGGTCTTCGGCACAGACCATCCAAACAACACTAGCCGGGCAGCACTTTGACGCGGCGCAAGGGACCATCTCCCTCGCTCTCTGTCCGGATCCCTGAGACGTCCACCAGAATGGTGTGGATGATCCGCCGATCCTGCGCGTTCATCGGGTCGAAGAAGAAGGGGAGACGGCTGGTCCGAACCCGGTCAGCGGCCTTCTGCGCCATCAACTCCAACTCCTTGCGACGTGCATCCCGATACCCCGACGCATCAAAATCGATCTGCAGCCCCGCGGCCACCGCCTCGGCAAATGCCCGGCGGGTGACATACTGAAGCGCGTCGAGCAGCTCGGCGTTGTGCCCGAGCAGAAGGCCCAGGTCAAGACCATCGAAAGTGACGAGGACCATCCCCTCCTCCGGGGAGTCGATTTGCGCCCGGAGGTCCAACGAAGATCGGTCGATCAACTCTCGGACAAAGTCTCCCACCCGTGGGGTCAGTTCGGTCATCTCTATCGTTTCTCCCATTGATGAATCCCTCCTCATCCCCCTCTTCCCCGCCTCGAACTGGCAACAGACTATGACTTCCCTTTGGCCTTGCCCTTCGAGATCCCTCCCTTACCTGCCTCTTCCTTGGGGGCCGGCGCTGTCGGTGGAGGCGGGTTAAGCCGATTGATGACGAACTGTTGCGCAACGCCAACGAGGTTGCTGACCATCCAGTAGAGCACCAATCCGGCCGGTGCCGCTTTCAAAAACCAAGTAAAGACGAGCGGCATGACGTAGCCGATCCGCTTCTGGATTGGATCGGCCGTTGTCGGCGTCAGCGCCTGTTGGGCGATCATGGTGACGCACATCGTGATTGGCAGCACCCAATAGGGGTCCGGAGAGGAGAGATCGGTCAACCAAGCAACGAAGGGCGCATTCCGCACTTCGATCGAGACGGTCAGGATCGCGAAGACCGCCATGAAAAAAGGCATCTGCAGCAGCAAGGGGAGGCACCCCATGACCGGGTTGCCCTCCTTCATCAGGGCAATCTGCTCTTTCTGGAGTTCGAGCATCCGCGAATCGTTCTTATCGAGCTTCTTCATCCGGTCTTGCAGATCCTTCATCTTCGGCTGCATCGCCGCGGCACGGCGCATGGTGACCGAACTCTTCCAGCGCAAGGGGAAGAAGAACATGTTGAGAATGATCGTCAAGAGGACGATCGACCAGCCGAAATTGTGCGTCAGCTTGTTGATCTCCCGCAAGGAGAGGAGCATGAACTGCGCAATCGGCTTGATAAGAAAGGAGACAAAGTTGAGCCAGCCATAACTCACAATGTCTTCCAACCCTTTACCTCGGTCCGGCAGGCGCAGCGCGTCGCTGATGGTGCTGAGTGTCTCGAGATCCTTCGGACCGGCATAGATGCGGTAGGGAGCAGCCTGGTCGAGCGCCACTGCCATCGAGACATACTTCTCCCGCTCGACGAAGCGAAAGGCGCGAACGGTGTGCGGAGGAATCGCCGCCATCGCAAAATAGTTATCATCGACCGCTGCCCAACTGACCAACCCTTCCGTTTCAAGTGGGGAAGTCCCCTCATCCCGCAAAGATTCCGCTGTCTCGCGCTCGACGCTCCCGCCAATGGCGTAGGTCAGCTGTGGCGCGTGCTTGTAGATGTTGACCTCGGTCACCTTCTGATCGCCAAAATTCGGACCGACAACAAGGAAGGCCTCGACGGGAACCCCTTGTCGACGGACCGTCGCCCGTAGATCGAAGTCGAATCCGGAAGCGACGTTCGGGCCCGTTCCTGGTGCGACACCGCGAAAGACGAACTCCTTGGTGGCCTCGATCTCGCGATTGACGTACTGGAAGCGCAGACGGACCGTCTCGCCCTGCCGGAGGGTCAGCCGATCCGGTGCCTCACCAACCAGCTCATAGCCCGCGGTATTGAGTTCTTTCTCAAGTGCCCGATCAGAAGGGAGATAGAAGCGCAAGGGTCCCCCTACCTCCCTGGAGACTTGCGGCGAGGTCAGAACGACTCCCTGGGGGGGATCGATCGGCTTCCCATCGGTGAAACTGTTCATGATCCACTCAGTCAAGACCGCCCCCTGATTGCTGATGCGGGCTTGCCAGTGGTCTGTTGTCAGAATGAACTCCTTCGGATCGACCCGGGTGACTTCCGTCGAGGGGGCCGCAGCGGCAGGCGCCGGCGACTGACCGGCGGTCACGGCTTCGCCCGGCCCAGGAGTGGTCGACGGGGAGGCCTCCTTCCCATTCGCCGCCTGTTCCCGCTTCTCTTTCTGCTGCTCGACTGGGCGAGGGAACTGGCGCTCATAGAGATAGGACCATCCGATGAAGATGACCGAGGAAAGAACCAGGAAGAGGATTAATCGTTTCTCCATCGGCAGCCTCACTTGATCCGCGAACGGAACCAACGGTCCGATTCCAAGTTCACGGGAAGGGGATCGTAACCGCCATTCGTAAAAGGATGACAACGCGAAATTCGCCGCAGCCCCAACCAGATTCCTCTCCAGGGACCGTGCATCTTGATCGCTTCAACCGTATATTGGGAACAACTTGGAGTGTACCGACAGGAGGGCGGTAGCAGGGGGGAGAGAAGATAGCGGTAAAGCGTCAGCAGAGCGAGAAGTAGTCGCGTCATTCCTTCTCCTGCCTCTCCGTCCTACCCTCACCATCTCCGATCAGTGCCTTCATCATTCTCGCAAAGGCTGCTTCGAGTTGTGGGTAGTCAGCGGAGATCAAGGCGGGCTTGGCATTGAGAACCAGCTCAAAGCCCTTCTCGGCCACGCTGGGCCATCGCCCCAGGTATCCTCTTACCAGTTCTCGCAGGCGCCGCTTGCAGCGGTTTCGTACAACCGAGTTCCCGATCTTTCGGGTCACGGTGAAACCAAGGCGGGGAGCATCATCGCCAGTCTGGCGGAGAAAGCCGTTGAAGAACGGAGTGTGATATCGGCGACCCTCTTCATAGACTCGGCTGAACTCCCGGTTGTTGCGAAGCCTCGCGGGGAGACTCGGGTTTTTCATGCGCGAATCTGCAAGGAATTGATCAAAATCACAGTCCCGTCTCTTGACCCAGTGGCAAGCCACTCAATCCTGGCTCGCCCAGGAGAGGCACGGGAGGGGAGCCACGAACTCTCGGCGACGGGAGCGGGATGGACGCACGTTCCAGCCGTGTTTGGATCCTTGACCCACCGCCCCCGGAGAGGATCTCAGTAATGGCTCGGTGTCAGGCGCTTCCGTCCCTTGGCACGTCGTCTTTTAAGTACCGCCCGGCCAGCCTTGGTACTCATTCTCTCGCGGAACCCGTGGGTCTTGGCGCGGCGTCGGTTGTTTGGCTGGAAAGTTCTCTTCATATTCACTCGCCTTTCAGATGTCTTCTCTTCCTGAGTCTTCCTGAGTCTTCCTGAAGTTCTCTCAACGGGAGACATTCTCATCGATCCAGGATCTTCTCGCTATGAGAATACATGATCTCACAAAACCTGAACGATATGGAAAAGATGGAGAGTAACAACCGACCCCGAAGTTGTCAAGGTGGGGCAATCCACGCGAAGGGCTGTCATCTCTTCCGAAAAGCCCTGTCAGGAGCGTCGATCGACAATGAACCGGGCAATCTGCGCGAGCCGGTCAGGGGTCCGTGGGAGTGACTGGAGCGCTTCGATGGCGGAGGCAGTGACCTCTTGGGCAAGGCGTGTCGCCTCGGAGATCCCATAGAGAGCGGCGTACGTCGCCTTGTCGGTCGCGAGGTCCTTTCCCGCAGTCTTTCCCAGTTCCTCGGTGGTCGCCGTCTCGTCAAGAAGGTCATCAGCGATCTGAAACGCCAGTCCGATCTTCTCACCATAAACGGTCAGGGCGGCAAGTTCCGATTCGGCGGCACCTCCGAGGAGGGGACCAAGGCGAACGGCACAGCGGATCAGTGCTCCGGTCTTGGCGCGATGGATCGCTTCGAGCGCCTCGCTGCTGACGACCTTCCCTTCCGACTGCAGATCGAGGACTTGTCCGCCGATGAGTGCCTGAGTCGTTCCGGCCGCTTGGGCGACTTCACCAATGACCCGCACCAATCTGCCAGGTTCGACACCACGGAGTTCGGCCAGTGTCTGAAAGGCCCGCGTCAGGAGAGCATCGCCAGCGAGGATGGCGATCGCTTCGCCGTAACGAACATGGCTCGTCGGCATGCCGCGCCGGAGATCGTCGTCATCCATTGCTGGGAGATCATCGTGAATCAGGGAGTAGGTGTGAATCATCTCGAGCGAGCAGGCAGCGGGAAGCAGCGTCTCTTCCGGGACCTCGTAGAGCTCCCCAGTCACGATCGCCAGAATCGGGCGCAACCGCTTCCCGCCAGCAAAGAGGCTGTAACGCATGGCCTCGTGAATCAGGCCTGGAGGATCTGTCTCCGACGGAACAAGTCGGTCAAGCCATCGCTCGATCCGGGATCCTTCTTGGCAAAAAAATTCTTCCATTGATCGTACCAGCTTTGCTCCCTGATTGAATCTCCAAGTTCAGCTCAGTCAAAAAAGCAGCTCAGAAGGGGAGGTCAGAGTCGTCCTCTTCGTCCTCGAGATCTTCCTCCTCCTCTTCCTCCCCGTCATCTGAGGAGGGGGAGGGCGCCGCCGGCCGCGAGGGCGTTCGGGATGTCGACTCGGCTTGATAGGGGGTGAGACGAACCGTACCCCCCTTGTCCTGGAGGAGGACCTCAACGCGCCGTTCGGCGGCTTCGAGATGGGATTGGCAGTGGCGTGCCAGGGCGATTCCCTGCTCGAAGAGGTCGAGCGCGCGCTCGAGGGGCAGTTCACCCGACTCCAGTTGACGGACGATCGTTTCAAGAAGACGGAGCGAACCGTCAAAGGTTCGATTGTCGGGTGGTGTCGCCAGGTTGGAATCCACGGTCGTCTTGGTTGTCATCTCGTTGAAGTCTCCCGTTCAGTGGTGTCGACGAGGTCGACGCTGGACGCCACGGCGTTGACTGTACCGTCGGCAAAACGAAGAGAGATCGAATCACCCGGTGAGATCGTTGCCGCCCGGGTCACCAGCCGGCCATCTTCACACCGTGCGATCAAATACCCTCGTGCGAGAACTCCCAACGGGGAGAGGGCGTCGAGTTTTCCTGCCCAGCCAGCCAACTCGACCCCAACAGCTCTCAACTTGCCTTCGATTGCTCGGGTCAATCGTTCTTCCCCGTCGAGAACTCGGGCCCGCGCGACCTTAAAGATGGCCCGAGGATCGGTTCGTGCGAGGGAGGACCGGGCAACATCGAGGCGACGGCGCTGCTCGGCCAGCCGATCGGGAAGGGCACGGAGGAGCCGATGTTCAAGTTCCCGGCAACGGCGCTCGCCACGAACCAAGCGCAGACCGACTTCGCGAAATCCACGGCTCTCGCGCAGCGACTGCATCGCCCACTGGGCCCGGTCCAATCGATGTCTGACGGCGACCCGCAGGCTATTCTCCAAGTCGTCGACCCGTTGTCGCAGTTCATCCATCCCGGCAGTCACCCGTTCCGCCGCAACGGACGGGGTTGCTGCCCGAAGGTCCGCGACGAAGTCGGCAATGGTGAAGTCCGTCTCATGGCCAACCGCCGAGATCACTGGGATCTCGGACGCGGCAATCGCACGAGCAACCTCTTCCTCATTGAATGCCCAGAGATCCTCCATCGAACCGCCCCCGCGCCCGACGATCATGACGTCGATTCGGTTGTCGCGCTCCCGACTCGAATCACGGGAGAGTTGGTTGAGGGACCCGATCGCCGCTGCAATCTCGCGCGCCGCGCCGGCTCCCTGCACCCGCGTCGGGGCAATCACCACGGAGAGCTGAGGGTTCCTTCGTCCAAGGACGTGGAGGATGTCCTGGAGCACCGCCCCCTCGCGCGAGGTAACGATTCCAATCCGCCGGGGAAGACGGGGGATTGGTCGCTTGCGCCGCTCATCGAAGAGCCCCTCAGCATCCAGTCTCCGGCGCAGCTGCTCGTACGCGACGTGTAAGGCCCCGACGCCAACTGGCTCGATCACCTCGACCACCAGCTGGTGGTGGCCTCGCGCAGCATAGATGCCAATCGAACCCCGAACCCGCACCGCCATCCCATTCTCCGGGACAAATCGCGAGAGCTGGTTGCCCTGGCGGAAGAAGGCGCACGGGAGCTGCGATTCCGCATCCTTGAGGGTAAAGTACCAGTGGCCAACTCCACTGCGGACAAAGCCCGTGACCTGCCCCTCGACCAGCACCGTTGAATATGCACGTCGGAGGGTAGCCTGCAATCGTCTGGTGATTTCGGTGACGGTCAGGACCTCGGGTCCGCGAAACAAGGTCTCGAAGTTCGTCGATCGTCGATTGCTCATCAGATTCCCGCCTGTGGAGTCGATGCCCGCTTGCCTCTGGGGGTCGTCCGATCCAAGACTCGGACAAAGGACGCCTGCATCTTACCACTGCCCCACTCGCTCTCCAAGGTAGCTGC
>JBMOHS010000060.1:0-20525 GCA_049317725.1 Blastocatellia bacterium
ATGGTCGTCCCTGGATCGACCCAACCAGGGGCTCGTATCGTGTCATTCGGGGCAGCGGGTGGAACTCCCGCGCCGTCGCCTGCCGGTCGGCGCACCGCGCCGGGGACGGCCCTGGCTACCGGGCCGGCGATCTCGGGTTCCGCCTCCTGAGGACCTTACGCTAGAGCCCTTTTACCCTCTTACAAATTAGTAGTGAAACAGCCGCCGGCAATGAGGTAACCCTCGGCCGCGCCGGAGAGGGCCGCCGGGCGAGGCGCAAGCCGCCCGCGAGCCCTGACGGCGCGGCCGCGATTTTGGGGAGAGGGGGAGCGAGTGCCTCCCCACCGTGCCCATCCGCCTCCGGCCCGCTCTGGAAAACCAGAGCGGGCCTTTTCGTCAAAGAGGGTCACTGCCCATTCCAGGAGAAGGTGAGGGCCGCGATCATCTGGAGGACCTCGAGCATCTTGAGCTTGCTGGTGGGGGCGATGACCTCGATCGAGAGGAAGACCTCGGGATGAGCGAGGACCATCTTGACGGTCTTTTCCGGTTCGGAGAGGCGCCGGTCCTCACCGACGAAGTGATGAACGGTCGCGATCTGCTTCTCCAATCGCCCCTCGCCAAGAAGGGGGAGCGTCTCGGTCTTGGTGTGAGCAAAGCCGGGGTTGGCGGAGAGGAGATCCTGGACGACGCTCTGTTGCCAGTTGGTCAGGGTGGCAGGGGTCCAGACGTGTCCCGAGCGAGGGAGGCGGGCGACGATCCGCAGCCCCTCAGAGACGTACCCGCGCAGTTCGCTGAGGGCGGCATCCTGCGGGGTAAGGACGGTGGTCAAGGTCTGGCTCTGGCCATCGGAAGAGCGGACGCGCTCGTGCTGGACTCGCCAATCGCGGGGAATGAGCAGTTGGAAGAGGCCTTGTGGGTCCTTGTAAGGGTGGAAATTCTCGCGGATGAGGGCCTCGAGCTGCTCTCCGCGCTCCTTCTCCGACTCGCGCTCCTCCATTTGAGCGAGATCACGGAAGGAGTAGCGAATGGTCGCGGCCCCCTGCAGGGGGCGACGCAGGTAGTTGATCGGGAGGGCGAGACCGAGGGTCGGGCCATCGGCGACCCGAGCGGTGACGATTCCGATCACCTCGCCGCGCTGATTGATGAGGGGGCCGCCGCTGTTGCCAGGGTAGATCGGGGCGGAGGTCTGGAGCATCTGGTGGGGGGGCTCCTCGCGGAGTTGGCTGATCAGTCCAGCGGAGACCGTTCCAGAGAGCCCCTTGGGGGTGCCGATCGCGACGACCCCCTCTCCCAGCCGAACCTGACTGGAGTTGCCGAGGGGGAGGGCAGGGAGGCTCTCTTCCGCGATCTTGAGGATGGCAAAGTCGAGGTCGCGATCGATTGCGACGGCGCCCCTCACCCGGTAGGTCCCGATCGTCGGGTTCTGAATCTCAACGGCTGCTGCCGACTTAATGACGTGATAGTTGGTGGCGATCAGACCGTCTTCCCGGACGATGAAGCCGCTGCCGAAGCCCATCTTCTGATTCTCCCCATCATAGGCGGTGACGGTGACGACCGACGGTTGAGAGCGCTGCGCGACAGAGGCGACCCAGCTCTCTTGTGCCTGGACGGCGCAGCTCGACAGGGCCAGCAGCAATGCCAGCAGGGGCAGGTGGATGTGACGGATTCGATTCATGATGGTCCCTCCTTCGGTTCGTGAGTCAGGTGGAGGCGGTCTCGGCCGCCGTCACCAACTAGAGCGTTGCCGCGCCGTTTTGGGGCTCACGGGAGGGGGACTCTCTTTTGATGGATGGCGATGGGCGGCTCAATCCAGCGGGGGCACGACGAATTGGCAGCGGGCACGGCCGAGGTGGAGGAGGTCGCCGTGCTGGAGCGCGATGCCCCGCTGCTGGGTGGCAGTCATCATCCGTCCGCCACGCTCGACGGCGGTCCCGTGGCGGCTGTTCTCATCGAAGAGGACGAAGCAGGCCCGTGCCGGGTCGAATTCGATGCGGGCCTGGATGCGACCGACGCTCAGGTTGATCTCATCCTGCTGGTCGGCGAAGACGAGGTCATTGCGGCGGATCAGGCGGCCGTGAAGATCAAGGACCTCCTCGGTGCGGCCGATGCGGATCAGGTCGCGGAGCGGGCAGCGCGTCGGCTCGGCCGTTCCGCGAGTGACGATCAACGTGGCGTCCGGGAGGGGCTTCTCCTGCTGCAGGTAGGAAATCTCGAAGCGCTCGCTCGCTGGGGCGTCCGCGGGGGCGATCGTCGTCTCGAGGGTCACGTCGAGGTCGCGCCAAGTCGCGACCTCGTGCCGCTGAAGGAGCTCGCGGAGGTGGCGCTGCAGTTGCTGATCCCCGAAGGCGGCGCGAAAGGTGCTCTCCTCCTCCGGGGTCGCGCAGCGGAGTCGAATGATCAATCGGTTGAACGGGAAGATCTTCCGGCCCCCTTGGATCACCTGCAGGCGATCTTCGATGGCCCGGCAGAGGTGGTTGGCGACGACGATCGGTTCGGCATCGCTCTGGTCGGCAAGGATTTTTTTGAGCCAGTTCATGATGGGTGAGAGCCCCCAGACGATTATGGGACGGTCATTGGATGAGGCCAAGCCGGCTGGCCTCTCGCGCGACAAGCTCGGCGACCGGTGCAGCGGCCAAGCGCCCAGAGCCACCATTCTCGACCAGGACCGAGAAGGCGATGGGACGCGGGCTGTCGAACGGGGCGAGGCCGATGAACCAGCCGTGCGCGGGCTGCTTCTCTTCATAGAAGGCCGGGCGCAGGCCGGGCGGGATTGGATCTCCCCGTTTCCAATCGAGGTAGAGCAGATGGCCCTCCGCATCCCGAAAGCCCGGGCGCTTGCCCTGCATGTAGCGGAGACGGGCCTTGACCTGGGCGGTGCCGGTCTTGCCGGCGAGGGAGGAGGCCGCGAGGTTGTTGGCGGTCCCGCGCGTGACGACGCCGCGCATCGACCGGATGAGCGTCTGCGCCGTGGCTGGGCTGACCAGCCTGACCCCCGGAGTGGTGCGGCGGTTGCTGTCGTCGATGACCCAACGGCCGGGCTCGAAGACCCCGCCGTTGGCGACAGTCGCCGCGACGCGGGCCATCTGGAAGGGGGTCGCGACCACCTGGCCCTGGCCATACCCCGCCTGCAGCAGGTTCTCTCCTTCGGCCAAGATCTCTGCTGGTAAGCGGGTGGCGTCACGGACCGTTGCCCGGATGCACAGCAGCTCGGTCATTTCGAGCAGCTTCTCCGGCCCCATCTTCAATCCAAGCTGGGCAAAGTAGGCGTTGCAGGAGTGGACGATCGCCTCCTCCAGATCGGGGAGTCCGTGGGCGGCATCCCCGCTCGCGTCGAGCACCGCGCGCCGGAATCCCGGAATCAGCATCCCGACCCGTCCATTGCCCTGGGATTGACACGGGAACCGCTGGGTCTCACGCTCGCCACCGGGGCCACGCAGCGCGGCCATGGCGGTGACGATCTTGAAGGTCGAGCCCGGCGGTCGCAGGGCGGCGAAGGCCCGGTCGACGAGATTATCCGGCGGGGGGATCGGCAGCCCCAGTTGAATCGGGCTCTCCGTCGCCAGCGCTCCTGGCCAGGGGTAACTGACCGCGGCGAGGAGGTCTCCCGTCGGCGGGTCGATCACCACCACCGCTCCCCGCTTGACGGCCGCCGTCCGCAGTCGCTCAGCGAGGATCTCAGAGGCTCGCAACTGCAAGCGAATATCGATCGACAAACGCACATCCCGCTCCCGGTCGAGAAGGGCCCTCACTGCGGGGTGGTCCGGATTGCGACGGTGCCTGAATAAGGGGAGGATCTCGCGGTAGTCGCGCCGGATGACCATCGTCTGCCGCCGGTTGGCTTGCGCCTCCTCGGTCAGTGAATCGAGGCCGGCTTCGGCAGTCGCCTCGTCCGCCCCCTTCTGCTGGACGACGACGATCGTTCCCGGCTTTGGGTCGCCCTCCTCCTCGTCCGACTCCTCTTTTCCAGCAGGGGCGGCCGTGACGACCCGCAGCGGCACCCGCTCGCCCCGATCGTTGAAGCCGCGCAGCCGGCTGAAGTAATCCCGCTCGATGTAGATCGTCGCCGGCGCCCCCCAATTCACCCGCGTATTGAGATCGCCCAGCAGGTGGAAGAGCTTGGCACCAAACGGGTAGAGCCGCGGTGCCTTCTGCTGGCACAACTGGTCAAGATCGACGCCCAGCCCCGTCAGCACCTCCCGCTTCTCCTGTAGGTGACGGCAGTCGCTGGTCGCCAGCGGGATCCCGTTCCGGTCGCGAATCGTTCCGGTCTGTATCATCCGCGCGGCCTCGAGCAGCCGCTGGTTGTACTGGTAGGCATATGTTTGATTACCCAGCTCGACGAGCACCCCCCGCAACAAGACGTCGTCGGCCCGCACCACTTGGACATATCCCGCCATCCCCACGACCAGCAGCGCCAGCGAGCCCATCAGCCAGCCGATCCGCCGAACCGGGACGGCAAAGTTCCCCGTCCGGGGGCGACTCGTCCCGCGCGCCGAGATCGCCGCGATCAGCCCCAAATTGACAAAGTTGGCGATCATCGAACTCTTGCCCCAGCTCAGGAAAGGTGAGACGACGCCGGAGAGGGGAAAGAGTCCGAGGATCCCGTGCGTGATCAGCAGGATCTGCCACCCGGTGATCAGCGTCAGCCCCAGGGCGAGGAAGAGGTCGTAATCGGTCCCGGCGTGGAGCGCTGCCCGCAAGGATCGGATTGTCAGCCCCGCGTAGAGCCCCACGATCAGCACGACCGCCACCCAACCCCACTCCTCCCCAATCGACGAGATGATCAGATCCGTATGGCCGGCCGGGATCGTTGCCGTCTCCCCCAGCCCAGGACCCGTCCCCGTCCAGCCCCCGCTGGCGAGCGCCCAGAGCGAGTGGGCAATCTGGTCCCCCCCGCGCAGCCCATTGTTCCAGACGTCGAGAAAGATGTGGATGCGCTTGACCACCGTCCACGGCTCTCCGAGGTAGAATGCCCCGATCAGCCCCCCCAGCACGATTGCCAGTCCGCCCCCAATCAGGAGGTACCGTCCTCGCGCCACGGCGTAGAGCGAGAGGAAGACCAGCCCGAGGATCAGCGCCGGCCCGAGGTCCTTCTGCAGGAAGAAGAAGAGCACCACCACTCCCATGGCGATGACGACCGGCAGGAAGAAGACCAGGCGGGGTGACTTGACCCGGGCCAGCAGCTGGAAGATTCCACGACCCGCGCCCCCCTTCTCGTGGAGATGGCGGAGAAACTCCCAGTGCCGCTCGAAGTAGGCCGCCAAGTAGAAGACGACCAGCAGCCGGATGACCTCGACCGGCTGGAACGGCCCGAGGTTGACCCGGGCGTCACTCCCGCCCGGCGCACTGCCGAAGAGCAGCAAGGCCCCGGAGAGGACGATCCCGATCGCCAATGGCACACGCGGGGCTCGCCGGAACCAGCTCTTGACGTGCCGGATCAGCACCAGCCGATCGCTGAGGCTGGCCACCACCAGCCCTCCCAGCCCAGCGAGGATCCCGACCGTGTAGTCCTGGAAGCTGAGCGTATCCCGCAGGGGATCCCGCATCCCGGAGATCACCAGAAATCCGATTCCGCAGAGCAGCCCGCTGATCGGCAACAGGAACTGGTCCCCGCGGAAGTTGCTCACGGACCAGACGAGGTGGACCAGAAAGAGCCCGGCGATCAATCCCCAGAAGCTCCACCGCAGGGCCCGCCAGAAGGCGTCCGGCCTCCGGACAACCAACTCCGGCTTGATCTGGCTGACGATCGTTGGGCGTTGGAACGGCGAGATCACTTCCGTCGGGGCATCCTCCCTCCCCGAGTGCGTCCTCATCCACCTCCAACCTGAGGCCGCGACCCGTTCGGCGCGTCGCTGCGCCAGCCGGTCCCTCGCCGCGATCCGCTCTTCCAGAGCCTTCCGTAACGGGCTCTCCGCTGGCAGTTGCGCGATCTCCGCCCGGGGGACCCGCAGATCCCGGTTGAGGCTGCCGACGTGGGCGACGGCCCGGCGCCGCTCCTTGACAAAGCGCAGGATGACCCCGGCAAGGTAGGTGCGATCGGCCTCGTTCTCCAACCCTCTCAGCACTGGCAGCAGCTGCTCTGGCTGCTCCACCTCGTTGAGGGCCACGATCTCTCCCCGGGCGATCCGTGACTCGATCGCCGCGAAAGAGGGCTCGCCCGGGGGAGCGCTGAGGTTGGCCTCCAACCTCCACATCCCCCCGAAGAGGAGAAGCGCGATCCCGATCAGCAGCAACAGCTCGATCCGGCGGAAGGAGTGGCCCACCGCCGGCGACTCTTTCCGCTGGCGATCTCCGGCCAGATTGACGTATGTCTTCATGATCCCGCCCCGTTTCTGCCCCGCTTGGCTATCTCGATATCAGATCGATCATCCAGGCAGTCGCCAGACTGGTGAGGATCGCGACCATCCCGGAGATGACCAGCAACTCCCGCACGGAGAACCGGTACCGCTCGATGATCGGTACGGATTCCAACCAGCTGGGGACATAGACAACCGTCACATTGTCGCGGCCTCCGGCCTCGTTGGCCGCCCCAATCAGCGCCTCGACCACCGCGACGGCGTCCGCACGATGGGTCGCCTCGATCCGGGAGATCTCCTCCCGGGTCAGCAGATCGGTCAAGCCATCACTGCAGAGAAGGATCGACTCCCCCGGTGCCACCCGTCGCTCGATCACCTCGACGAACCCACTGTCCTCCGGGGAGTGGAGTTCACTCCCGACATCCCGCGAGACCTCGTTCCGCCGCGGATGTCGCATCGCCTCGACCTCGGCCAGCAGCCCTCCATCCTCGATCAGCCCGATCGGGGAGTGGTCCGGCGTGATCTTGACCGCCTTCCCCTGGTGCAGCACGTAGAGCCTGGTATCGCCGACGTGCCCGATCGTCAGCTTCTCCCGCTCGATCAGGGCGACCGTCAGCACACAGCCCATCCCCCTCCACTCCGGGTGCTGTTGCCCCTGGCGAAAGATCTCGTTGTTGGCAAGCGTGATCGCTTCGCGCAGCCGTTCCTCAGCGCTTCCCGTCGGCCAGGCCATCCGCTTGACGATGATGTCCCGGGCAATTCCGGCGGCCACCTCCCCGGCCGCCCTCCCACCCATTCCGTCGATGACGGCATAGAGGCCAAGCGCGTTGTCACAGAGGAAGTTGTCCTCGTTATTTTCGCGGACACGCCCCTGGTCACTTCGACCGTACCCGGCAATGACCCGTTCCACGAGCGGTAGCTTCGAGATCATGCCGTCTCCTTCGAAAGGCTGAATTCGATCTCAATCACTCCTGCCAGTGAGATCCGGCAAGGAGCAGGGAGGGCAACCCAGATATCCTTGTCGATCAACTGGTTGCCGGACTTGACCATCGAACCCGGGACCGGGATCCCATCGATCGAAGTTCCAAGCGAGCTGACATCCTTCAGAAAGTACCGGCCCTCTTCCTCACGGATCCGGAGATGCTCCCGCGAGACATCCGTGCCGGTGGCCAATTGGACGTCCGTCCAGACTCCCGTCCCCCCACGCCCGATGACGATCGCACGCTTGGTCATCTCGTACGACTTTGCTCCTCCCTGATCCCGATAGCACAGCACGGCCCGCGCCCTGGGAGCTGGTCGGGGTGACTCTCGATCGACGGGTTCGCGAGTGGGAGCTGCCGGCTTGGTTCTTCTGGGGGGAGATTCAACTGGATTCTCGGGTAGTCTTCTGGTCGGAGCGTCGATCTGAATCGCCCTTCCCGATGGTTGCCCAGTCGGGTCTGCCCGGCGAATCGTGCGGACACTCTTCGTCGTCATTCCCGCACCAAATTCCACCCTCGGCGGCAGCATCAAGATCGCGTCGATGACGATGTCGCCGGGCACCGCCTCCGGATCCTCGTTCCGGTTGAAGGTGACCTGCCACCCGTTGCGCGGCTTGGCGACCCTCCCTTCCCCCGGCTGGGCCAGCCGCGCAAGCTGCCAGATCGGGATCTGGGCCACCCAACGCCGCACGATCGCCAGTCCCCTCCGCGGCCCCCTCGCCAGCGTCCAGTTGAGCCGCTCGATCCGCTGATCGAGCGCCGTCGCTGCCTCCTCCTGCAATTCGCGGAAGATTCCCTCCAGGCGATGGTAGTCGGAGGCGTGCAGGTAGACCTGAAACAGCTCCGGGGCGATCGTCTTGGTGTAGAGTTCCTCGAGCCCTGCCATCATCGCTTCGACGATCGACTCGATGATCAGCCGACCCGAAGCAATCCCGTTCTCTTCCTTCTCGATGCGCAAGGCCTCTCCCCCCCTCTTCCTACTTGACGTGCTGAATCTCCATCCGGGTGACAGACGAACGGTCATCGATCGGCTGAGCGATCGCCTGCAGGAGCAGCGCTTCGATGCTCTTGTCGAGGACGAGCTGACCGAGGCGATTGCGGTTGTTCTTGTTGCGCTCCTGCTCTTTCTCGATCAACCGCGCGAGCTTGGCGGTCTTGTCCTGAACATAGACGACATAGATGATCTCGACCCCCGGCTTGCTGAAGGCGAACCAGTTCGGCTCTCCGCGCGTGGCGGGTGGGAAGAAGACTGGCGTTCCAGCCTCGACCGAGTGGTCCTGGGCAAAGTTGATGCTCCGGTCTGGATAGAGCAGCGTCAAATCGCCCAGGGTTCCCCGTTGGACAAGGTAGATGAAGCCGTTCCCCGGCGGGTCGATTGTGAAGCGCAACTGGTCGCGACTGGTAAAGACCTGCTCCCGCCAGTCCTCGGCGACCTGCCCCTCTCCTGAGCCGCTCTTTTTGACGAAGACGGTCACCGGGGGGCTCGCCAGTGCCGTCGGGGTCGCCGTCGGCGTTGCCGTCGGGGTGGACGCTGTCTCCACTGGCGGCCCGTCCGACGGAGTCCGGTCGAGCCAGCGCCAGCCGATCCCGGCTGCCCCGAGAAGCAGCAAGCCGAGCACCCCGGAGAGAAGGAGTCCGCGAGATCTCCCTCCCGTAGGCTCTGTCACGCGGGCCCGGTTCATCTCGGCGACCGCCTCGTCCAGCTCTGCCGCAAGGCGGTTGATCGTTGGCTGCCGCTCCCGCGGGTCTTTGCGAATGGCCCTCAAGACAACCCGGTCGACCTCCTTGCTGACCCCGGTCGGTGGCGGCGTATACGTCAACTGTTTCTGAAAGAGCGAAGCGTGCTCGTTTCCCGATGAGGTGATGGCGACGCGCCCCGTCAACATCTCGTGGATCACCAGCCCCATGGCGTAGACATCGCAGAGCGACCCGGGTGGCCCGTACTTTTCTGGCTCAATCTGCTCCGGTGCGATGTAGTTGAACGAGCCGATGATTCCATTCGTCGGGCGCCGGGTGAGGCCATCGCTTGATTTGGCGAGCCCGAAGTCGATCACCTTGACCGTCAATCGCCCCCCAACCTCCTGGATCATCAAGTTTTGCGGCTTGATGTCGCGGTGAATGACCCCCCGGTCGTGCGCTGCCTGGATCCCGGCACAGGCTTGGCGCGCAATCTCCGCAACCAACGACGGCTCGAGCCCTCTCCCTTGCTTGGCGTGACTCCGGATGTACTCCCCGAGGTTGCCCCCCTCGATATACTCCACCACCAGGAACTGGCGTCCCTCGAACTCTCCCCAATGGTGGATCGGGGCGATATTCTCGTGCTTCAGTGCGGCGTTGATCCGGACCTCTTCGTCGAAGCGACGCTTCTGGTCTTCGTCGAGGTGGCGCGCGAACTTGACGACGAACCGACCCGCCTCCCACCCGGCGCCTTGACCGACTGCCAGATAGACGTCCCCAAATCCGCCCGCTTCCAGCTTGCGCTTGATCTGGTAGACTTTGCCGACCACTTGACCGATCATTGGGTCGGGCTGCTCGCCGGCCATCCCCCCGGCCCTGATCGCCTCTTCCCAGGGTGGCTGCTCGAAGAGCTGCCGCGCCGCCGCCCGCGACTGTGCCGCCAGCAGGCGCTCCAACTCTGCCCGCAGCTCGTCGTCCCCCTTACATCCGCGATCGAGGTAGGCTGACCGCTCTTCTCGTGGAAGATCGAGCGCCGCCTCAAACAACTCCTGCAATCGTCGCCATCTCTCCAGATCCATTCCCTTCTGCTCCTCGCTCTCCAGCTTCTCCCTCCTCCAAGCGGAGGAGGGGCCTCAATTGGCTCACGTCGATCGTCTTCCAGCAGTCTTTTTGATCAGATCGGTCTTGGAGGGGGGAGGGAGGCCCGATCCTCAATGAAGGCCCGGGCGAATTCGAACCGTCGCTTGACCGTCGCCAACGAGATCCCGAGGTTCTCGGCGATCTCCTCGTTGGAGAGTCCACCGTAGGCCCGCAGCTCGACCACTCGTGCCGCCTCCAGGTTGATCTCTTCCAGCTCTTGCAAGGCCTCATCGACGTCGATCCAACTGAGGTCGTCGCTCATGACCAAGTTCAACCCGTCATCGATCGGCACCCCGGCGCGGGCGCGCTTCAATTGACCGCGAGCAAGATCCGTGATCAGGTTGCGCATGACGGTTGTCGCGTAGCGGATCAGGTGCTGGCTGTCATTCCAGCCCATCTTCTCGCGTGCCAGCAGCTGGACCAACGCCCCTTGCAGGATGTCGGAGGGTCTGGCCACCCCGCCCACCTCATCGACCCGGATCATCGCCGCGGCTTTCTGACGCAACAACGGGTAGAGTTGCTCCCACAGCTCGTTCCTTGCCTTCTCGTCTCCATTCCGGACCCGCTCAATCAATTGTGTAATTGGACCTGGCATCTCACTCCTCGCCTTCTCTCCTCCGACAACGGATAGGCTATCGTCCCATCCTCCCCCCCATCCTTTCCCCTGTCTGACGCTTTCAGAGATCCGCTGATAAAGCACGCTGGATAGATTTTGACTTGAATACATAAGCGTATGAATCGACAGCTTTGGCTCATTTCTGGGCCAAATAATTTTGGCAGGCGGAAGTTTTGTCCTGGGACACCGGGAATGCTGGGGCCTCTGCGCCCCCATGCGTTCCTGCTCTTCTCGATGGGTCCAGGTTGACCCGGGCTGAACCTTTCCCGACCAAGTTTTACCCCTCCGCCATTTTTCCAAGAAAGAAGAAAAAAATCGCGGATCGAGAAAAATCTTGAGCCAGTAGCCCACCGGTTTTTCGCTTATGGAACTGAAGAGAAAGCTGCTCTCAGTTCCTCTTCACCGGGTCAAATCGCTGGTCACTTAAGGTCGTTTGTCTGCCCGTGGACGCCTGACGGTCTTTCCTCGGGTGAGATGCCTGTATAAAAGTTCAACGATTGGGGGATGTTTCGATGTTCACTCTGCAATTGAAATTGGATCGAAGGGGGCTTCTGCTCTGGCTTACCTGTCTCCTGCTCCTGACCTCATTCACCGGCAGGGTTGTCGCCACGACGATTCCCACTGCCTCTCTCGCAGGCCACGAAGTCGACACATCCCAACAGGGAGATGACAAGAAAGCGAGGGAAGCCGCCAAGCGGGTGGAAAAGGAGCGTCTCGAAAGAGAGAAGAACGAACAGAAGAGAGAGCGCGACGAGCAAAAGATCAGGAATGAGTACAATCGGCTGCGCAATGCCGCAAAGGAGAAACTGCGCCTGGACTCCTCCTTCAAGATGCGGGTCGATATCTCTTATAACGAAGTCCGTCGTCAGCATAGTGAATATGGATTCAAGATCAATACCTTCGACGCCAACGACGAACGCGTCACCTACACCGGCGATAAACTCAAGACCGAGGATACGCTCTACGACAACCCACTTGTCCAGGATTATGTCAACCGGGTCGGCCAGTCGCTGGTTCCAAGTCAGTCCCGCATCCGCTATGCCTTCAAGGTGATCCTCAATCCAGTACCGGACGCCCGTGCCTACTCGACCGGGACAGTCTATATCACCAGCGGCCTCCTCTCGATGATCGATAATGAGGCCCAGCTCGCCTACATTCTCGGTCACGAAATCGGGCACAACCATAAGCAGCACTGGTATGACGACGCCTTGGTCGCAGCCCAACTGGAGGACGAGAATCGCAAAAGGGAGCAGACCAACAATATGGTGGGTGGAATCGCCGGGCTGTTCACCGGTGGCCTCGTTGGCTTGACCGGCGGTGGGGTGACCGGCGGTCTGTTGTCAGCCGCCCTTGCCATCAACCAAGCGACGACTCTGCTGAAGTTTCTCAACCCCCAGAAGGTCTTCATCTGGGATCAGTTGCAAGAGGACGAGGCCGACCAAGTGGGATTCGATCTGATGTTCAATCGAAACTACGATCCTCGTGAAGTCCCAAAGCTCTTGCAACGGATGCGTAAGTTTTCCGAAGCTGAACAGCGGGTCACGGATGGATTTCTCGCACAGATCGAGCGGATCGACCAGCGTACAGGCTTTGTCAACAGTCTGATGCAAGGCCAGATCGTCAAGCCCAACCTTTTCCGTGGGGCGAGCAACCTGCGGGCAAAGCGGGAGAAGGCAGACACTGGGCTGGTCTCACCCCTCGAGGCGGGCAAGGTTTTTGGCATCGCCACCGATGCCGCAGCTCGCGAAGCCGATGCGACCAAGCAGTTGACCGTCAACGAGGAACTGCTCAAGGAGAAGCTGGCCAAAGGGGAGATCATCGGGAGCGGCCCCGAGTTTGATTCGGTCATGGCCGACCTCAAGCGTGACAATGGCATTCGAGCCTTCTACTATGACATGTACTACCTTGCCATCGAAAATCTCAAAGAGGCACTGCAGCTTCGCTCCGAAGACGCCTACACCCACTACTTCCACGGGAAAGTGCTCGCACTGACGGCCCATACTCCAGAGGAGAGGGCATCGTCGATGAAGTCCTTCGTCCGGGCTATTGAGCTGGACCAACGACGAACCATCTCTGCCCCATGGCTCTACCGGGCCCTCTCCCTGATGGCGGATCAGAACCCGACACAGAACCCTGAAATCATTGGCTATCTCAAGACCTACGTCGAGATCTACCAGCAGGAGCACGGGGGAGTTCTGCCACCGAATATGGACGCCATCTACGCCTACCTTAAGGTCCTGGGGGAGGAGCGGTGGGTCGCACGCCCCGTGGTCAACATCTCGACGCACAACATTGACCCGATTCGGATTGTCAGCGCGGAGGAGGCCAAAGCGGCTCCAGGGGAGAAGACTCAAGCTGGGGCATGTGCGCCGTGTCCCCCTTCCCCCACGCCGAGACCGAGCTCGCCCAAGCCGCGTGCCACAACCTCCAAGACTCGCCGGATCAATTGAGCTTCATTCGAGGGGTCGCGCTGGCCCCCATCGATGGGGGCCAAGGCTCTCCTGGGACCGCTGAACAACGAGGGGGGGAGGAATGCTTCCGTTACTCAGTCTGTTGCTGGTATCGACGCTTGGGGGATGGTTGACCGCCCAGGCGCAAGAGACAGTGATCGATCAACCCAGTGCGTTTGCGATCGAGATCCCTTCCTTGCAGACCGGCATTCGGAGGGCCGTCGATGGGCCTGATCTCCACCTGCCGGCGGGAGTGGTCGTCTCCCAGTTCCGGGTCTGGTTGCTTGAACCTTATGCCCAACGAATCGAGTACAGTGGATTGACGGCCTCGCTCAACGGTCAATCTCTGGCGACCCTTCGCCGGGGGAGTCGCAGAGATGGGAAATTCCTGGAGATCGATTTGACCCGTCGCCCTGACCTTGTCATCCGGGGGGGCAAGGCAGTCGTCGAGGTCCAAGCCCGGGAGATCACCGATCAGGAGGCCGGAAGCAGGATGGTCTACCGGACTCTGTTTCTTCTTCTGATCGGGTCTCACGGTGGAGGGGGGAACGAGAGGAATCCCCTGTCGATCACTTGCCGGTCGGTCCCGGCACCGGTCGATCCCAACCTTCCCCCGACGGACTTGACCGTTCCACAGCTGGAGATGGAGGAGCCGAGCCAGCCGATTGACGGAACCGTGCCCGGTGCCTTGCAGGTCAGGATCCGAGGGCGAGCCATCGACCCCGGAGGGGATCCATTGGTGCTTCTCGTCAATGGAGCCGCCGTCAATCGTCCTCGTGAGGTCCCGCGGAGCAGCCGGCGCAACGGCGACCAAAAGAAGGGAAATCCAGTCTCAGTGGAGACCCACCTCCCGTTTGACCAACTTGCCGAGATCCCAGAGACGGCCAGCGCCATCGTCGTCGAGGTCCGTGATCCCAACAACAATCGGTCATTCTGCAACATCCCGATCCTCCGGCCGCAGGTCGCCAGTCAGACGGGCTTTGCCGGCCGCAAGTACGCCGTCCTGGTCGGCGTCTCCCGCTATGACTCCCAGGAACGAAATCTGACGAGTCTGCAGTACGCCGATCGCGATGCCGAGGCGCTCTTCGCGTGGCTGCGAACCCCGGGCGGGGGAGCGTTCCGCGCAGAAGATATCGTCCTGCTGACCAACGAACAGGCGACCCTCGCCGCTGTCCGCCAGGCAATCGGCCGATTTCTGACCGCCGCTGGTCCTGACGACCTCATCTACCTCTTTCTCGCCGGACACGGAGGGCCAGACCCGTACGACCCCGAGAACTACTACTTCCTCCTGCACGACTCCAAGGTGGCCACTCTCGACACCTCGGCGTATCCGATGCGGGAACTGGGCGACTTTCTTCGCCAGAAGAGCAAAGGGGGGCGGCTGATCTCCTTTCTCGACACGTGCCACAGCGCGCAGATCTCGACCCAGGCGAAGTCCATCAGTACCGGGCCAGCCCAGGCGAGATCCCGCGGGGCTGCCCGGGGGGGAGTCACCAATCGCGGCGTGGGTCAGCGGCCCAGACCGCCTGGATCCGAGCCGGGCAGCGCGGGCTCGCCCAGCCCTCCCTCCATCACCTCGTTCAGTTTCGATACCTCCAACCTCTTCCGGCAGCGTGGTTGGAGCGTCATCACCTCGGCTGGTGCCGACGAGAAGGCCCAGGAATCTTCCCGCTGGGGCGGGGGACACGGCGTCTTCACTTGGTCCCTGCTCCAGGCGCTTCGTGATGGCAAGGGCGACCTTGACAGAGACTGCCAAGTGACGGCCGCGGAGCTGAGCGACTACCTCCGCCGCGAGGTGGTCGCGCAGACCGACGGGCAGCAGACCCCCCGCGTGCTGGGTGAGAACGTCGACCAGCTGGTTTTGGCCACCCTGCCCGGGTGCCGGAAATGACCCCGCGGGATCTTTTCTCTCTTTCTCAACCCGCAAGGCGATCTTTTCGTGAGCCAAAATCAGCGCCATTGACGCTTATACAATTGACAGTCGATGAGAACGTGTCCATTTCACCAACATTCAAGTCGAGAACTTGAAGGCCGAGGAGACGAAGCAGATGATCACCAAATCCCTTTCAATTCTTGGGGCGGTTCTTTTCTTGGCGATCGGCCCGATGCTGGCCTTGGCGCAGGACCAGCAACTGAGCGCCAAGAATCTCTACATTGCCCATTCACAGAACAGTCGTCGGGGGCGGCCTGGCGTACGGATCACGGTCCGGCTCAACCGGAATGGTCAGATCAGCACCGTTCCGCTCACCTACAATTTTCGCTCCGGTGACAAGGTCAAGTTTCTCTTCGAGACCAACTTCAACGCCCACGTCCGGATCTTGAATCTCGGCACGCGGGGAGATCTGCAGACGCTCTATCCCTACGCTGGCGCATCGGAGAACGTCAGTCAGCTCCGGAACTATGAGATCCCGCGCGGGGCTTGGTTCGAGTTTGACGATGTTCCGGGGACGGAGCAGTTGGCCTTCCTCTTCTCCCGTCGTCCGATCGTCGTTCCATCGGAGACCGACGCTTCATCTGTCCCGCTGGCGGCATCATCGACCGGGGGGATCACGCCCACGCGACCACCGCTGGGAGCCAAGAGCCTGGGCGATCAGGCGCAGCAAGCCCTCGAAGAAGGACTCCAGAATGCCAAGGATTTCAAGCTCGTTCCAGACACCCAGGGGGAGGAGGTCTGCGCCTACGGCCTCCTCTCACCCGACCAAGTCGATCGTATCGTCAGCGTCAAGATCGATCTCAAGCACAGGTAGGCACCAATGAAGACCAACCTCCTGCCGCGCGGGACTCTCTTCTTCGTCGTGACGTGGGGATTGCTCGGCGGGGCAGGGGCCAGTGGCGTCGATCCGCTGCGGAGCGCGGTGACTTCGACTGTGCGGATTCTCTCCGGAGACCTCGAGGACGGGCAACTTCGGGGGCAGACTAGCGGCGCCGGAGTGATCAAGTGCTAACCACCCGGCAAGCGATCCTGATGCCAGATGGCCGGATCTCTCCGGAACTGTGGGCACTGATGGACGAGTCCGGGGAGCCGGTCAGCCTCACCCGGGCTGTCCGGCTCAGGCTTCTGGCTGTCAGTGTCGACCTCGACCTGGCATTGCTCCAGATCGTCCTCCGTCCAGGGCGGGAGTCGGTGGTTCCCTTCGTCAGCCTCGCGGTCCTTGAACGATCAAGCCACCATCCTCTTGGTGCTCGATCCGCAGTCATCCATCGTTCGAGAGGATAATCAGATGAGATCCCCCAGCTTTCCAATCCAACGTCTTCTCTTGCTGGCACTTCTCCCCCTGTTCGTCGTCAGGGTCGCGATTCCCACGGGCAGCGCTTCCGCGCAGCGTCCCAGTTCGCCCCGCCCCCTTCCCGCGAGTGGCAACACCAGTCCCCGCGGACGTGCCCTCCTCGTGGGAATCGACAGGTACCAGGCCCCCGGCGTCACTCCGACCGCCGGAGGCGAAGCAGATGCCCTCGCGATGAGTCGACTTGTCCAGGACCAGGGATGGTTCCAGCCGGGTGAGATCAAGACGCTGATTGGCTCGGCTGCCACCGCACAACAAATTCAGGAAGCGTTTCACCATTGGCTGATTGAAGGGACCCAACCCGGTGACCAGATCCTCTTCTTCTACTCCGGTCACGGGACCCAGGTTCTCGATGTCGATGGAGATGAACGTGCCAGCAACCCAAGCGATGATCGTGATGAAGCGATTGCCCCCTACGACGTCTATGGTGCAAATGGAAGGCTCTACAATGTCATCGTCGACGACCAGTTCAATCAGTGGATCGAAAGGCTCAGCGGCAGATCGATCGCTCTCATCTTCGACTCCTGCCACTCCGGCACGGTCAGCCGCTCCTTCACTGGTCACACATCGACGGTCCCATCGCTGGGCCCCCGCTACTTCCCCAGCGCCGAGCAGTGGATTCCCGCCACCCGGACCCGCTCGATGGGCGATTCCGCGGCCTACCAAGTGCAAGATGGCCCGACCACACGTGACCTCAAACTGGTCGTTGACCAGCAACGTCTGACGCCCAACTCCCTGGTGACCCTCATCAGTGCCGCTGGCTCTCACCAGCTCGCTTACCCGATGCTGACCCCCGCTCGGACCATTCGGGGTGCTCTCTCCTATTTCCTTGAGCAAGGGCTCCAACAACGGTTGACCGTCAATCAACTCTACCGATACGTCCAGGAGAGGATCGCCCGCGCACAATCGGAGCGCCGCCTCAATGGCTCGCAGGTCCCTCACCTTGAGATGACTTCGCCGAGCGTGATTGGCAATCAACCGCTCTTCCGTTCACGTGAGTCGGACGCTCCCACTGAGTCTGTCGCCTTGCTCGGGGCTGGCATGTCCAATCCCTACTCCTCAATCCGCATCTCTGCCGAGGTCGGCAAGGTCGACAAGGGCCGCTTCCTTGGCCCCTCCAATCGATTCTGCATCGGCGATGAGATCGGATACCGTGTTCGAACCGATACCCCCGGGTACCTCTATTTCATCGTCTTCAGCCAAAAAGACCAAGCGGCCCTGGTCTATCCAGATTCCTCCCAACGCTCGGCGATCCAGGATCAACGGGATGTGATCTTGGATGTCATCGATCCTCCCGGTAAGGACGTCGTGCTCATTTTGGTGACCAAAAAGGAACTCGATATCACTGCCCTCCGGCAAAAGGAGAGTTACACTTGGGAGGAGATGAAACACCTTCTCCGCGAAAAGAAGATCGAGGTCGATCTGCGTACACGCGGGATCGGCTCGAAAAAACAGCCAGACGCGCTGCTTGAAACGGACTGGCAAGTGACGAGAGTCGAGTCGGAGGCCTTGCGCTGCGCAAGGCAGTGACGCGTCTTTGCTCGACTGACATCTGGTACAAGAGGTCTCTTCGGTATCCATTGCTCACTCGGTGATCGGTTCAGTCGGGGATACCCACTGACGACACTTACTTCGTGTGGAGGATTGATGAATATCCAGCGTCTATTCTTTACTCTTCAACTGGCCTTGCTCATTGCGACAATCACATTGGCACAGTCTGCCCCGGATCGCCCTGTCTACAATTGCTATCTGAAGGTCGAGAGATACGTCGAATCCCAAACGCAGGAGATGCGCAATCAAGGTAAGCGCGTCACCTCTGATGACCTGAGAAACCTTGAAGAAAAGAAGAAATCGTTGGCCAAGAAGTATGCCAATGAAATAATTGCCCAAGGCAGTCCCGTCGGGGATGAGCGCTACTATCTCGGATTACTCTTTCTCTTTGCCGATGACACGACCCGGGCGCATGCCGTGATGAAGGACTTTCTATCTCAATACCCGAATCACGCCAACGGGGAGATCCTTCAAATGGCACGTTCATACGGTGTGATCTTGTCTGCTCGAAAGCAGCTCGTCGATGAAGCCGAGATGTTCTATACCACTTGGATCAATGGTGAGCCAGCTCTTAAATCAAGACAGCCGATGTTGGAGAATGTCCTTGCCGTCGCATTGTTTAAAAAGCAGCAATACGGCAGGGCAATTCGATACGGACAAGAGGCGTTCGACCTCTTGAGCACTTTTCAATCCCGTACGATTCGTGAAAAGCGTCAATTGGAAGAGTTGTATGCCAATCTGGTTGAGGTTCTGGCGCTGAGTTACAAGAAGACTAAAAAGGAGGATCTCGCTTTCAATATCCTTGCTGAAGCGAGGGCCAGAGCCTTGACCATTCCTTCTGCCAACCTCTACCGCAAAGTGATGGAATTTGTGAACGGTAGCAGTTTCTCCGAGAAGAAGCTGATGCAAAAGATCGAGTCATATACGAACGTAAATCCAGTGCCGGAGATCGAATTCATCGATTGGATTGGCCAAGAACCGATTACCTTCGAGCAACTGCGTGGAAAAGTCGTTCTTCTCGATTTCTGGGCCACGTGGTGTGGACCGTGCATCTCCACCTTTCCAAGATTGCGTGGACTGCATAAAAAATACCAGGACAAGGGATTCGTCATCGTCGGTGTAACTCAGTTGTATGGGAATAGTGATGGTAAGCCGATGTCGAAACTCGAGGAGATCGACTATCTCAATGAGTTTAGAAGGAGGTACGAACTTCCCTATCCTTTTGCCATCGCGGAGAGCGGGGAAGAGGCCATCAAATATGGGATCAATGCCTATCCGACAACGTTTCTGCTCGACCGCCAAGGTGTCGTTCGTTACATCGGCATTGGGGCTGGGGGGGAGGAAGCGGACAATTTAGAGAGCTTGATCAAAAAGCTTATTACCGAGTAGGTTCACAAAAGAGTGTTTCCGGATTTTTTGTGGGTTACCCCTCAGAGCTCCCTGCTGTCAATAAGGAAACCCACCCTTGTGGAAGAGAGTTACCGTCCGGAATCTAGGCCGATTTCGATACCCACAGGTTCGTCAGCCCCAGAAGTGCTCGTTGGTCTTTACGGCACATACGGCTTTCGTGTGGGGTGGCCAGGTGAGATGGGGCAGAGCTGGTTGAGTAGCCTGGGGCGGATCTGGTGTTGAGCACGGCTGCAATCCAGCTAGAGAGCAAGACGAATGTGGCAAGACTGATGTGGGCCACTCCCCGTTTCTTTTCGCGATGGCGCTCCACCCGCGCGGCAAGTCGAGTGCTGGCAGAAATGTTCGACAAAGAGAATCGCCAGGACGACCTTCCACTTAATCCTTTTTTAAGGTTTCTCTGATTATTTCCCAAGGTTCCGTTAAGGCAGATCTAATGCGGAACCAGTACCTTGACCTGTTGTCAACGAATTGATCAACCACGTTGGT
The DNA here is from genome assembly GCA_049317725.1 of Blastocatellia bacterium. Classification (GTDB taxonomy): domain Bacteria; phylum Acidobacteriota; class Blastocatellia; order RBC074; family RBC074; genus CAIOZW01. Next base: position 19,870 of record JBMOHS010000060.1, read on the forward strand.
ACCAGGATAGAGGGGGGAAGAATGTCTATTCGATCAGAGCGCGAAATGAGAGGGTTTGCCGGGAAGCTGCTGACAGTGCTGAGCCTCGTCCTGCTGGTGAGCGGGGTGGGGCTGGGGCAATCAGAATCGGGGAGCGCGGCGATGGAGGGGACGATCAGTGCCCCGGATGGGCGACCGGTTGCGCAAGCAAAAGTCGAGATCCGCAGCCAAGAGACGGGCTACACCCGTTCATTGATCACCAGCGACCGCGGACAGTACCTCGCCAGTGTCCTGCCGGTTGGTCTCTACACGGTCGAAGTCAGCGCCGATGGGTTTGCCACGGTCCGGCGCGAGTCCATCCAGTTGAGTGTCGGACAGGCGGAGCGAGTCGATCTGGCATTGCCGTTGGCCGCAGTGCGCGACGAAGTGACGGTCAGTTCGTCGGAGTCGAGCGTCGATATCGAGGAGCCGGCGACCGGTTCGACGATCGGGCAGGAGGCGGTTACCAACCTGCCGATCCGGGGGCGAAACTTTACCGACCTGATCCAGTTGACGCCCGGCATCATTCAGGAGTCAGACCGCAAGGGGCTGGTCATCGCCGGCCAGCGCTCGATCAATTCAAACATCGCGATTGATGGAGCCGATTTCAATGACGCGCTGCAGGGGAACCAGCGCGG
>JBMOHS010000061.1:0-20418 GCA_049317725.1 Blastocatellia bacterium
CTCCCTCGCCCCTTCCCTCAGATCTCGCCGCGTCGCATCTGCTCTGCAAGATGGTCCATGGCCCGCCAAGCAAGCGCCATGATCCACGTGGTGATCCCGTGCGTTCCGGGCAAGGAGACAAAACAGCTCGCATCGGTCACAAAGAGATTCTTGACGTCGTGTGACTGGTTGAAGGGGTTGAGCACGCTGGTTCGTGGATCGGTCCCCATGCGGGCCGTCCCACACTCGTGGGTTGCATCCCCCATCGGCTCGACGTATTGGCGATGGGGCAGGACCTCCGCGCCGAGACGTCGCATGATCTGCTCCATCCATCCGTACATATCCGTGGCCATTCTCAAGTCGTTGTCGGAGGTGCCGGCATGGAAGCGTACCTTCGGAATGCCATAGTCATCGAGATGGTCTGGATCCAGTTCAAAGTAGTTTTGGTACTCTGGCAGCCGTTCGCCGTAGCCGCGCAGGCTGATGGTCGCGCCGTAATCTTGACGGAGCTGCTGCTTGAGACTCTCGCCAAAGCCAAGTCCGGCCCGCCCCTGGCTGCGGCCAAAGCCGCTGCCGATCAGCAGAAAGTATCCTCCGTGATAGTTGTTCTCGCGATTGTAGTTGAACCGTGGAATCGTCACGTGGCTCCCGCCAGCGCCGTCCTCATTCTGACGGGGCCGGCCTCGTAGTTGGGGCAAGACCCCGACCATCGCGCCCGATTTCGTGCTGTCCATCAGGTAGTGCCCGATTAATCCCGACGAGTTCCCAATGCCGCGCGGATGAAAGCGGGAGGTGGAGTTGAGCATGATTCGTCCCGACTCGACGGTGCTGGCGGCGAGGATGACGGCGCGTGCGGCCACCTCGTAATGCTGCTTGGTCTGGGCATCGAAGAAGGAGACGCCCCGTGCCTGACCATTCTGATCGACGAGCACCTGATGGGCGACGGCGTGCGTCCGAAGAGTGAAGTTGCGCCTCGAGAGCAGCTTGGGAATGATCACGTCAAGGCTGGAGAATCGTGAACGGGAGTCGCAGCCGTTGCCACAAGCGCCGCAGAAGTGGCACTTCGGTCGCCCATCGTAGTTGACGCTCAGCACGGCGGTCCGCTCTGGAATGACCGGCACGCCGATCCCCGCCAGCCGGTCTCGCAGCCCGCTCTCGCTGCAGCGCGGATGGTGCGGCGGACCACAGTAGAGTCCATCCGGCATGTTGCGGTAGTTGTCCCGGGCCCCGACGACACCGACCAATTGCTCGACCTTGTCGTAGTAAGGCGCGAGGTCTTCATAGCCCAACGGCCAGTCCTCCCCGAATCCTTGCATCGATCGGGTCTTGAAGTCCTCCGGTCCGTGCCGGTAACAGGCGCGCCCCCAGGTATTGGTCCGCCCCCCGACGGCGCGCAGTCGGGTCCAGTGAAATTCGGGATCCGACCGATAGGGATCCTTGCGTGGGTTAGTATAGAGATGAGCCGTGTACTCGTTGATCTTCCACAACCCATCAAACTCACCCGGCCGGCCGCGCCCACGAAACGGCATTTCGTAGGGCCAGGTATGCGCCAGAAAGTCCTTCTGCTGATCGAGCATGCGGCCGGCCTCGAGCAGCAAGACCTTCATTCCCCGCAGGGTCAAGACCCAGGCCGCCGTCGCTCCCCCTGCGCCTGAACCGACCACGACAGCGTCATATCTCTCCTTGTTCATCTGACCTGCCCCCCTTTCTGTCCGGCCCCCTCCCGACGGTAAGATTCTTAACGTGTACCACGCAATTTGCGATCGAAGAAATCGGCCGTTGCCGTAAGGGCCGACAGCCAATTCCGATGCAGCAGAAATCCGTGCACCTCATCGGGAAAGACCAACTGCTCCAATTCGACGCGGCGTTCGCGGAGTGCGCGCGCGAGGGTCACCGTTTCGTTGAAATTGACGTTGCGATCATCATCGCCGTGGATCAAGAGCACCGGAGAGCGCCAGCCATCGACCGAGGCCAGCGGCGAGGAGTCGAAGGCGAGCTTGGCAGCTTTGGGATCTTCGAGCGGATTGTACGACGGCACGAAATTCTTGATGCCACTGTTCCAGTCGTGCACCCCGTGGATGTCGACGCCAGCAGCAAACAGGTCGGAAGCACGCGACAATCCCATCGCCGTCAGGTAGCCGCCATACGAGCCACCCCAGATCCCAATGCGCTTGCCGTCCACCTCCGCCCGCTGGCGGAGGTAGAGGCCCGCCCCCAGCACATCAAGAAACTCACTCGCACCCGTCGCACCGTAATTGAGGGCTTCACGAAACTCCAGCCCATACCCCGTCCCACTGCGAAAATTGACCGAGAGGGCGACGTACCCTTGGCTGGCGAGGAACTGGTTGAGGGCATAGGTGTTGTGGTAGTAGTCGAGGTAATGCCAGCCCAACAGCATCTGCCGCCGTGACCCGCCGTGAAAAAAGACGGCGGCCGGACGCTTTTCTTGACTGGAGCCTGGGGGCAAGAAGAGCTGGGCGTGAATCTGCAAACCATCGGCGGCGGTGATCGTCACCGCCTGCGGTTCGACCAACGCCGCCTCGGGAAAGTCGGCCGGGATCGGCGTCAGTTCGCGCCTCTCGCCGATGACCTTGCCGCCGCTCATCGATTGAATGACCGCTTGTGCCGGACGTTTCGCGTCGGAACGGAGATAAGCAATCCGCTGGCCATCGCTGGTCATCTGCGGCATCCATTCGATCCCCTTGCCGGAAGTAATCGCGACCGGTTGCCCACCGCCGACTGGCACGCGCCAGAGGTGGCGCCGGTCGAGATCGTCCTGGTTTGAATTGAAGAGGACATCGCGCCGATCAGGGCTCAAGGCAACATACTCCACCTCGAAGTCACCGGGGGTGAGGCGGATCGCCGTGCCTCCCGAAGCGGAGACCGAATAGAGATGGAGCCATCCATCACGCTCCCACGGAAAGACGAGGCGGTCGGCGGCTCCCCACAACAGTTGATTGCCGGCCGTGATCGGCTTGGGCACGCTGCCGGGGCCTTCGTCCGCCCGCCAGATCGTGCGGGCCTTGCCCGTGGCGAGGTCGGCAACGACAATCGACCACGGCAGTCCCTTCCGCTCGGGCGCAAAGAGCTGGCGCGGCTGTCCCGACGCATACCGCGTGAACGCGAGGCGCGTACCGTCTGGAGACCATTCCGGGTTGCCGTCGAGGTCCAGGCTGGGCGCGATCCAGCGCAGCTCTTGACGGGCCATCTCGTAGACCCCGATGAAGGCGTGATCCCCCCGATTGCTTACCCACGCGAACTTGCTGCCATCGGGCGACCAGCGCAACGACCCCGCGCTGCCCCGCAACTGCAGCAGCTGCTTGGGCTCCTTCGTCTCCCCGAGGAGGGTCGAATAGATCTGTCCACGCCGCAAGAACAGAAGGTGGTCCCCGCGCGGCGAGAGCGCCGGTGCACTGCCCACGCCGAGGCGAACCGGTTCCCCTCCCTCGACCTCGACGCGCCACAAGGCCTGCTCCGCCCCGGCTGGATCACTGGCGGGGTTCGGGTTCTCACCCGCCCGATTCGGTGCATCTCCGCGCACGTAGACGATGGTCTTCGCATCACCCGACCAGGTGATGGCCGACAATCGCTGCCCGTCGTCCCGGGTGTAGCGCGTCAGTTGCCGTGGACGATAGTCAGGGGCATCGGCGACGAAGAGGTTGCAGATTCCGCGCTCCGTGGCAATCCACGCGACTCGCCCAGCCGTTGGTGCCGCCGAGATTTCAGAGGGAAAGGGGGCACTCAAGAGCTTTTCAAGCGTCACGGCTTGAGCCATCGTCAATCGTGGCAGAAACGCAAGAATCAATAAAGCGAATACTCGACTCACAGGGTCTCTCCCATACTTGTTCGCAACCGTGTCAGAAATCTCTGTCCAGCCAATCCGATGTCCAGATACCGTTGAACCATGGGACTCCCCATTATCAATACAAAAAATCGCCAACATGAAGGTGTGATCCTGTTGCCACCAATTGACGATCCGACCCAGGATAGACTGGAGCCAAGTCTTCCGTGAATACAATGGTAACTACTCACAGCATCAATGAACTTCAGGGGGTTCTATCTTCTTCTCGGTGATCTCTGTGCCTTGGTGGTGCAATCATCTCTTCCGTTCTGACAATGGTCGCGAGTTGACGTGGTGCAATCTTCTCTTCCTCACCGTGAGTAGTTACCCGAAAAGTACGCTGGCACGATCAAGGCCTCCGTCCTGCTGGACGGCGGGGTGCTTGGTTTACTCAAGAACCCGCCACCGCTTCATCGACGCAGTCCCGAAGAGGTTGGGGGTCTGCGGATACTGCTGCGAGGGAAGCAGCTTGCGGATTTCGCGGAACCAGCCGGCATAGGTCGCCTTCTCGGGGAGTGCCTCGAGGGCACGCAGCGCGACATAGGTGAAGGCCCCGTTGGGGCGGCCGCGGAAGTAGGCGTCGAAGCTGTACTCCGCATCTTGACAGCCAGCCATCAGCAGGGCGGCATAACGGCCCGGGGCGCTGGCAGCGCGATGGCGCGCGGCAATCCCCAGGGGAGCGATCGCCCGGCGCGACAGAAAGACGGAGGGAGGCAGAAAGCGCACCCGACGCGTTGGCGAGAAGCGGGCCGTCGTCGTCGGGGGCGTCAGGATGGGGGCGAGCCGCGCGACCGTCCCGGAGTGGCACGAATCGGAGAGCATGAGCAGGCGCACGCCCTTCGCCTTGGCGTCGTAGAGGTCGAAGAGCTCATCATCAGTAATCGGGCCACGGGTCATGATATCTTGCGGGCAGAGGCACTCGTCGACCCCATCCGGCTCATCGCCATCGAGATCCGGGACGAACGAGCCGTGCCCGGAGAATTGAATGACGACGAGGTCGCCGGACTTGGCCCGCCCAATCGTCGCCCGCATGGCCTCGCGCATCGCCTTCCCGGTCGCCTGTTTGTCGAGGAGCCGGGCGACCTCGAACCCGCGCTTCTCGAGCGCCGCCTTCCAGTCGTTCGCATCATTGACACAGCCCGAGAGGTCACTCGCCGTTCCGGGATAGTCATTGATTCCGATTACCAGCCCATACTTTGCCATGGTCTCCTCCTTGCGCTCTTTTGATCCGTCGCGCCCTGGTTCGTTTGCGTCGTGGTCGATGGAAAGGCAGTGGCGTTGCTGCCGGGCTGCCATTCGTGATTACTCGCGAGGTTGATTCACTTGACGGCGAGCAGGCTCGCCGAAGTGCGAAAGTAGAGAACACCGCGCGAGATGGCCGGTGTCGCCAGACAGGGCTCCCCGAGATCGTTCTTGGCGAGCCGCTCAAAGACCGGGCCCGCCTTGATCGTGTGGACCAGTCCCTGTTCGGTGGCACAGTAGATCTTGCCATCGGCGGCGACGAGCGAAGCCGAACAGGAGGAGTCCGGGCCGAGGCGTTCCTCGTAGAGCTTCTTTCCCGTCTTGAAATCGAAGCAGCGCATGACCCCATTGTGATTGGCAAGATAGATCAAGCCGTCATAGACGACCGGGGTCGAAATGTAGGATCCACCGTTGGGGACGCTCCAGGCGACCGATTCGTTGCTGGTCTGCCCCTCGCCAAGAGAGATATCGCCGGACGCCGCCATGCGGACGGCGAAGAGGGGGGACTTGCCCCCATGCGCGTTGGAGATGACAAAGTGGTCCTCAGCGACGAAGGGAGTCGGAATGGGGATGTCACCGCCCCCGCGGAGGCGCCACAGTTCCGCGCCCGTCGCGAGATCGTAGGAGACAATGTATGGATACCCGTTGGCGACCACTTGCCTCCGCCGCCCATCATCGTGAATGAGGGGGGAGCCCCAACTGTTCTCGCAGCGCTCCCGGCGGGAGACGCGCCAGATCTCCCGTCCATCCCGCAAGCTCAGGGCGGCAATGAAGGGGTCGTGCTCGTCGTCACAGAGGAGGACGATCCGGTCCCCGCTCAGGGCGGGCGAACTGGCATATCCCCAGGGGATCTTCTGCCACGCCACATTGATGGGGCCCAGCTCACGTTGCCAAAGCACACGCCCCTTCATATCGAGGCAGTAGAGCCCATCTGAGCCGAAGAAGCCAACCAGCCTGCGCCCATCGGTGACGAGGGTGGTGTTGGCGTGGGAGGCCTTTTCGTGTCTGACGGTCGAGGGTTTGGCCGTCCGGATCCGTCGCTCCCATTTCAACCGCCCATCCCACTTGTCGAGGCACTGGACCAGCCAGTCCTGCTCGCCATCATCCTTCGCCGGTCCGACGTCGCCGTAGTACCCAATCCGCAGGCTCGGTTGGCCTGACTTGGGCACGGCGGTGGCAAGGTAGATCCGGTCCTTCCAGATGATCGGGCTGGAGTGGCCAAGGCCGGGAATGGCAGCCTTCCAGAGCAGCCCACCATGCGTGCCCGAGGTCTCGTCAAGGCTCCACTCGGCGCGGGTAGGATAGCCATCGGCGACTCCACGCCCACCCGGGCCGCGAAATCCAGGCCAGTTCTGTTCCTTCTCGCGAGCGAGAGAGCGGGTCCCCGTCAACCAGCTGGCCGGGATGCTCGAGAGCGCTCCCACCAGAAATTTTCTGCGCGTCGTCATTGCCGTCAACCTTTCCGGGTGAAATCGAACCCTGCGGCCCTGCATCGGCTGGCCGTGTCGCCCTCGTTTAATGGCCGCGACGTCCGAGGACGTGATCCTGGACAATTTTCGCCAACTCCCCTCTTCTGGTGTGGAAGAATTGAAATCAGGTCGACAGCCTTATAGCATACAGTTTGTCGATTTGAATAACCTCCGTGGAAGAACCTCCGGCAGGAACAAACGCCCGAAGAATCGACCCAGAACCGACCAAATATCGCCAAAGACGCAAGGATGTCACTGGATAGAAGAGGAGTTTGCATGGAACAGCCCATCTGGAATTTCGAGCAAGAGCCGACGACCGAAGGCTTGGATGAGACGGGGATCAACCTTCGCGCCTATTTCGACCGTGTCCCCGATGCGCGACTGCGAACCTACCGTCCGGAGTGGACGGATGAAGAGGTCATGGAGTGGGACGGCAACTTTCGGGATGATGGCCAACTGATGATGTTCTGCTGTGAGCGTGACGTCTTCGTCCCGGAGTACCGCCGCGTCCTTGAGGAGTGCCTCGTCTATCGTGATCGGGTCCGCTCGTCACTGCTGCCGTCGATGAGCCAAGCCGGGACCTCGACACCGGATGCCCCGGAAGCACGCATCGGCTGATGCTGCTCCCGGAATCGCATCGCCGCTCTTTTCGGGGCTTCCGGGTTTAGTGCCCCCCCCGTCAGGGATGTGTCCACTTCGCCAAGCACATTCACTGGGACTGTAGGGCTGAGAATGGAGAATCGGGAACAGCCATCACACACCGGTACCGAGGTGTGATCTTTGCCTAATGATGCGCTTAAAAAAGGCCGGTGCGATTTGTAGGGGCAGGCCTTGTGCCTGCCCTATTTTCGCTTGGAGGGACGATGGGGCAACCACAAGGGTTGCCCCTACAACCCAGACGGGCCGTATTGAGGCGAGACGTCGGGCATTGCACCCTGGGTGCGCGGGCCTCCGGCCCGCCTCCTATCCCACCAAGGACTCGCACGATTCTGTAGGGGCAGGCCTTGTGCCTGCCCTATTCTCGCTTGGAGGAACGATGGGGCACCCACAAGGGTTGCCCCTACAACTCACACCGGCCGTGTTGAAACGATCCCCCCTGGGTGCCGGCTGCTACTGGTATCACTGAACCCTCTGTGATGGTTTAGCTTCCCCACACGAAATCGGGACGCCCGCTCTTTTCAATACTGACAGAGTGGGCTGTGGACGGGCGCGCGAACGACCGTCTTGAAGGTCGCCGGATCGGTATGGCACTCGGCACAGATCGGTGCGCGGAGAAGACGCCGATGGCGCAGCGTCGAGCCCTTGTGGACTTGATGGCAACTGAGACAGGTCGTCGTCTGCCCATCGCGGACGACGTCGCGGACATTGCGCCAGACGTGCCGATCCGCGGGGTTGAGCGCCGGGTCTTCCGCCCGCGCGAAGTCTGCCGCCAAGTCGAGAAAGAGGTTATCCCCGGCGATGAAGTTGTTGGGATAGGGGAGACCCGTCGAGCGGGAGACGGCGCCACGAAGGTGGCACTGCGCGCAGAGCGACGTGACGACCCGTGGGTCCTCGCGCCGTCCCTGGGAGGAGAGGAGCATCAGCGACTTGTCACGGGTGTGGTCGATATTGACGTTGCCGTGACAGCTGTAGCAGTCGATGCTGAAAGCGGAGAAGGTCTGCGTCTTGGGGTCGACCGCCGTCGCGTGGCAGCCGGCACAACTGGCAGCAAAGAGCTGGCGGTCCCAGGTGGCCTTCGCCGTGCTCCCTGGGGGAGGCGCCGCGGGAGAGGGATCCGCCGACAACGGTCTCGAGAAGACGGCGAAACGACCATAGCCATCCCGCTTGAGGAGGCGGAGAATCGTTCGCGCCCCGAGTACAAACTCGACCTCGCCGGCCACCCCGCGCGGCGACGGGTCCGCAGCGAGGAGAGGCTCGATCTCGGGAGCGGCCTCCCGGTAGCGAACAGTGCGGGCATGCCGGTCCTTGGCCCAGCCAGCCCCGATCTCGTTGCGATGGCAGAAGAGACACTCGTCGCCTTGGATGTAGTCGGGGGGGGACTGCCCAGCGTGGCTCTCCCCCCAGGCAGACGGTGACTGTGGATCGCGGTTGGTCGTCGCAGGCGGATCCTGCGGCAGGATCCCGTTCTCCTGGAAAGATCGGCCCGCCGCCCGATCGACGATCAACCCGCCACAGGTCAGGAGGACCAGCCCCATCAGCGCCCAGGTTCTGACAGCCCGCTTCGTCACGAGACCTCCCTTCGCGTCCTCTCAGCGGGCCCCAAGCCTCGTGTAGAGGGCGCTGCCGAGCCGAAAGAAGGGGCCGCCATTCTCCGAGAGCTCCTCGACGACGGTAAACGAGTGGGCCGAGACGATCGTCACCGTTCGGCGCAACTGCAACTTCTGGCCTCCCACCTCAAGGGGATCGACCGAGAAGCGGATCGAGATCGGGCTGCTCCAATCGCCGCGGCTCTGCAGGATCTTGCCATTGGCCAAGGTCTCCCGCAGAGTGAAGGCTTGGAACGTCTCATTAAATGAGAAGACGGCCGATTCGCGGTAAGCACCAACGTCGGTCTTCCCCTCGATCGAGACGTCGAGAGTCCGCTCATCGCGTTTGACCATGGTCGTCACCCCTTGCCGCGGAGCGGGTCCGAGCCCACTCTCCCGCCCGAGGTACTTGAAGGACCACTGCCCGGCAAAGTAGTCCGGCGACTGCTTCTGCTGAGGCTGCTCGCTCGCCGGGCGCCCGGCGGCCCCCCCTGCCCTTCCCGCCCCTCCATTGGCCACCGCTCCAGGGGTGACGAGTGGGGCCTCCGTATCCTGGCTGACCCGGCGCAACTCGATATCGAAGCTGATCGACTGGCCGCCGAAGTCGAGCGCTCCCTGCCCCTTCATCGCCTCACCGGCCAACTTGAAGGTGTAGGCGACGGCGAGGGTCGCCTGCGGAGTCTCCAGCTCGGCGTTGGCCGTAATGGTCTCCCCTTCGACCTTGACATTCCTGAGAACGACCTCGGTCCCGGGGCGCAGTCCCAGCGTCTTGCCCCCGTACCCTTCCCCGTTGCGGACGAAGACTGCCGCGGTTGGGCGCTCCCCTTGGATCGAGACGATCTTCCCCTCCCAGCGACCGACCAGCGGATCGGTCTGTCCGAGCCCAACGACTCCCAACCAGCCGGCCAGGACCAGCGCCGCCATCAGACGGGTGCAACTCCAAACGATTCCGGCCCGACGACCCTTCCCACATCCTTGCGTTGCTTGACGCCTCATCTGTCATCCCTCCCACACTGCATTCAACGAACACTAACGACTGACTGACGATTAGGGACCCAAGACTCCCCTCTCCATTTTTCAATTTCCTTCCTTCGGCAACCCCTCGATCAATTCGATCCGCACCCGGTCTGGGCCTTCGACGAAGGCGTGGCGCAGGGAAGTTCCGGGGATGGCCTGCGCCTCCCGGGTGATCTTGACCCCCGCCTCCCGCAGCCGGGAAAGCTCTGCGGAGAGATTGTCGACGCGAAATCCAAGATGGTCGATGACGCGCCCTTCCGTCGAGTCGACCACGGTCTTTCCCTTCCAGTGGTCCGCATAGGCCTTCCGGGCATACGCCAGCGGAAAGACGATCAGGTTGACCTCGCCGAGCGCCAAGCTGACACTCGGGCCAATCTGGAAGCCGCGATAGAACCGGGGCTCAGGTGAGGGAGTGCGCCCACGACGCCGCACGCCAAGGTGGCGCTCATACCAGGCCCCGGCGGCCAGCGGATCTTCGCTGAAGAGGTGCAGGTGGCCGAAACGCCGACTGACGGCCGTGTTCAGCTCGATCAAGGCCCGGTCGGGCGTCTCGACATAGGCGTAATAGAAGCTGCCAGGACGGGCATTGGGGTTTCCCCCGATGTCGCTGATGTCGGTCAAGGGCTCGAAGAAGCGGGTTCCCAGTGCCTTCTGCCGCTCGACCTCCGCCGGCATGTCGGGTGCCCCCCAGCCGATGTGCCAGATCCCCGAGGTCAGTTGCCAGGGGGGCGGGGAGCCGACTTTCCGAAACAAAAGCCACGTCCGATGGCCCCGAATCCCCTCGTCAAGCCCCGCCGGGTGATCCCGCTCCGCCTCGAAGCGGGCCAAGTGGTAATCGATCGCCGCCTTTGGATCGGGACTGTTGAGGTGGATATGGTGGAAAGAGATGCCCGTCCCCGGAGAAGGGGGATCCTGCCCCCTCGCCGAGCCGATCGTCCCCACCATCCCCGTCAGGGCTCCCACGACGAGCGCGATGCCCACTGTCCACTTGCCGATCTTGCCCATCGCGCTACTCCTCCCATCGACCTTGGTCACCGTGCGAGCGCTAGTGCCCCCCAGTTTGAATGCCCCCCGATCGCCGGCTCCAGTGCGCCGCCTTGTTCGCTCTCATCAGATTCGCACAGAGTCGCGGAGCCTCGGAGAGGAACTCCCTTTTCCAAACCTCGTTCCCGTGCTTCTCCGTGGCTCCGTGAGAGTACCTGTCTGGGGCAGAACCTTGAACCAAAATCGGGAGTCTGCACCGGCCTCCTGCCGCGAACGGCGTCCGCCGACGAGACTCCCGATGCCTTCCCGACCTCGCTCAATCGGTCGCGCGGACCCAGCCCCAGGCCGCGTTGCTGCGCTGCCCTCCGCTCTGCTCGTAGGCCACCTTCAGCCGATCGAGCGTATCATCCGGCAACTTGTTGCGCTTCTCCTGCAGCTTGATGTTGTAGAGACGCGCCGCGTTGAGCCCAAAGATCTTCGCCTTGTCCTGCCGGGTGATCTTCTTGTACCCAAACTTTTCACAGAACTCGTCGCTGATCTGGAATCGTTTGAAGGCGTCGATGACCCATTGCGGAGATCCCCACCAGAGGCAGTCCGTCCCCCAGATGACGCGGTCGGCGCCATAGTATTTGAGGTTCTTGCCCATGCCGTGCATGGCCATCTCGGGATGCGCGATCGCGAGGATCCCGAAGAAGCTGCCGATCTCACAGTAGACATTGTTCATCTTCGGGTTGCGCCGCTTGATGTCCATCAAGATGCTGTGCCACTCGAAGTCGCCCGTCGTTGGGTTGTAGCGGTTCATCTCGATCCACTCGTCGGGCTTGGTCATGCCCTGCTCGCCGGGACCGTGCTTGAGTGCGGAGTGGTAGATGACAAAGTTGAGATCAGGATTGGCGAGGGCGGCCTTCTCGACATCCTTCGGATTGGCGAGATGGCCGAGCGTCCGGGATTGATACGAAAACCCCTTGTGGACGCTCATCAGTTTGATCCCTTGCTTGCGGGTCTGCTCGTAAAACCACATGGCGTTGTCGTCGTCGAGCTGAAACCCTTGTCCCGAGCGGGCCGGGTCGGCGTGGCAGTACCACTTCCAAGACTTGATCCCATACTGGTTGACCTCACGATCCATCTGCTCGGCGATCGCCGCCTTGTTCATCGAATTGGTCGTCTTGTCCCAGTAATGGTTGGGGGCGAGATTGCCCTGCGGAATCGCCCGGATCGTCCCGCCTGCCAGCTCGTTGATCTCCCGCGACGCCTGCGACATCAGCCAGGAAGGGAGAATCCCCCGCGGGCTGCGCGCCCGCCCTTCGAGCACATTGCCGTCCTTGTCCTTGTTGATCTCGACGCTCGGAACCCCCGAGATCACCACCACCGAGGTCTCACTGTCGAAGAACATCTCCTTGACGAAGGTCTTGTAGCTGTAGGAGTCGACATCATTCTTGAGGTTGAACCCCATGTTCTTCATGAACTCGTTGTTGCGAAATCCGATGGCCAGTCCGTTGGTGAAGTGGGCCTGGACGTCCATGATGAAGTAATCGTCCTTCGGCCACTTCTCTTGGGAAGCAGCGGGCTCCCACGTCTCTGCCTCGTCGACATCCCAATACTTCTGGCCGTAGGCGAGATTGGAGGCAAGAAAGCAGGTCGCGAGGCCCATCGACGTGCGCATGAAGTCGCGCCGCTCGATCCCGAGCTTCTTCGCCCGCTCGGTCGAGAGTTCGCCAATCAACTGTTCGACCTGCTTCTGCTTGGTTGTTTGGGGCATTGGAATGATCTCCTCGTTGGAGACCGCCTGGGTCGGGACTGGTGAGTCGACCCCTTTCTTCTGGTCACGAACCGCTTTGCGTACCCACATGGTTGAGTATCCTCCTCTGGATAATCTCTGGATAATCTCTGGCGTTGGATCGTCTCGGGATCGTCTCTGGATTGGTCTTGGATGCTATGTCGTCAAGAGAGAGAAAGGGGCTCCTCATGCATCGGATCAGGGAGATGAGAGCGGGACTCCCTTGACAGTAACTACTCACGGTGAGGAAGAGATGATTGCTTGTTGGCCCAGCCCACTTCCCGACCTTCTTTGCTGTGAGTAATTCCCCTTGACAATGGCTCGGCCGGATCGGGGGAGAAGATCTCTTCCCTTTCGATCTCGGCACCGGTCCCGAACCACCTGGACACAGCCGTGCCAGAGTGGTTCGGGCTCGGGACAGGCTAACGAGTGACCGCAGAGACCGCCCGGAGATTCTGGCCGTCGAGCGTGTAGTCGATCCAGCCGATCATCATCTCTTCCCAGGTCTGGTCTCCCCACCGGACATCGCGGGTCGGATCCGGATTGTAGGGGTTGTTGGTCGAATTGTCGAAGGTGGCGACGCAGTCGATGCGGCTCCCCTTCGGTACGGCAATCGGCTCGCGAACGAAGTAGCCGAGCTGCCAGTTGAAGTCATACTTCGGCACGCGGAGGAGGACCTTCGACGTGCCATCCGGGTAGACGAGGGTGTACTCGAAGGACTTGCCGCGCACGTGCATGTGCGGCATGAACATATGGATGTGGGCGTCCTCCGGGAAGGTGAAGGTCGACTTGGCAACATAGTTGGGATCGCCGGCCGGAATGACGAACTGGCGCGGATCGACCATGACCCCCTTGGTGATGACCCGCTTGTCGACGGGGCCCTTGGCAAACCAGAGGCCGACCTTGGTGATGTCCGTCGCCGGCTCGCCATTGGTCGTGTAGTGCATCTGGAAGACCAGTACTGACCCCTTGCGGATCAACTTGGCATTACCATCCCGCAACCGCAACGGACTCATTCCCGGAGCCCATCCGACCAGCATGCCATCGGGGTTGGTTCCCCGTCGTTGATTGGCGTTGCGGTTGTTGGCTTGCGGATCCTCTGGATTGGCACCGCGCAGCCGATCGAGCCGAATCTCCCCAGCGGGCGGCAGCACTCCCTGCTCCGGCTCCCGGACGCTGATGATCACGTGATGGACGACACTCGGGGCGCCCCGCTTGATCTCGGCGAACTGGACGTACTTGTCTTCGGTGAAGTTGGTCGGAACGGCAAAATACTTGTAGGGAACAGTCCCCTCGGCGGGAATCTCGACCGCCTCGCTCATGGAGAGGACAACATCCGGTTCGCCATTCCGCCACTCACCGGTGCGCGGCTTCGGAACGGGTGGGAGGTCCTTCGGGTTGCCCTCCTTGGCCCCGCCATCGACCCATTGGCGAAGCGTCTCGATCTCTTCGCTCGTCAATCGGGCTTCGTTGATGAAGTCGCCGTGGTTCGGGTCGGCGTACCAAGGGGGCATCTCACGCGAGACCACCTTCTCGCGAATCGACTTCGCCCAGGGGCGAACGTCTCGATAGCTCAGCAGGGACATCGGGGCCGTCTCCCCTGGGCGGTGGCACTCGGCGCAACGCCCATAGAGAATCGGGGCCACATCCCGACTGAAGGTGACCGTCGCCGGAGCGGCCGACAATCGGCTCCAACGAAACGCCCCCACTCCCATCACCCCCGCGGCTCCCAGCAAAAGAAGCAGCAACATCCAGCGGATGGCAGATCTGTCTTTCATCGAATCTTCTCCTCCCTTTCTTCTCCCCAGACCACCTTGCCAGAGCGGTGATCCCAAGGAGAGGTCCGAAACCCAGTCCATTTCCGACCAGCGCCTTTTGACGCACACTGGCCCTTCCATTCTTTGGAAAAGACATCTCTTGTGGACCCCTCGTGAAGTCCTTTCGTGTAGACGTCTTTCGACAATCATCATCTCTTCCGGTCTGACCGGACGTATGGGTCAAACACCCGCTGAGGCTGCCCAAAGATCACGTTCCCAACCAAATCAGATAAAAGAGAATGACGTCAACAAATGAAAGGGATCCCGGTCTTCAGCCTTGATGATGTTATCTTGCTGGATGGCAGAAGAATATTCAGTTCTGCGCCAAGAGAGGAAGTTCCCGGCGATGGTGCGGGGGAGTGCCGATGGCCCGACACCCACTGGCTCGCGTCTCCGGATCAGCCAGATCCAGTGGAGCACAATCGTTGAGACATTGACACACTCCAGCCAGTTACAACAAATAACCGGGCTGTTGTCTGTCGCGCCTTTCCTTGGCCAACGAGCTCTATCTTGCTCTACCCTGCTCTGCCTTGGCCAAGTCAGGGTATCATATCAGCCCAACTTGGCCTTGCAAAGACAACCTTGACACGGGCTCAGAAAATTGGTCAAGGCGGGCTGGTGGTGTCTCAATGGCAGTTGGGCCTGCTCCCCTGACGCGATCTTCTGGCCTGCATTTGGTCAGCCATCCACGCCGACAGATCGAGGATCCTCAGCATACGTCGGCAGTGATCCTTGGCGGCCCCGGTCAGACTCTACCTTCAGCGTCACCAGAATCGGTGCTGTCAACCCGACTGTCAGGTAAATAGACGAGTCCTGCTCCGAAGGAGCCCGCTCACCCGTTTTGATTGTCCACGCTGGCGGATGGGCCTCTCAACAGGTATCGCGGTTGAACTTCGTGTTCTTTGGGGGAGGGACAATGACGGGTCCTCACGCCAATATCCCCTCGACAACATGACCGCCAACATTGGTCAAACGAGCATCGATCCCTTGGAACTTGACGGTGAGGCGAAGGTGGTTGATGCCGAGCAGGTGGAGCATCGTCGCGTGCAGGTCGTTGACACTAACCGGGTTCTCGACGGCGGCATAGCCAAGCTCATCGGTGGCCCCCCAGGTGATCCCCGGCTTGATGCCGCCGCCAGCAAGGAGATACGAAAAGGCCTTGATGTGGTGATCGCGGCCGTTGCCGCTCTGGGACATCGGGGTACGACCGAACTCACCGCCCCAGACAACGAGGGTATCGTCGAGCATGCCGCGCTGCTTGAGGTCCTGAATCAGCGCAGCGCTGGCGCGATCGACCTCCTCGACCTTGAGCGGAATGTTGGCAGGGATGTTGTTGTGGTGGTCCCAATCGCGATGGTAGAGCTGGATGAAGCGCACGCCGCGCTCCGCGAGGCGGCGCGCCAGCAGGCAGTTCGAGGCAAAGGAACCGTCCCCGGGCCGCGCCCCGTACAAGTCAAGAACTGACTGGGGCTCGCGGCTCATCTCGGTCAGTTCCGGCACAGAGGACTGCATGCGGAAGGCCATCTCGTATTGGGAGATGCGGGTCAAGATCTCCGGATCGAGGGTCGCGTCATACTGGAGGCGGTTGAGACGGTTGATCGCCCCGATGGTCGCGGCTTGGGTCTTGGCCCCGAGCCCGTCGGGGTTGTTGATGTAGAGAACAGGATCGCCGACCGAGTTGAGCTTGACGCCCTGGAAGCGGCTTGGGAGAAAACCGGCCGACCATTGGCGATTGGCGATCGGCTGGTTCTGGCCGCCGCGCCCCTGCGACATGAGGACGACAAAGCCGGGCAGGTTGTCGGTCTCCGCCCCAAGCCCGTAGAGCAGCCAGGAGCCCATGCTTGGACGGCCAGTAATGATCGACCCCGTGTTGAGGAGCTGGTGCGCCGGATCATGGTTGATCTGCTCGCCCCACATCGAGCGGATGATGCAGAGATCGTCGGCGACGCCGCCGAGGTGGGTGAACTGCTCCATGATCTCCTGCCCAGACTGGCCAAACCGCTTGAACTTGAACTGCGGGCCATAACAGATCAGCTTCTGCCCCTGGAGCTGGGCGATCTGCTGCCCACGGGTGAACGATTCGGGCATGGGTTTGCCGTGCATGGCGGCGAGGGCCGGCTTGTAGTCGAAGGTCTCGAACTGCGATGGGCCACCGGCTTGGTAGAGGAAGATGACCCGTTTGGCCTTGGCCGCGTGGTGGAGCGGATGGACCACGCCGCGCCAGCGCTCTGGGTCCGGCGTGGCCCCGGCCTCCCGGCCGAGCAGGGAGCTGAGCGCGATCGAGCCGAGCCCGCCGAGAAACGTCCGTCGCGAGACGGCTTGTGTCAACGGATCGATTGGGTTACGCATCGTCATTGCAGTCTGCTCTCTCTCTGAGGAGGTACCAAGCCTCCCCCTTCGTCGCGTCCGCCTCAGTTGCGGGTGATCGTCTCGTGAAGGTTGAGGATGGCCCGGGTGACCGCGGTCATCGCCGCGAGTCTGACCGGGGGGAGTCCACGCCCGGCCGGCGCCTCGCCAATCGCCCGCAGCCGCGCTGCCCCAGCCGGATCGGCGAGAAAGGCCGCGCGGCTCTCCCGGTGCAGCTCGGAGAGGATGGCGGTCTCCTCCGCCGTCGGAGGTCGCCCCGTCGCCGTGGCAAAGGCCCACCGGATCTGCTCACGCGGGGTGAGCCCACCCTCGCGCAGCGCCCGCGCCGCGAAGGCCCGGGCCGATTCGACAAAGATCGGATCGTTGAGCAGGACCAGCGCCTGGAGCGGCGTGTTCGAATTGACCCGGTTGACGGTGCACTCCTCGCGCGAAGGAGCGTCGAAGGTCGAGAGTGACGGATGGAGAAAAGTCCGCTGCCAATGGACGTAGAGCCCCCGCCGGTAGAGGTCCTCCCCCCGATCGGCCGAATAGTCGCGCTGCGGGAAGTTGAGCGCGGCCAGGTAACGCTCCGGCTGGACGGGCTTGATCGAGGGGCCACCGAGCCGCTCGACGAGCAACCCGGAGACGCTCAGCGCGATGTCGCGCACGATCTCGGCATCGACCCGCAAGCGGTTCTGCCGCGAGAGCAGCCGGTTGTCCGGATCCCGCTCATCGGGCGGAGAGAGCGCCGATTGACGGTAGGTGTGGCTCAAAACGATCGTCCGGATCAGATGGCGCACATCCCACGAGTGGGATGCCCCATCGAGCGATGGCTCCATGAACTCCGCCGCCAACCAGTCGAGCAGCTCGGGATGGGTCGGCCACTCCCCCTGCGAACCTAGATCGTCGAGGGTCTTCGAGAGTCCGACCCCGAAGAATTGGCGCCACATCCGGTTGGCAAAGACCCGCGCCGTCAGCGGATTTTCCCGCGCAACAAGCCAGTTGGCCAGATCCATCCGCGTCGCCCGTCGCCCGTCGACCGGCAAGCGGCCGAAGGTGACCGGAATGGCCGGGGTGACGACCTCCCCGCTCTCATCGAGGAAGTTGCCGCGCGGCAGGATCTTCGTCTCGACCGGCGGGACGGCCTCGGTGTAGACCACTTGCGGAATCTGCGAAGTGAGCCTGTCGAGTTCGGCTTCAAGCCGGGCCAGCCGGATGACCTCCGGCTCGAAGGCGGGATCGCTCCACGCGAGGTGGTCGAGCAGGCTCTCGCGCTGCGCGCGGGTCCGCTCGGCTGGCGCGAGGTCGAGGATTCGTGCCAAGCCAGACGGGAGCCCCCGGAGTGGCTTCGCCATCTTCGCTTGAACGTCGGGCCACGCATGGGTCGCACTGGCGAGGGCGATCCGGAAGCGGCCAATCGTTGCTCGGCGCAGCGGCGAGTCTTGGCGCAGCCGTACCTCGACGATCGTCTCTCCATCGGCCTTGAGCGGAGTCGCCAAGCGGAGCGCGAGGAAGGCCCCCCGGCCCCCCTCCCAAGATGATCCCCAGCCGGTCGCGCGATCCTGGTCGATCGCATTCATCGGGTGGTTCTCTGGCCACTCCCCGGCCCGGTCGCTGGTCGCCAAGGTGAAGGTCAGCGGTCGGGGCCCTGGCGCGGCCACCCCCGCCTCGACCTCGCTGACGACGAACCGGTCGGCCCCGCGGGCGATTCGGTTGGCTGGAAGACTCTCGTCCTGGGCCACCTCGATCCCCAACGCCGTCCAAGTCCCAGCCGCTGGGCGGAACCGCACCGTGTAAGTCGAGTTCTCCGGGTTTGGCCCCTCAACCACGATCAGCCCATCCCCGTCGATCTCCTTCGTCACCAGATTGCCGTCGAGGTACTCAGTCACCGTCAGCCGCCGGTCGTTGTAGATCGTCGCCCGCGCCCCACCCGTCGCCGTTGCGCTTACTGGCCGCTGAAACAGCCACTCAAACCGGCCAGCCCGGTAATCCTCGCGCAGGCGGCTCTCCCGCTCCCCTAGATCGGGCAAGGCCTCCACCGCGCGGCGCAGGGCTGCCCGTTGCTCCTCCAAGCGCTTGGTCAAGGCCACGTGGCCCTCCCGCTGCGCCGGCGTCGGCAGCGTCATCCGGCTTCCCCAAGCCTCCTTCCCCCGGCTCGCCACCAGTCCTGTCTCCTTGATGTCGGCAAAAAAGGCCTTCATCGAGTAGAAGTCCTTGGCGAGGTAGGGGTCAAACTTGTGGTCATGGCACTCCGCACAGCCCATCGTCGCGCCCATCCAGACGATGCTCGTCGTCCGCACCCGGTCGGCTGCATACTTGGCCAGGTACTCGGCCGGCTGCAACCCGCCTTCCGACGACATCCGGGTGAGGCGATTGTACGCCGACGCAACCTTCTGCTCCTCGGTCGCCTCTGGGATCAGATCTCCCGCCAACTGCTCCCTGGTAAACCGGTCGAAGGGCACATTGTTCCGGAACGCCCGCAGCACATAGTCGCGATACGGCCACGCCGGAAAGGCATTGTCCCCGTGAAATCCAGCCGTGTCGGCATAGCGCACCGCGTCCATCCAGTGCATCGCCTGCTTCTCGGCGTACCTCGGAGAGGCCAGCAGACGGTCGACCAACCGGGCATAGGCGTCCGGTGCCGGATCATCGACAAAGGCCGCGATCTCTGCCTGGGTCGGCGGAATCCCGGTCAGATCCAGCATGACTCGCCGGATCAAGGTCCTCCGGTCGGCCTCCGGTGCCGGGGCCAGGCCCGCCTCAGCCAGCCGCCGCTGGACGAAGCGGTCGATCGGATTGTTGACCCGTGTCCCACCCGCAGGAACCGCTGGCCGGGTGACAGCCTGGTAGGCCCAGTGCCCCTCATAGGCGGCTCCCTCGGCAATCCAGCGCTTGATCAGCTCCTTCTGCTGCACAGTCAGCGACTTGTGCGCCTCTTCCGGCGGCATGACCTCCGCCGGCTCGGTCGAGAAGATGCGCCGCACCACTTCGCTCTCCTCCGGGTTCCCCGGCACGATCGGTCTCACCCCCGATCGCGTCTTGCGCAGCGCCTCCTCCCGCACATCCAGCCGCATCCCGGCTTGGCGGCCGCTCTTGTCCGGCCCATGACATCGAAAACAGGTGTCCGAGAAGATCGGACGGATGTCCCGATTGAAACTGACGGGCGGCTCACTCGCCCTCGTCGCCGGATCGAACTCACCCCCAGCCAGGCTGGCGACCCATAGCCCAGCTATTAACCCCAGTGCGATCTTCCCGCTACGTCGAACTCTTTTCATTACACACTCGCCTGATGAGTCAAGACTATTTTTGAAGAATGGATCCGGCCCACGATCGCGACCCAGACACGCCTGAGTATAACAGCCCTAGCTAGGAACGGAGAATGAGGTAAATGGAGAATGGAGAACAGTCGTTTCACACTGGTGAGGGGCGACCTTTGCCCGTCGAGATCGTAAAAAAAGGGCCGCTGCGATTTTTAGGGGCTGCTCTATTTTCCATTGAAGGAACGATGTGGCAACCACAAGGGTTGCGCCCTACAACTCACACCTGCCGTGTTGAAACGAGGCATCCTGGGTGGCACACCCCTCGCCCCTGCTCCCTCTTCCCTCCTCTCGCCCCTCGCCCCTCGCCCCTCACCCCTGACACCTGATCCCTTTTCTCTCCTCCTCCCCCTTGGCGTCTTCGCGCCTTCGCGTGAGCCTCT
>JBMOHS010000062.1:0-19860 GCA_049317725.1 Blastocatellia bacterium
GCGCCAGTCGGGCTGCTCCTGGAATGTTGCACTTTCTGTAACGCTCCGCCATCATACCGTCACCAATCCGTCATCAAGGAAAAGAGGCCTGAGAGGGCGAAGGAGGCTTGGTGAGAGTCGTTCTAGTGGCCGGTGCGCGGCCCAATTTTATCAAGGTGGCGCCGATTCTCCGGGCAATGGCGCGGCAACGGGACGATTTCGATCCCTGCCTCGTCCATACGGGCCAGCACTATGATCGGGAGATGGCAGGGATCTTCTTCGAAGATCTCAAGTTGCCACGACCGGATATCGAGTTGGGGATTGGGCAAGGGAGTCCGACCGAGCAGGTGGCGCGCATCATGCTCGGCCTTGAGCCGATTCTCACCTCTCGTCAGCCAGACTGGGTGCTGGTTGTCGGGGATGTCAATTCTACCTTGGGGGCTTCTCTGGCGGCGGCGAAGGGAAAGGTCCCATTGGCTCACGTCGAGGCGGGATTGCGCAGCTTCGACCGACGCATGCCGGAGGAGACCAACCGGGTCGTCGTCGATCAACTGGCGGACCTGCTGCTCACGCCCAGCCCTGACGCCAACGAAAACTTGCACCGGGAGGGGATTCCGGAGGAGCGCATCTTCGAGGTTGGCAATGTCATGATCGACTCCCTGCGGACCGTGCTTGAGGAGGCTCCCCCTCGCCGAGGAGAAGGGCGGACGTTGGCCTCGCACCTCCAGAACGGAGGGCCCTACGGGGTGGTGACGCTTCACCGTGCCGCCAATGTTGACGACGCTGCACGACTGACCTCGCTGCTTGGCGCGCTCGGGGAGATTGCCCGAAGGCTCCCCCTCTTCTTCCCGATCCACCCGCGGACCGCTGCCCGGCTTGCCAAGTCCGGTCTCACCCTGCCCGCCGGGATCGAGGCCCTGCCACCCCTCGGGTACCGGGACTTTCTCGACCTCTGGTCCAAGGCCGCGCTCGTCCTGACCGACTCTGGAGGGCTTCAAGAGGAGACGACGGCCCTCGGTGTTCCGTGCCTGACCTTGCGGGAGACCACTGAGCGTCCGATCACGGTCGAATGCGGAACGAACCATTTGGTTGGGGTCGATCCTGATCGCATTCTCGTCGCCGCTCGACAGGTGCTTGCCGCCGGGATGTCACCGAATTCCACGCGGCAGTTGGTCGTTTCCGAGCGGTTGCCTCTCTGGGATGGACACGCATCAGAGCGGATTCTATCCGCTCTTCTTGATCGTTCGTCCCGATAACACTGGGAATCCCACTCATTTTTCGCGGACAGATGAGGAATCTTAAGGAGGTCTTTGATGGCCTATTGGCTCATGAAATCGGAACCCGATGTCTTCTCGATCGATGACTTGGCCGCCGCACCCGACCAGACTACCTCTTGGGACGGAGTCCGCAACTACCAAGCACGCAATTTTATGCGGTCGATGAAGCTTGGGGATCAAGTCTTCTTCTACCATAGCAACGCCGACCCATCCTCGATCGTCGGTGTCGCGGAAGTCGTCCAACTGGCACACCCCGATGGGACGGCGCTCGATCCAACCGACTCCCACTATGACCCCAAGGCCACCCCCGACAATCCGATCTGGGAGATGGTCGACATCCGCTTCGTCGAAAAGTTTCTCCGCCCCCTCTCCCTTGAGGAGTTGCGATCCATTCCCGAACTGGAGGGAATGGAGCTGCTGCGTCGCGGATCCCGCCTCTCCGTCCAACCGGTTACAACGCAGCAATGGAAGGTCATCGTCCGTCTGGGACGCGGGAAGAAAGCCAGCCCTCCTCGGGAGAAGAGGTGACAGATGCCCACACGAAAACCAGATCAGGCTGACCATCTTTCCGAACAGCGTGCGCACGCCCGATCCGTTCTGCGAATTCTTCGCAGGGCCTATCAGGATGCCGAGTGCGCGCTCCACCACAGCAATCCACTTGAGCTGCTGATTGCCACTATTCTCTCGGCTCAGTGCACTGATGAACGCGTCAATCTGGTGACGGCCACTCTCTTCCGGAAATACCGTCAAGCGGAAGACTTTCTGGCGGTGTCCCCGGCTGAACTGGAGGGGGATCTTCGCTCCATCAACTTCTTCCGCAACAAGGCGCGCTCGATTCAGGGTGCTTGTCGGGCCATCCTCGAGGAGCACGGAGGAGAGGTCCCTCAGACTCTCGAGGCCCTGGTCCGTCTTCCAGGCGTTGGTCGCAAGACGGCCAATGTCATCCTCGGGACCGCGTTCGGGATCCCTTCCGGGGTCGTGGTCGATACCCACGTCTCCCGACTCTCCCAGCGCCTCGGACTGACAGAAGAGAAGACTCCAGAGAAGATCGAGCAGGACTTGATCCGCCTCCTGCCCAGCAAGGACTGGATCAGCTTTTCGCATACACTGATCCATCACGGAAGGCAGGTCTGTAAGGCGCGCAAGCCCGCTTGTTCCCGGTGCCCGGTCGCTACCCTCTGCCCTTCCTGCGTGGCGGCTTGAGGCACGGAGGCTTCAGCCAAGAGGCGATTGATTCGTGATCTTCTCAACGATCGCCCTGACCTCGGCGTGGAGTCGCGGATTGGCCGCCAGCCCTTGCCCCTGGCGGAAATCGAGGCTTCCATCGAAGGCAGAGAAGATCCCCCCCGCACCTGACAGAAGAGGGGGCATTGGGGCAATGTCGTAATACTGCAGGTTCTTTGGCTCCACCATAAGGTCGGCCAGCCCACTGGCTACCAGAAAATATCCGTAGCAGTCACCAAACCCGCGAACCAATCGAACTTGGCTCGCCAGTGCGATGACCAGCTCGTGCCCGGGGTGGGGGAGAAGATCCCGTGGGTCGGTGATGATCATCGTGGCCTGGGCCAAGTCTGATGTCGACGAGACGCGGCAGGCGACCCCGTTGAGAAATGTCCCCGTTTCGGCGCTCCCAATGAGCAGACGTTCCAGCAGCGGAAAATGGATCGATCCAAGCACGGGAACCCCGTCCCGCTCCAGTGCGATCAGCGTTCCGAAGAGGGGCGTCTGGAGGACAAAAGACTTTGTTCCATCGATCGGATCAAGAATCCATCGCCAGCCGCTCGACCCCCGCTTCTCGCCATACTCCTCGCCCTGGATCGAGTGAGTGGGATAGCGCGCTTCGATCAAACCCCGAAGGACCGCTTCCGTCTCGCGGTCAGCACGCGTGACGGGGCTGTCGTCCGCCTTGTGCTCGACAGCGAGGGGCTGGCCGTAAAAAGACCGGATGATCTGACCTGCCTTCTCTTGAAGTTCCTCGACAAAGGGAAGAAAAGATCGCATCTCTTCTGATTGCATGCTTCAACTCCTGCTTGCCTTCCTCTCCACAGAAAAAATACGATGATCTTCTCTTGGCAGAGACAACTGAAGTTGGATTGGAGAGAGACTCCTTCTTCAGACTTTTTTTCGAGAAACACTCTTTCGACGAAGGGAGAATGGCGATGAAGAAGGGAATTGAGAAATGGGCCGACGGGATCGACGTTCGACCGTCGACGATCGATGGCCGTGGGTGTTTTGCCACGATTCCATTTCGGAAGGGGCGGAAGATCGCCGAGTATGTCGGGGATCGCATCTCCCGCCAAGAGACTGCACGGAGGCTCCGCGGTAGGCAACGCATTCATATCTGCGGTCTCGACTCCTATTGGGCGATCGATGGCCGCTTGACGGGCAACGGAACGCAGTTCATCAACCATTCTTGCGAGCCCAACTGCTCCCTCCGCAACCTGCGCGGGCATCTGCTCTTCTTCGCCTTGCGCGACATTTCACCAGGGGAGGAGATCCTCCTCGATTACGAGCATTCCTACCATTCTGACCGCAAGGCTTGCCGCTGCGGGTCCCCTGCCTGTCGTGGTCGGATCAACAAACCCCCTCGCCGCTGATCACCGATCTTTCTCTCAGGGCGCCGGTGAGACAGGTGTCTTTGGAGAGACGGTAAAGCTGATATACGCCGTGATTGGAGTCTTGTCGCTCTCAAAGAGCGTTGGCGGAAACTCCCATTGGCGAGCGGCCTCCATGGCTGCAACATTGGCCTCAGGAAGGGTCGAGTAGGTGACGTTGGCCCGATTGACCGTGCCTGTCGGCTGGATCTCAACTTGGACGCGGACCATTCCACTGAGGCCCGCCTTCTCCACTGCTTCGGGGATCGTCAGGGGGACCTTCTTGGTCGCTCCCTCCTGAAATCGAAACGATTGCCGTTCATCAATCAATCGCGCCGGGGTCGAGGTGACGTCCAAGTCCACGGACAGCGCGAGAAGGAGAAAGTATGTTCGATTCTGAAACCGGTCGGCTGCCTCTTGCGGACGGAGGAACTTTGCATAGTCTGAACCGTTCAATCGCAATTGCTTCGCCAGATAAAAGTAGGTCATTCCGTGTTCAACTTCGAGTGGAACAATCCCGTAGCTGACCGGCTTGGTTTGTACATCTGATCCGAACTGCAGATTGAGAATGGTGACGAGGCTGGTTCCTGGTATTACTCCATCTCCGGGGCTCTGAGCTCCATTGAGTTCCAGTGTGAACATTCGTCCCTCCAATTGCCTTGTAACGGGGATGGTGAGGGATTTCGACGTACGAAAAACGCGCCGCGACTCCTGTTTGAGGAGGGAGATCTCGGTTCCACGGTATACTTTCCGGAATGCGCGCATCCATTTGTCGTGTTCGGAGAGGCTGGTTGTGCGCATGCGGAAGATCTGGTCGGTTAGATCCTCGGGGTTGGCTTCCTTGACCTCCAATTGAAAGAGCTGAACATTGACAAAGATCGGGCGAGCGGAGAAGTCGAGGATTTCCTGCGGTTCAGGTGGGAGCGGGGCTTGTGGAGGCTTGGCAGGTTGTGCGGGTACCACGACCACGGCGACCATCAAGAGCCAAGCGAGGAGTGTCAGACCGATCGTGTTCCGAATTCTGCCTTTCCGCTCATGGCCGGACAAATACCCCGTAGTCTCTGTGGTCATCATTCGTGTATCCCCTTTTGAGCAGGTTGACACCCGCCTTGTCACCCTTGGCCCACTGCTTACCAAGAATTGGCTTGTCGAGTGAGCGTATCGAGCTGGCCCATTACCGGCGCTGTCTGGCGCAGGATCTCCCGAGTCGTCTCGATTGAAGAGAGCAGTGTCTCGAAATCGATGGCATCGAGATGGTCTGGTGTCGGCATCGTCACCACTTGGTCATTGACCAGTCCGAAGAAGTTTTCGATCATCTGCAATTGGGCTTCGACCCTCTTGACGCTGCGCTCAATCTCGTCAAACGTCTCGATTCGACGTCGCAAGAGATCGGTATTCTTTTCGTGCAGGGAGCGGGTCTCCGGTTCGGCGAGGCGCGCAGTGCGCTCGGCCTGACGCAATTGGTTCTCGACCGCCTGCCGGTTGGTTGTCCGCAGGTGTTGTTTGCGGCGACGATACTCGTCGAGCAGATCGATGAACGACTCCCAGGCGACCTCCAGTTGACGGAGTTGCGGTGGGTCTCCTTCGATGCGGGTCACTTTGCGATAGTTGTTTCCGATCTGCGCCTTCATCCAGCTGAGATACTCGACCGCTTCCCGTTCCCGCGGGTCGAAACTGCGAATCAAGGCGAGCCGATTCTGCTGCCGGGCTGCCTGGAGCCGCTCTCGGCGGCGTCGATCGACCAATCGTCGGTAGGGTGCCGTGGTCGAGGCGACCGTCAGGTAGAGGCCCTCGACGACGAGGGTTCCGCCGAGCAGGAGTAAAGACGGGAGAGACGAGTCACCCGTGGCGGCCGCGAGCGACAGGACCCCTGCCAGCGTAAGTCCCGCCAGATTGAGGGGCTCCTTGAAGGCTTCAAGAAGGTAGGAGGGTGTCAACTCCATAGCAAGAGCCGTGAGGGCGAATCAACTCAGTCACGTGAAGGGTTCGGACGGTCAAGGGCCGTGCCGGGAAGTTCCGCAGGGTTACCAGCCTCAATGGCGGGGCGCGTTGCCTCCGGGAGCATTCCCATCTGCTGTTTGTAAGCGAGGAGGGTATCCTGCGCTTGGATTGCCGCGAGATCCTTCTCAATTCCCTGCATGCGGGTGTCGAGGCTGGACGAGGCCAGTTCGGCCCGAGCCTCGGCCGTGGCAACACGCGAGGCAATCTTCTCCCGCATATCCTGAAAGGTCTGCGAGTCGTCCCCCACTTGAAAGGAGGCCATCGTCTGCGCGAGCCGTTCCTGCATCTGGGCCTGTTTGCTGGCTGCAATCAACTGCATGGCCTCGCCAGTTTTACGGCGGACCTGCATCATGTACGTATCGAGATATTCGCGGGCCTTGGTGGAGGCGGCTTGCGCTTGGACGTGGTTTTGCTGGCTGGTGGTCAAGGCTTGCTGGGCTGACTGGAGTTCCCCGATGAGGGCTGTGGCGATGTCGTCGTGACCCGTCCGGATGGCGGCCTTGATCTTGTTGTCGAGGTCGGTCAGCTTGGCTCGGTTGGCCTCGATCTCCCGGGCGAGCCGTTTCTCAGTCGCCATGACGGAGGCGACATTCTCCCGCATCTTCGGGACCTGGTCGTTCATATCCCGGATCACTTGCTGAATGATCAATTCAGGATCCTCCGCGCTGTCAATAATCCCCCCGAAGATTGATCGAAAAAGCCGCTTCAGTCGGTTCCACATATCAGGTCCTTTCGGATGGTGTCTACCAAGTTTTGCCTTGCGCCTTCCGTCGGTTCACTCCGGTGCTTTGTGCCGCCTTCCTCCCCGATCTTGACCTCTTCAGGACCAGACAGAGGGGGAGTCAGTCGAAAAGAACGGGAGCCAAGAGAGGGCAGACCGAGGATCGATCACTTCGAAGACGTTGGTTGTCCGCAGTCGATTCGATCAATCATTGATCAAACGAAACAGACCCCAAAGTATAGCAGCCACTCGAACGGATGTCACGACTCTCCCGCATCACCCGCTGAGTCGGATCATTCATTGCGGAGAATGCCGAGCGGTTTCCGGACCAAGACATCTCCACTGGCGAGCAGTCCGACGAGGCTGACAAGGATGGTACCGATGGCGAGGCCGAGGAGGTTGACTCCCGGACTGAAGTGCCAAGCGATCTGGAGGGCCTTCTCGCTGATGGCCCAGGTGAGACCAATGGCGGCGAGCGAGCCCAGCAGGCCGGCCAGTGTTCCAAGGATGCTGTACTCGATGATGGTGACGAGAATGATCAGCCGGCGGCGGGCACCGAGCGTCTTGAGGATGGCCGCCTCGTAGAGCCGATGATACTTGGTCATGGCGATCGATCCGATCAGGATCAGCAGTCCACTGAGAAAGACGAAAGCACCAACGAAGGAGATTGCCAGAGAGACGTTCTCGATGATCCCACGGGCGATCTCGATGATATCTCGGACGTCGATCATCGAGACATTCGGAAAGCGTTCGACGATCTCCCGCTGAAGGCGAGCCCGATCAGTACTGGTCGCGGGGCCACGCAGGGCGCTGATATACATCGTCGGGGCCTCGGCGAGTGGTCCTGGTCGGAAGACGATCAGAAAGCCAGTGCGGGCGTTGCGCCAATCGACCCGTCGAATGCTGGTGATCCTCGCGGTAATGGGTCGCCCAAGGATGTCGAATCCAACCCGGTCGCCGAGATTGAGCCCCAGCTCGCGGTGAAGGAGGTCCTCGATCGAGATCTCGGGCTCGGTCGACGGGGTGTCATTCCAGAAGGTACCGGCGACGAGCGTCTCGTTCGGCTCCAGGAAAGACCGGTAGGTAACGACATACTCCCGCCCAAGCATTCCCGGGTTTTCGGAAGAGCGTTGCGGGCGTTCACCAGAGACGGACCGCCCGTTGATCGAGGCGATGCGGGTTCGGACCGTCGGCAGGATGGCCGGCAACGACCCCGTGGCCCGCTCGACCATCCGCGCGACCTCCTCACGTTGGTCGCGCTGGATGTCGATCAAGTAGAGATCTGCTTGGAGATTGCGGAGATCAAGGGCGAATTCGCTGCGCAGGTTGAGTTGCAGACTGCGAACCGAGACGCCGAGAAAGATGCCCAGGCCTACCGCCATGAGGATGACCCGTGTCTGGTTGCCCGGGCGATAGAGGCTGTTGACCCCTTGCCGGAGTGGAAAAGACGGAATCCAGCGGAGCCCGCGCAACCCTTTCATTAGCAGGCTGGCAGCCAAGGCCAGGAGAAGGGTGACGGCGGCGAGACTGAGCAGAAAGATGGTTCCGATCCGCCACGAACCGGCCTGCCATCCAGCCAGACCGAGCAGTCCGGCGAGAACGACTCCACCGACGAGGACCCGCTGCCAGTCGAACCGTTGCCGCTCTGGGGGCTCGGCGCTGCGAAGGACGAGGACCGGTTTGATCTGTCGAATTTGCAACAATGGCAACAGTGAAAAGAGCAGGGCGATCAACAGTCCCACACCGAGCCCCTGGAGGGTCGCCTGCCAGGTCAGTCCGAATGTCAGGTTGAATGGGATTCGATCCCCTAGCAGGCGGGGCAGGGCGGCGGTGACCCCCCAGGCGAGAACCAGCCCCAAGAGACTTCCCATTGCGCCGAGGGCGAGAACTTGCAGAAGGTAGGCCCCCAGAACCCGCCGATTGGTTCCGCCGAGGCACTTCAGCACCGCGATCGTACGCATCTTCTGCTGAACAAAGACTTGGGTCACACTCGAGATGCCGATGCCGCCAAGGACGAGAATGACGAGGCCAATCAGGCTGAGATAGTCCTCGACCCGGGTGAGCGACTCGCTGAGACGATCTTGTGAGTAGCGAAACGACCGGACATTGAGGCCCGGCTGGTCCTTGAGTCCTTCCCGCAGCGCGTCGACGACCGGCTCCATGCCTGCCTCGCTCGTCTTGAAGAGGGCCCGGTAACGGACACGGCTGCCAAAGGTCAGCAGGCCGGCCCGGGCAGCGTCCTCATAGTCGAGGAGGACCCGAGGGCCGAGACTGAAGGCATTCATCGTGTTGCCCGGCTCTTTTTCGATGGTGCCGCGGATGGTGAACTCAAGGGTCCCGATGCGGACCCGATCCCCGACACGGAGGGAGAGGGCCGCGAGGGTCCCTTCTCTGACAAGGATCCCACGATTCTGGAGCAGTTGATGGGAGTAGGGGGAACCTCCGGCGAGCGTCATCTCTCCGTAAAAAGGGAAGTCGGGCTGGACGGCTTTCAGTTCGGCCAACCGTGGGGGGGCGTCTGGACGATCTGCGGGCCGCAGCATGGTCGCCATCTCGAGCACCTCCGTCTGCCCTGTCACCGTGGGCTGGCGAGCGATGCGGTCAAGAACGGCACGAGTCTCCGGCGTCCAGGCACTGTTCGAGGAGACCTGGACATCGGCGGTCAGGAGGGATCGCGACTCACGCGCGACCGAGTCTTTGAGATTCTGAACGAGCGAGCGCAGGCTGACGATGGCACCCACCCCGATCGCGATCGAAAGAAAGAAGAAGATCAATCGTCGCCAAGAGGCACGCAATTCCCGCCAAGCGAGGGTCAGGGAGAAGATCATACCGCCCCCTTTGACTGTGGGGCCGGCACCAATCTGTCCTCGACGACCCTCCCATCGCGGAAGCTGATCCGGCGGTCCGCGAGGTTGGCGAGCGCGTCGTCATGAGTCACCAGAACGAGGGTGGCTCCCCGCTCGCGGTTGATCCGCAGGAGCAGGTCAAAGATGTGGGCGCCATTTCGAGAGTCGAGATTCCCCGTCGGTTCGTCCGCCAGCAGGATTCGTGGATTGTTGGCAAAGGCCCGGGCGATGGCGACTCGTTGCTGTTCTCCACCGGAGAGCTGCGAGGGATAGTGATGTCCCCGATCGTGGAGTCCGACCTCATCGAGCAGGGCTTGCGCCCGTGATCTGGCATTGGCGCCACCTTTGATCTCCATCGGGACCAGAATATTCTCGAAGGCAGTCAGCGAGGGGATGAGATGGAACGATTGAAAAATGAAGCCGACCAGATCTCCCCGCAACATCGCCAAGTCATCCTCGGTCATTCTCGTGATCTCTTGGCCTTCGAGGAGAATCTGGCCAGAGCTTGGCGCGTCGAGTCCCGCGATCAGCCCCAGCAGGGTCGACTTCCCACTCCCGGATGGGCCGATGATCGAAACGAACTGCCCGCTGGGGATGGTCAGGTCGAGCGAGTGGAGAATCGTCAAGGACTCGTTTCCGCTGGGCACTACTTTGGAAACATCGATCAGTTGGATCATGATAGTGTCTTCTGGTCTGACAGCCGGCACCGCCGGTCTGGACTGGGACCGGTGAGGCCCGGTCGTGGGCACGCAATCGATGCGATTTGCATCCTGAAGGACTCTTCCGGGGGCCTCCCCGGTGGATCGCTTCTGCCTCCCGGCGATCCCGACCGCCCGCGGCAAGGCCGGCAAGCTGATCTCGACAGAGGGTCAGGGAACGGAGAGGCGCCACGGGAACTCTCTCTCCCCGAAAAAGATGGGGCAGGAGTAGAACTATGCCTTTTTGGAAGAAGAAATTCAAATCTGGCCCAGGCGGATGGCCGCTGGTCGAGCGATCTCGGCGAGGCGTCCTTCGGCTGCCGCCGGTGCTCTTTTTGATTCTCTGGGTGGCGATTGGTCTCAGTGCCGCGTGCCGCTCCGAGAAAGATGCCTCCTCGTCGACGAAGCGAGCGGAGGGGGAAGCCGTGACGCCGACCCCGGAGGATCCGCGTCCGGTGATTCTCGCGTTTGGGGACAGCTTGACCGCTGGTTATGGGTTGGCGCCCGCGGAGGCCTATCCGGCACTTCTTCAGCGACGATTGGACGAGAGAGGCTACCGGTACAGGGTGGTTAACGCTGGAGTCTCGGGCGAGACGACGGCCGGCGGACTACGCCGCTTGGAGTGGTCTCTCGCGGAGCGCGTCGAACTGGTCATCCTCGCCCTGGGTGCCAATGACGGACTGCGCGGGCAACCCGTCCCTGAGATGCGTCAAAACCTGACCCAGATGATCGAGCTGATCCAGAAACGGAGCGCCCGCCCAATTCTGGCTGGGATGGAGGCACCACCAAACCTTGGGCCAGAGTACACGCAGGCTTTTCGTGCCGTCTATCCGGAATTGGCCCGCCGCTATCGGCTGCCGTTGATCCCCTTTCTGCTCGAAGGGGTCGCCGGCCTGCCAGAGTTCAATCAAGCCGATGGGATCCATCCCAACGTCGCAGGGGAGTTGCGAGTCCTCGAGAATGTCTGGCGAGTCCTCGAACCGCTTCTCGGACCAGCTTCGACGTAAGCAGCTTCTTCTCAACCGGCTACCTTCTCTGGTTCGTCGATTCAAAGGAGAGGCCGGAAGTGGCACTTCTGGAGCAGGGAAGGGTGGGGGTGGATTGGGGAATCGCCATAGGAGGTCGGTGATCTTGGTGGAGAGAAAGGAGAGAAGGGCGACCTGGCAAGCGGAAGAGCCGCGTCCAGCGGCACGCTGGCTCGCTTCACCGGCGCATTGGCGGGAGCTTGGTTGGTACGATGGCGGGGCCCGAGACGGGCTGATTCTCTGGGGAGAGGTACAGGGCCGCGAAGTGCAGCCGTACCGGACAGCGGTCGGCACAAAGAGCGGGTCAGCCGTTTGTGGGTGTCGAAGTCGGCTGCGTCCGTGCAAGCATATGGAGGCCCTCCTCCTGCTCTGGGAGGAGGGCCGGTCGATCTTCTCTTCGGCGCCAGAGCCGCTCCCCGAATGGGTTGCCGGGGGATTCCGCCGGCGCTCCACCCGGGAGCTTCTGGGGACTCTCCCCGAGCCAACCCTTCCCGGAATGGAGATCGAAGAAGCGGCTGGTGGAAGCGGGAAACGAGTGGCTGCGGACGATCGCCTCGCTGAATCTTGGTTGTCCCGGGGGCGCGTCTGGGAAGAACGGGTCCTCTCCGGTTTGACAGTCCTCGAGTCGTGGCTCGAGGATCTCTGGCGCGGCGGCATCGCCGCCATGGGCAGCGACTGGGAGGTCGAATGCGAACGTCTGGCGATGCGGATGGCGGCCTCTCAAGCCTCCGGGATTGCCCGTTGGGTGCGCCAGATGGGGGCCCTTTCCGTCGAGGCACCGGACTATGCCGACCAGTTGACCGGAAGGGTTGGCCATCTCGCGCTGCTCTGCCTGGCTTGGCGTCGGGTCGATCGGTTACGCCCAGAGGAGCGGATTGACTTATGGGTGGCAACGGGTTGGCCGCAACGCCGTCGTGCGGCGCTCGCCTCCCCCCCACTCGAGGATCAATGGGTTCACCTGGGCACCTCGATCTTGATGGATGGCCGGCTTCACCGACGTCGCACCTGGATCTACGGGCAGCGGTCGAATCGAATCGTGCTCTTGTTGACCCACTCACCGACGCCATTTCCGGTTCGTGGACTGGTCCAAGAGGAGGCAGCAGCGGACACGCCGCAGAGATCAGAAGGACTGGACCAGATCCCGAGCCAAAGTGTTGGCTTGACCTTCGATGGAACGGTCCATCTTTTTCCGGGGGCCGACCCACAGCGTGGACTGTTGATCGACTGGCGGTTGGCTTCCGAGCGGCCAATCACCCTTCCACGAACCGGATCGGTCGCCGCTGGCTTGGTAGAGTGTGCGACAGCGCTCGCCATCCACCCCTGGCGGGAGATCTTCCCTCTGGCTTTACGGGGAGTAGTTCCCCACCGGGAAGGCGATGATTGGTGGCTTGTCGATCAAGAGGGGAGGGGATTGCCGCTTCTCGACCAGTTCCTGGTCGCCTGGAGGCTCCTCGCTCTCGGGGGAGGCCGCCCGCTCGACCTCTTCGGGGAGTGGGATGGGCGGTTCTTTCGTCCACTGACCACGATTGAGTCGGGACGTTGGGTCGTTTTGTCATGACGAAAGAGCGCAAGGAGTGGCGACTGGCAATTGATCTGATGTCTCCTCCCGATACGGAAGGAGCTTGGCCCTCCTATCGCCGGACCATCATGACGGGGAAGGACCGCGTCCCCGATTCCCCGTCAAGTCCAGATGGAAGCACGGACGGGAAGACTACCCTGGCGGGGCTTGCCGTCCTGGCACTCTCACGGCGTGCGGCCGCCCCAGTGGCCAATCGAATACCCGATCAAAGAGCCAGCCGTTTTGGGAATGCGCCGGACCCTCCTTCCATTCCGCAGACAGAGACCTCCGGTGACCGCGAGCGGCAGGATGCGCACCGTTGTCCAGCCGCGGCAGCGGAGCGGTTGGCGAGTCTCCTGCGTGCCTCCGAGCGGCAGTTCCGCTTCGAGTTTCTCGTCGAGTGGCTGCACCTGACAGTGCAAGCCGGGTGGCGTGTCCCCCCGGAATGGGCCCCGGACCTGCTCGAACTCGGCCGGGAAGGAAGAGAGCGGATGATGCTCCGACCACTGATTCGTCGGGCTGTGGGACCTCTCGGGGAGTGGTTGTCATCCCTGCGACCGGAATGGTCTTGGTGGAGGGAGGAACGGGAGACCGAAGCCTCGTCCGAGCAGATGGATGAGCTGGTATGGTCGATCGACAATCTCTTTCCGCAGCTCAGCTCGACCCTTCAACTCGTGCGTGGACCGAACCTTCAGCCTCGAATCCTGCTCGAAACAGATAACGATCTGACTGACAAGGATCCAGGAGAGTCCGGGGAGAGGCGCTCCTGGATTGAGCGCTCGCTGGGGCGGATCCCCCTCGCTTGCTGGACAGCCTACTGGGGAGAGCGGCCCCGGGACCTCGTCGGGGCGGCGCGGCGCTCTCCTCACCAGGATCTCTTACTGCGGGGCTGGACCGAGGCGGCGCGGCTGCCAGCAGCCTCTCCTTTGTCGGCTGATCCATTGTTGGCGCAGCAAGAGCAGACGGAATGGATCGAGTCCCTGCTTCACATCCGGCTCGGCGAGCCGAGCGAGGAGGGGGCGGACCTCCTCTCGCGGCTCCCGGAAGATGGGCAGGAGCGGCTTCTCCTCCGGGCGATCTCGCTCAGCCACGGGATCGCTGTTGATCAGCCAGCCTTTTGGTATCTGACTCGTTCCTCCTCCCCTTGGAGCTGCGCCGTCTCGCAAGGCCTCGTTCGTCTACTCTGGGAAGAGATCGAGAGCCGGACGGTCCGAACTCTCTGGGACTGGGAGACCTTGCTGCGCCACGCCGGACTCCGCTTCGATCCCACTCTCCTCGAGGAGGTGGAGGCCGCCTTTGCCAGGGTGACGGGCATCGCCCGTTCCCGGTCACCCCTGGCACCGGCCCTCGCTACGTTTCTCGAAGATTTGCGTTTCCGGGCGACCATGCACCGGGAGATTCGCGAAAGGAAGACAGAATGAAGAGAGACATCCTGCGCCAGCGCCCCGAGCTGGCGTTTGCCCGTGAACTTGACCAGTTGGCGCAGGAGGACAATCGCCCACGCCCCCCACGCTGGCGGCTCTCCCCCTGGGCTGTGGTGACCTACCTGCTTGGAGGGACACTCCCCAGCGGTGCGGCCATCCGGCCAAAGTATGTTGGACCGCGGCGACTCATCGAGATCGCGGTGGCGACCCTCGTCACCGACCGGGCGCTGCTGCTGCTCGGCGTGCCGGGGACCGCCAAGACCTCTGTTGCGGAACACCTCGCCGCCGCCATCTCCGGCGACTCGACCCTTCTCGTCCAGGGGACGGCGGGGACGACCGAAGAGACGCTGCGCTACGGATGGAACTACGCGCTGCTCCTCTCGAAGGGACCCTGCGAGGAGGCTCTGGTCCCCGGACCCGTCATGCGGGCGATGCATGAGGGGAAGATCGTCCGGGTCGAGGAACTGACTCGTGTTCCGACAGATGTCGAGGATTCCCTGATTACCCTCCTCTCTGAAAAGGTGCTGCCCATTCCTGAACTGAAGGAAGCGGTCGAGGCCCGACCTGGATTCAACCTGATTGCCACGGCCAATCGCCGCGATCGTGGGGTCCACGAACTCTCGACCGCGCTGCAGCGTCGTTTCAATACCGTCATTTTGCCGGTGCCGGCGACGATGGAGGAGGAGGTCGAGATCGTTCGGTTGCGGTTGGAAGAGTTAGGCCAAGCACTGGCACTGCCCCTGCCGCGGACTCTCGGGCAGCAGATTGAGCGGGTAGTGACTATCTTTCGGGAGTTGCGTGACGGGCGTTCCCGGGATGGGTCACGTCAGCTCAAGTCGCCGAGTGGGTCACTCAGCCCAGCCGAGGCGATTGCCGTGCTCGAGCAGGGGCTCTCGCTGGCGCTCCACTTTGGCCAAGGAGAGCTGCAATCCGACGATCTCGCCGCGGGGCTCCAAGGGGCGATCATTCGTGATCCCACCCGGGACCAGCTGGTTTGGCGGGAGTACCTCGAGACCGTTGTCCGGGAACGTGACGAATGGGCAGATCTCTACAAAGCCTGTCGGGAGGCCACGAGCGATGGGTGAGTCTACCCCCGTGACGGTCCGCCTCTTCGGCATTCGCCATCATGGCCCCCTCTCGGCGCGACATTTGCGATCAGCTCTCGACGACTTTGCGCCCGACTTGCTGCTCGTCGAGGGGCCCGCCGACGCCGCCTCGATTCTCGACCAGGCATTCCACCCGGAGATGCGTCCACCCGTGGCCATCCTCGTCCATGCCGAGGCCGACCCGCAGACGCACGCCTTCTTTCCTCTCGCGGATTTTTCCCCGGAATGGCAGGCCTTGCGCTACGCCGCTGCGCAGGCGCGCCCGTTGCGATTGATCGACCTGCCGCTGGCCCATCAGTTTCCCCTCATTGACGGTCGCTCGATCAGTGCCGATCTCGCCCCTGAACCGCTCGACCGTGTGCCACGACCCGATCCGGAGTGGTGGGAACAGCTCCTTGAAGAGGGCTTTTCTGGCAGCAGGGAGGCTGCGGACCCATTCCAGTCGCTGCAGGTCTTGATGCGCCACGTGCGGAGAGAGTTCGATGGAGGGGGAGATCCGCTCGATCCGCACCGTGAAGCGTGGATGAGGCAATCGCTCCGCCAAGCGGAACGCGCGCTGGCCACCGATCGGCCCGTCGGGGCGCCACCCGCACGGCTCGCCCTCATTTGTGGGGCTTGGCACTTGCCAGCCCTCGAACTCGACGCCCCAGGGATTCCCACAGAGTCCGAGGATGCCGCCCAGCTGAACCATTTGCCAACGGTCGCCACCCGCTCTCTCTGGGTCCCGTGGAGCGATCGGCGATTGGGGAGTGATTCCCGGGATGGCGCCTGGATCAAGGATCCTGGCTGGGCCCGCCACCTCTGGGAGACGGGGGCGAATGCCTCGCCTGCCTGGGTTGGACGAGTCAACAGTGCGCTCCGGGCCCATTCTCCGACCAGCACGGCTGCCGCTGCCGCGTCAGTCGAGGTCGTCCGCCTCGCCGAGACACTCGCTGCCTTGCGCGACCAACCACGACCGGGTCGAGCCGAGGTCAATGACGCGCTGCTCGCTGTTCGTGGACCCGGGGAGCAGGTCGAGCTGACGGCCCTCCTCGAGCGACTCATGCAAGGCGATCGGGAAGGATCCGTTCCCGACGATCCCGCCGGTTCGCCACTCGCTCGGGAACTGGTCGTGCAATGCCGGGAACATCGTCTGCCGGTCACTGCGACCCCAACCCAACTGACACTCGATCTGCGCGAACCGGCGGATCGAGCGCGAAGCCAGTTGCTCCACCGGGCCGCTCTCCTCGGCACGGGCTGGTGCCAGCTTCTCCAATCGACCGAGGTCGGACGTCGCCTCGGCCTCTTCGAGGAGTGCTGGCGGTTAACCTGGAGTCCAGCGGTCGATCTTGCCCTCGTCCGGGCAGGACAATGGGGACCAACTCTCTTGCAGGCGACGACCGCCTGCTGGCGACGCCTCATCGACAAGACGAACCAACTTCCCGAACTCGTTGCACTGACCCCGCAGGTCTTGGCCACGGCCCTGCCCGAAGCGATCACTCCGCTCCTCGAACGGCTCGATCAGCTGATGGTCAGCACGCACCAGATCGAACGGCTCCTCGCTGCGTTTCCTCCTCTGGTTCACTGGCAGCGCTATGGCGATGTCCGCGGAATCCCCCCCACGATGCTCCGCGGATTGGGTGGGTTGATCGACGCGCTCGGGACCAGGATCTGCCTGTTTCTGCCTGAGAAGAGCTCGACCGTCTCCTCCGACCTTGCGGAGCTGCTCTCCCTCCGCCTCCACGAGGTCAACCGGGCGATGCTTCGTCTCGATCCGTCATCCGGATTGCAAGAGCGCTGGTGGCAAGCCCTCCGCCAAGTGCTCGATCAACGACACGCCGACCCACGACTGGCTGGGCGCTCCTTTGGACTCCTGCTCACCGCGCGTCGCCTGGCCTTGCCCGAAGCGGAGCGCGGCTTCGCACTCGCCCTCTCCAGACCTGGTGACCTTGGCCCGATTGCCGCCTGGCTCGACGGCCTCTTGGTTGACAGCGGGGAGGCACTCGACTACCAGGAAGAAGCGGTGAGCTTACTCGACCGGTGGCTGCAGAAGGTCGATGACTCCACCTTTCGTCGTCTTCTCCCTGTCCTTCGTCGCACTTTCTCGCAGTTTCCTTGGCCGCTCCGACAGCGGTTGGCAGGTGCACTGACCAGTCCCACCCGTTCAACCGATCCGGCCGCTCCCGTCGATATGCCGACCGACTCTGCCAAGAATTCGGCCGAGCAAGCCATGCTGATCGATTCTGCGGCCCGTGGAGCCCTCGTGCTCCCTTGGCTTCAACGACTGCTCGCACCTGATGGAGGCGAATCTTGAACCTTGTCCCGCCCAATCGTCCACCGGGCGACTCACCTTCCAAGAACGCCTCCCCTGACCATCTCACTACTCGCTGGCGGCTAGTCTTGGGGGACCTTACCAGTTTGCCATCATCCACTCCATCGGGCTCGCTGGGTGGACTTGAAGGGACACTTTCCGATCATTCCGGTGTCTTGGCGTCGGCACTCGATCTTCTCTACGGCGGATCGGAAGAGGCCCGGGCTGGGGGACGTCGACCTTCCCTCCCCGTGCTGGCCGATTGGCTGAGGGACATTCGCCTCTGCTTTCCGCCCGAGAGTGTTCGCCTGCTCCAGCAGGAGGCCCTCACTCGGCTCGATTGTCTCCCGCTCCTTCTCGAGCCGGAGATTCGCGATCAAATCTGGCCCTCGGCTGAACTCGCCGCCACCTTGTTGTCGCTCTCGCGACGTCTCCCAGCCCGAACTCGCGAGTTGGCCCGCAGCCTCGTTCGCCAGATCGTCGACTCGCTGGCCGCCCAACTCGCGATCCCGCTCGAAAAGGCCGTCGAGCAGGCCCAGCGCCAAGCCAGGCCGCACTCCCCGCGTCGTGCTGCCGAGATCGATTGGCCCCGTACGATCCGGGCCAACCTTCGCCACTACCAGCCAGACCGCCAAATCCTTCTCCCAGTTCGTCTCTACGGACGGTCTGGGCGACGACCCGCCTGGCGCCAAGTCGTCGTCTGCCTCGATCAGAGCGCATCGATGCTTCCTTCGACCGTCTATGCCGGGATCTATGCCTCTGTCCTGGCGCGCCTTCCTGCGCTCTCGACCCACCTTGTGGCCTTTGACACCGAAGTTGTCGACCTCTCCGCACACGCCGAAGACCCGCTCGAGATCCTCTTCGGACTCCATTTGGGTGGTGGGACAGATCTGCAGCGAGCTCTTGACTACTGCGATCAATTGATCACCTCTCCCGAGCAGTCCGTTCTCCTGCTGGTAAGTGACCTTCATCACGCTCCACCGCCGGGTGCTTCTCTCCCTGAAGATCCCCATCGGCCAGTGATTGCCAGCGCTGCTCGCCTCGTCTCGCGCGGCGTCCACGTCCTCTGCCTTCTCGCCTTGGATGATCAGGGGACACCCAGCTACAACCACGCCCTTGCCGAGTCCCTTGCCACCTGTGGGATCACTGCCCTCGCCGCACCGCCGGATCAATTCCCCTCGCTCCTCGCTGCCGCCCTCACCCAATCCTCGCTGGCGGGGTGACGTACAACCTGGAGTGCTCCTTGGACATCCCCCTTCAACTTGTAGTAGACTGATGGCTCACCCTCAAAGGATGCGCCGACGTGGCCGACTGATCTCAGAAACTGACATAAGCGATCGAGATGCTCGATCCCAATTGACAAGCAACAACCGACCCCGACCCGCAAAGTACCGATCCAGGAACTGGCAATTTGCCTCAATCGCAAGGGAGTATGCAGCGATGGTTCTTTCTCGAAAGGTCTTGCTCCTCAACTCGTCTTATGAACCGCTCAGTCTCGTCACCGCACCCAAGGCGGTCACCCTCATCTGGCGCCGTGTGGCGGAATCGCTCGAACTCGACACCGGCTACGTGCTTCGCTCGCCCCGCTATGTCTTTGAGGTTCCCTCCGTTATTCGATTGACACAGTACATTGATGTCCGGGCACGCCAGAATCGTGTCACCAACCGGCACCGCATCCTCGCCCGGGACCACTACCGATGCCAGTACTGTGGCCGTCGCGGCACTGCCTTCGATTTGACACTCGATCATATCCTCCCCAAGTCGCGCGGTGGGCGTACTGTCGCCGAGAATCTGGTCACCTCCTGCCGGGAGTGCAACAACCGCAAGAGCGATCGCACCCCACAGGAGGCGCGCATGCCCCTCCTGACCAATCCCAGCGCTCTGTACTATGGGCTCGAACGCGCGGAGCTCCGCCAGGCTGCTGTCCACCGGCCGGAATGGCGCAAGTATCTCTTTCTGGAAGAGTCAGAAGAGGCGACCCTCGTCGTCCGGTCTTGAGGCGGCATCAGGTGGTCAGATGACGGAGGTGGGGCAGCTCGCTTGACAGGGGGGGATGGGTGGTGCTAGTCTCCCGATTTACAGGCTCGTAGCTCAGGGGTAGAGCACTACCTTGACACGGTAGGGGTCAGCGGTTCAATTCCGCTCGAGCCTATGGATCATCACTTAGTTTGTTTTGGTACCGGATCTTCCTGAACCATCCAATTACAGATCAGCATGATCCTTGATGCGTTGAGCGCTTGATCGCTGTAATGCACTGCTTGGTTTTGATATTTGTTCTGTCTGTTGTTTGTTCTGTCTATTGTTTGGCTCACGCCAACCGATTCGACGTCAGCTCCTGAAG
>JBMOHS010000063.1:0-19648 GCA_049317725.1 Blastocatellia bacterium
CTCCTTTTGGAGTCTAAATTTTTCGTCAGAGTGTCTCAAACCTATTGACACATTCGGGCTGTCTTAATTTCGGGGAGTAGTATACCCGTCTGACTTCTGCTTTACTGGCGCAAGGAGGGAGTGGATAATGAGCGAGTTATCAAAGACCCAAAAGACTGCCACGACGGCCTCGTGGACTGTTTCAAGACAGGGTCCAAGGGGGGCCAATGAGCGAGGAGACGCGGTGGATGGGTCGATCGTCAGAGGTGACGGCAACGGCTTGGGGATGGCTGGTTATTCCGCCCGCTGTCGAAGGAAGGTGAGGGCGCGGCAGCGGCAGTCCCTGGTCAGGGGCGTCGGCGTGACAGGGAAGGACTGACTGGGCGACAAGTTCTGGGCGACCCCCTTCCTTGGATCATCCGCGATCTCTGGCTGCCAAAATATAGGGATCACATCTGTCTGAAAGACCCATCGTCCTGTTTGCTTCATGCGGATTGGAGTGGCCCGGCCTCAACCGAGCCCCGTTTTGACGGACGAGCTGATCTCATCGAACAGTTCTTCGTCACGGGACGTCCGCTCGACCCTCTCGAACCCACCAATTTGGCCACGGGAGGACTGGAGGCCTTGCTCGATTCGAAGCATCAGGGACGGAGGATCGAGATCCCGTATTTGAGTGTCTGCGATCGCGCGCTGCGCCACGTTGATCACGAATACGCCTGAATATCCCTCCGGGGACAATCGTTTCCGGCAGTTGAGTTGGCTCACTATCGACCGATGAACATCCGAACACTGCTCGCTTTGACCCTCCTCTCGATTCTTGCCTTGCCGGCGGCGACGGCGCCGTCGCCAGGAACGGCTGGCAAGGTATCGGCCCGTGCGCGTCAAGTCCATCGGGACGCATTTGTCTTCGATGCCCACGTCCATTTCATCGATCGTGCGTTCTACCGTGGGGGCAAGATCGGCACGCGTCATCCGGATGGCCAGGTCGATCTGCCGAGAATGAAGGAGGGTGGCGTTGACGCCTTTCTGCTCAGCCTTTTCGTCTCCGAGGAGTACTATCCGGGGCGATTTGAGACACGGCAGACGTTGCGGTTACTGGAGACGGCGCGTCAGCAGATTGCCGAGCACGGCAGCGAGATCGAACTGGCGATGTCCGCAGCGGAGATTGTGCGCATCAATCGACGGGGGCGGATTGCGGCGGTGCTTGATCTCGAAGGGGGCTTTGACCTCGACGGGGATCTGGCGGTCTTGCGCAGCCTCTACCGACTTGGTCTGCGGTCGGCGCAACTGCCGGCACACAATTGGGCGAACGAGTTTGCGGATTCGTGCTGTGCCCCGCCGCGATGGGGTGGGCTCAATGCGCAGGGGCGCGCGGTCATCCGGGAGATGAATCGTCTCGGGATGCTCATCAACCTCTCGCACGCCTCGGACGAGACGATTGCCCAGGCGCTCGACATCAGTACCGACCCGCTCGTCGCGACGCATCATGGCCTGCGCGCCCTCAACGATATCCCGCGTCTGATGACCGATGACCTGTTGCGCCGACTGGCAGCCAAGGGGGGCGTGATCGGCTTTCACATTGGCAATGAGTTTCACAACCGGAAGCAGTTTGAATGGCTGACGGCGCGTCGTGGCCAGACCTTCTGGGATACGACCAGTGTCGCAAGCAAGGTTGCTGGCAAATCGATCCTTGAGATCGATCAATTGGTCAAAACGAAATTTCCCCTGGCTCCATCTGAGACGCCAGATGAGCTGCTTATGTCGGTCGATCAGTGGGTCGACGTCGTCGATCGTGCGATCCAGCTCGTCGGAGAGGACCACGTCGCTCTCGGCAACGATTTCGATGGCGGACCGACGCCCCCGCGTGGAATGCGCGACATTGGCGATCTGGCGATGATCACTGACGCCATGCTGCGGCGGGGCTACTCCGAGGAACGCATTCGCAAGTTCCTCGGCGGCAATCTGCTCCGAGTCTTTCGTCAAGTGACCGATCGGTGACCAGTCGGACACCGGCGCTGATCAGTCAGTCTCCACTGCGGGCTACAACTCCCGGAAGACCCGCCGGGAGACCTCGATCGTCTGGTCGATCTCGGCCTCGGTATGGGCGGTGCTGATGTACCACAATCCCCGGCCGATGATCCGGATTCCCTCGTCGTGCATGGCCGAGATGAACCGCCCCAGTTTGACCTTGTCGTAGCTCAGCGTCTCGCGATAGTCCCCCACCTTTCTCAGGCGGGTGAACCCGAGGTGGAACATCGGTCCCGGACCCTGCAGCAGCAGATCCTCGTGGTCGCCGGCACTCGCCTCGCGAAGCCCCGCCATCAGCCTCTTCCCGAGGCGGAACATCCTCTCGTACGGATTCTCCCGCTCGAGGACCTCGATCGTCGCCAGTGCCGCCGCGACCGTCGCGTTGCTCGAATTCATCGTCCCGGCGTGAATCACCGTTCCCTCCTCGATCAGCCCCATCCATTCTCTCTGACCGGTAATGGCGCTGATCGGGTATCCACTGGCAATGGCCTTGGCGAAGATGGACAAGTCCGGAGTCACGCCAAAGTATTGCTGGGCCCCACCAAGACCCATCCGGAAACCGGTAATCACCTCGTCGAAGATGAGGGCAATCCCGTACTGATCGCACAGCCTCCGCAGCCCAGTCAGATAGCCCTCCGCGGGCATGATGCATCCCTGGTTGCACATGATCGGTTCGGTAATGATCGCCGCGATCTCTTGATGATGGCTCGCCAGCGTCCGGCTCACCAGGTCGAGGTCATTCCAGGGCAGGATGATGAACTCATGGCGAGCCTGATCCGGGATGCCAGACGACCAAGGGAAGACCTCCGGGTTTTCGCGGCTGCCGAGCGCCTCCAGCGATGGCGTCGAGATCCCCCACGCGACATTATCGAGCCATCCGTGATAGTGGCCCTCAAAGCGGAGAAATTTCGGCCGCCCGGTTCTGGCCCTCGCCACCCGGATGGCCGTCTGCACCGCCTCCGAACCATCCAGGCAGAAGCGCATCATCTCCGCCGAAGGGATCAGCCGATGGAGCTTTTCCGCCAGTTCGATCTCCCAGAGATGCTGCCCGGCATAGAGCTGCCCCTGCGCGGAGTATTCCTGCACCCTCTGCAGAACGTACGGATGCGAGTGGCCGAGGATCAACGGCCCCTGGCTGAGGGTAAAGTCGAGATAGTCGTTCCCGTCGACATCGAAAAGATGGCTCCCCAGGCCGTGGGTGTAAAAGATCGCGTGCGGATGGTTGTACTTTCTGAACTCGGAGGAGACGCCACCGGCCAGCACTCTCTTGGCACGCGCCAGCAGTTCGGCAGATCTGGCATATTCGGTCTTCTTGGTCTTCATCTTGGGTCAGCT
The DNA here is from genome assembly GCA_049317725.1 of Blastocatellia bacterium. GTDB lineage: Bacteria > Acidobacteriota > Blastocatellia > RBC074 > RBC074 > CAIOZW01. The sequence goes on from JBMOHS010000063.1 coordinate 3,343, forward strand.
CTGTGAGGATGATGCGGGTATTCCGCTCCCCTGGATGTTCGATGTTCAAGGACGGACGCTCGCGTTGAGCAGGGCAGCGGAAGGCACTCCGACGTTGAGAGGAAGCAAGGTTCGCGGCTTTCACTGGCCCGCATTGCCCACAATGCCCACACTAATGGATGGCATTGCCAAGGTCACGCGTACGCCGATCCGGGCTGATGTCCTGCCCGTGAGGCCATTGCACTGCCCCAAAGGCGACCGTCACCCGCCTTGAAATCACGTTGATCTTTCAATTCTTGAAATACCCCAAATTTGAGGCCGGGGTTGATGTCGAAAATGGATCCTCTCTTCGCGGTTGATCAAACCACAAACCAGGAAACCTCTTGACCGTCCTGCTTCGACATCACTCGAACGGGAAGAGTGGTCGGCGTCGATGTTGATAGACAAACCGGGTCATATCGGCCTGGGTGACACCGGGCGTATCGACCTGAATCAAGGTCGGACAGACTGGTGCGTAGGCGGCGATCGGCGCATTGACCCCCTTGGCCACGATCGCCTGAAAATCGGCGGGGTTGATCCCGTGAGAGGTCAATTGTTGCAGGCTGAAGGGCATGACACGCCGTGACGTCAGCATCAAGACGCTGCCGCGTGCGGTCGAGACGACAGCCGTTCTCCCCATCTGGAAGCGGACCTCTCCCCCGTGACGGGGGTGGCGCTCCTCGAACGCTCCGTCGGTGAGATGGCGCAAGGTGGCCTCGATTCGGCAGCTCGCGGGTCTCTCGCCGAGCGTGCCCGCGATTGTCAAATCGAATGTCTGGCCGGGCTGCTGGCGCTCCGCCATTCGGACTGCCTCCGGGTCGCAGATGCAGGCGAAGTAGGTCACAGCCCCGCTCTCCTCCAATGCCTGAAGAAGGGCGAGGTTGTTGGCGGGGCCGCCCCCACCGACGTTGTCCCCCATATCGAGCAAGAGGACTGGCTTCTTCGCGGAGTCGATCCGCTGCAGGGCCGCTTCAATCCCGGTCTTCTCGCCGACAAAACCTTCCCGGTGTTCGAGCAGGTAGCCCTCCACACTCCGTGCAACCTCGAGCGCTTTCGTGCGGTCGCCGTTGGCGACGACGATCACGGAGGCGCCCATCTCCTCGACATCGGCATAGGGGAACCCGAGCTGGAGGCTGAGTGAGAGAATCGCAGGGTCCTCCCGCCATTGATCGGCGCAGGCGGAGAGGCCACTGCAGGGCTCGACACCAGTGAGCTGCTGCTCAATGCTGATGGCCAATGGAGCTTGGACCAGAACCTGCACTGGGTCGATCTGTCTCCTCAAACAGCCAATCAGCAGATTGGCGGCCTCGATTCCCCGTTGCCGCATATCGAGGTGTGGATTCTCGCGGTAGGTGACGAGCGCGGTGGTTGCGCTCACCATCCGTTGGCTGACATTGGCGTGCAGATCGAGCGTCCCGACGATCGGGATCAACGCGCCAACCCTCCTTCTCACCTCACTCAACCAGTGGCCGTCGAGATCTGGATATTTTTCTGAGACGGCCGCGCCGTGCGGCACGACCAGACATCCATCCACCGGCAAGACACGATCAAGTCCCTCGAGGAGACTGTTCACCAACCACTCCCCAGTCTCAGCCGAGATCGTTCCCCCTGGTGTTGCCGAGGCATAGAGAACCGGGAGAACCTCGACTCCCTCCCAGTCCATGACTTCGAGCATCCCCCCGATCTCGTGGTGAGCCTCTGCGTACTCCTCCCGGATCGCTTGTCCACGCAGATACTTGCCTGCCTTGAAGTCGGCGAAGGTGGTCGCTTGCGGAACAAAGGTGTTCGATTCGTGATAGATGCCCATGAGGGCGACTCTCAATGCCATCTCTCAATGCCATGACAGTGGATCGGATCTCTTGACCATTGTGGGGCTTACCCGCCGGCGATTGCCGCCGCTCCTTCCAATGTGCTCGCGACCTCCTCTGGCGGCCGATGGCTGTTCCAGTACGAGGCAAGGATCGAGGAAGAGAAGCCCATGATCGGGCCGCAAACCGCCGTCGCCAGCCCCACGGTGGCGATCTTTCCCATAACCTTGGCAATCCCCGAGACCAGCCCCGCATTCTGCATCCCCGTCGTCATCGAGATCGTCCGACAATCGACCTCCGGGAGCCTGAACAGTCTCGCCAGCCAGTAACCGAAGAAGAGCCCCAGCAGAATCAGCAGGAAGACGACCGTGATCAGCGCCAAGCCGATGTGGAGGATGCTCTCCCTGCCGGCAGCAATAATAATGGCGACAATCAGCGCGACCCCGATCATCGAGACTAGCGGCATCGCCTCATCCAGCCATTTCACCCGTCCGTGCAGAAACTGGTTAAAGATGAGCCCCGCCCCAATCGGGAGGAAGACCATCTGGACAATGCCCCCCATCATCTCGAGGACATCGATCTCGATGAAACCTCCGGCCAGCAACTTCATCAGCAACGGAATCAGGAACGGCGCCAGCAGCGTCGTGATCGATGTAATCGTGATGGCGAGCACGACGTTGGCCCTTGCCAGATAGCACATCACGCTGGCCGTCACCGAGGTTGGCGCACACCCGAGCAGAATGATCCCGGCCGAGATCTCTGGGGAGAAGTCGGTCATCGTCGCCAGCGTCAAACCGAGGAGAGGCATGATCGAGTACTGCGCGACCACTCCAACAATGACTGCTTTGGGCGATCTGGCCAAGGCGATGAAATCTTTCACCCCCATCGAACAGCCCATCCCGAACATGATCAACTGGATCAGCGGCGTGATCAGCGTCGCCAGCTCGAACCCGCGATAAGCCTTGAAATAGTCTGGATAGTAGAGGGCCGTTGCGACAACCGAGAGGATGGTGGTGGTAAAGGTGAGCCCGCTGAGGAGTGGGAGCCAGCGAAAGCTGAGCGCGAGAAGGAGCAGGGTCGCAATCACCCAAGGACCGGCGTTGGCCAGCCTTCCTGTTGAGGCCAGCCAGAGGGAGATCAGCAGGCAGAGCGCCGCAATGGCCAGGAGCATCCGTGGTCTTGCACTCATCTTCATCGGATCAGATCCGGGTCGTGTTGGCAGACGCCTTGATCAGCTCTTCTCTGACGCGAGCAGCGACGATCCGCTCCTGCCCGGGTTTGAGCTGCCAGACAGAGAGTTCGATTCCGCCCTTGTGGCTCCCCATCGTTCCGCCGAGCATGACCTCGATCCCCGGGTTCCCGCTCCACAATCGTTCCTTCAACTCCTGGCCGGTCAGGTGGATCAACTTCTCATCCCAGGTCAGGTGGAGCGTCGGGGTGTAGTTGGCAATCTCCGGAACAAAGACGACGGGGGCGACCCCCTTGAGACCCTTGACGGCATCGACGATTACCGCCATGCCAGCCTCCCACATTCTCCATTCCTTCTCATGATCGATCTTCAAGTGCCGTTCGAGGGCGACATACATCGCGAGGATCTCTTCCTTGTTGACCTTGTGCCCCCGGCAGATGCCGCTGTTGGGTGGTGCGCTCAATCGGGAGGCGGCGATCAGGTCCTTTCGGCCCATGAGGATCCCCGTACTCTGCGGGCCGCGCATCGCCTTCCCACCTGAAATGGCGACGAGGTCGAACCCCATGTCATTGAACTTCCAGAGATTGTCGACCGGATGGGCGTCCGACGCGATATCGATCATCGTCGGGATGTGGTGCTTCTTCCCCAGCGCTACCCACTGCTGGTAGTTCAGCTTGCCCTTGTGCAGCTCCCGATTCAAAAACCAGAGCATAGCCGTCTTCTCGCTGATGGCCGCCTCGACCTCCTCCTGGGTCTCGACGAGGACAATGCTCGCCCCGGTATTGGTGAGGGCTTGATGATAGCCGGTGGCGTGTGATCTCTGCATGATCACCTCCGACCTCATCCCCGCGACATTGGGCAGTTGCATCACCTTTTGACGGTCCATCCCGGTCATGACCCCAGCCAGCCCCTGGACCAGCGCTGACCAGCAGCCGGCGGTGACCGTCGCTGCCTCGGCGTGGCAGAGCTCGGCGATCCGGGCGCCCACCTTGTCGAGCACATCATTCAAGAGGACGAACTCTTCCGCCCCTTTGACGATTGCCTGGGTCACCTCCGGCGGCATGAGCGACGCGGTCAGCGACGTACAGACGCAGGAGGCGTTGATGAAGGTCTTGAGGCCAAGCTCTCTGATCAGGTCGCGTTCCCCCGCGGTCGCCGGCGCTTCCCACGCCGGGGGGGCACCGGGTTGCTCTCCCAGGGAACGATCCGCCAATCCGCCCGCCAATGGGGCAGTCGATAAATACTTGATCATCTCTCGACGATTCATGACGATCCCTCCACGTTGACTTTGAGGACGGCGAGAGGTCCGCTCCTCAATTCTTGAGCTCGACGATCATCTCAATCTCGACCGGGATATTGCGTGGCAGTGACCCCATTCCAACCGCCGAGCGGGCGTGGCGGCCATTCTCGCCAAAGATCTCCACCATGAGGTCCGAGAACCCGTTGATCACTTGCGAGTGCTTGTCAAATTCCGGCACCGCATTGATCATCCCCAGGACCTTGACGATCCGTTTCACCTTGTTGAGATCCCCCACCTCGGCTTTGAGCGACTCGAGCAGGCTGATCCCGGTCAAACGCGCCGCGTATTTCGCCTCTTCCAGCGTGAACTCCTTGCCCACCTTGCCGATCATATACGTCCCATCTTCCTTCACCGGTCCTTGTCCAGAGAGAAAGACCAGATTGCCTACCTTGACCGCACCGATGAAATTGGCCGAAGGGGGAGCGGGTGTCTTTAACTTGATTCCGAGCTCCTTCAGCTTGGCTTCCGGATTGGTGGCCACTGTCTGGCCGGCGGCTGGAGAGAAGAGAAGAATGGTTCCCAGCAGGGCGAGAGCAGCAAATGTCGTCTGTTTTTTCATAGGGTCAAATCGCAAGAGTCTCTTCCTGGTTTCAGGAGTCAGCAAGGTTTCAGGGTTGATCTCGATTGTCCGCTGAGTGGATCGGGAAGTCTGCCCGGCCCCCCACTCCAAGGCGTGGTGCCCCGGAGGATCGTTGCAGCGCTCGTGAGTTCGAAGCCGCGGACAGGCAGAGTTTACCCCCTTCTGCGATGCTGTCAACCGCAATCGACCTCGTCGCGAAATCTCTCTTGAATGGCCACCGCAGGTGCCAAATCGAAGGGGAGTCGCTGGCCTGACCACTGCGATGACGAACAGCGGCCTTGACCGATTGAAGATTTTTTGCGGATTGTGATTTTTTTCTGTTGACATTGAATTGAGGGGTGTTGTACTTTTCGCGGCGTCGGAAAGACCGTGGTGATTTAAGGCAAATTGCTCCACGTAAAACAAAGCGCTAAACAGCCTGAGGATTGCAGTCTCCCAAGCTTTTGAACGAATCATCGTTCAGCCAGACTTCAAACCCCTCGCCGTTTAGCGGCGAGGGGTTTTTGCATTATCTCCCCCTTGCTATTCAATTGACAACCAGTGTGGCGATTTAAGACAACTTGCTCCACGATAAAATACTGCTAAAGAGTCGCGGGAATTCCGTATCAAGATCCATTACGCCCTGTGCTCATTCTTTTGGCACAGGGCGTTTCTGTTCCTGGGCACGGACCAGCCGTCTCTTCGTGTTTGTTACGTGGTTGGTTGCCACACATTTCTTATTCAAAGGCGATTCATGACGCAGATCAGCGAGAAGTGGAGACCAACAATGATCAAAAATCAGGCGCAGGAGAGAGTTGAACATGCTTGGCATTTATTATTCACGGTTACTCTATTGGTTGGGATGGCGGCATTGATGAGTGTCTGGGGGACTGCTCAGACGTTTCGCGGAGGGATTTCTGGCGTAGTGACAGACAATACTGGCGCGGCGATCCCGGCAGTGACCGTCAAGGTGACGAGCAGGTCGACGGCAGCGGTGCGGACGGCGGTGACTTCCACCGGTGGTGAGTTCACGATCCCAGAACTCCCGCTGGGATTTTACACGATCGAGATTGGACACCAGGGATTTCAAACACAGCGCGTGAATGACGTTGAAGTGACGGTTTCCAGCATCACCCGGGTGGATTTGCAGCTCGCCGTCGCTCAGGTGAGTGAGGCTGTCGAGATCTCGGCTGGATCAGTGGTGCGACTCGACACGGCATCGACCGCGCTGACTGGAGTCGTCGCGCCTCGACAAGTACAGGATCTGCCATTGAATGGCCGTGATTTTCGACAGATGGTACAGCTGGCACCGGGAGTGACGATTGCCGGTTCGATCAATGGCTCGCGGACCCGCGGAAACAACTACCAGATTGATGGTGCAGACAACAATGACGCCTTTCAGAATGCCTCGGCCGTCAACCAAGGTGGGGTCTCAGGAATCGCCGGTACACTGCTGCCAGTGGAAGCGATCGATCAGTTTGCCATCCAGTCGGGGGCAAGTGCAGAGATCGGACGCAACAGTGGTGGTGCGGTCAACTTGGTGATCAAGTCCGGCGGGAATGATCTTCACGGGAGTCTCTACTATTTCAATCGAAACGAGTATTTTGCCAAGGCCTCACCGGTGGCACCACCGGGTAGTCGCCCTTCGAAGATTCGGAACAATCAGTATGGATTCTCACTGGGTGGACCGATCTTCAAGAACAGAACCTTCTACTTTCTGACCTTTGAGGGGCAGCGTGCGACGGCGGCTAACTCCTTGCGAACGACCGCGCTCTCCGATGCTTGGGTTGCCCGAGGCAAGGCGATCCTCGCGGATTTCAATGTGCCGGTAAGTGATGTCTCGAACAGGCTCCTCTCGCTCTTTCCGTCATATGTCAAGGGATTACCGCAAACAATCAACAATTTGGTGAGCACCGACGAGAACGACTATGTCAGTGACAATGGGATCGCCAAGATCGATCACAAGTTTAATGACAGCCACAATATCTCGCTCCGCTATTTTGGAGGGACGGGCGACCAGACAGCGTACGATGGAGGATCCTTCTTCCGCCCGTATTTTCAAGTCGCGCCGAGTCGGATGCATAACTATTCGCTGGTGCAGAACAGCATCTTCAGCTCAAGCCTGCTCAACCAGCTGGTGGTCGGAGTCAACTATTTCAAGCAGACATTTGACATCGTTGATATCAGTGCCAATCCAGCATCGCTTGGATTGAATACTGGAGTTTCCAGCAGTGGTCCACCGACAATCAACATTACTGGGTTCAGCTTGGTAGGAGGAACGGGGATTCTTCCGGCCGGACGGGTTGACACAACGTGGCACATCACCGACACGCTCAGCTGGGAACTGGGGAATCATCAAATCAAGCTCGGTGGAGAGTTTCGCGCGGCGAAACTGGATATCTTCTATGAAAGCCGCAAGCGCGGAGTCTTCAATTTTGACGGTACACGGGGACCGTGGCGCAACCTGACGGTGGCGGAGCGGGCGATCGCCGACTTTCTGGCGGGCTATACGACACCCGTCAACGGTGCGCAGATTGTTCGTGGAAATCCGCGTCGTAACTATCGCCAGAATTCCGGAGACGGCTTTTTTCACGACACGTACAAGGTGTCGTCGAGTCTGACGGTCAACTTCGGTGCACGGTATACCTATAACGGGGTTCTTTCCGACGTGGAGAAAGCGCTGACCAATTTTCTCCCGGAACGGGGGTTGGTCGAAGTCGGCAAGGAGATTCCACGACTCTACCGACGGGATCTCAACAACCTTGCGCCACGGGTCGGATTTGCCTATGGCGTGGGTCGAGGTGGTAAGACCGTTTTACGGGGTGGCTACGGACTGTTTTACGATATTCCAGCCATCTCGTTCTTTACTTCGAATGGAGGTGGGAATGGTGCCGCCTCGGGACTTGGCAATAATCCAGGTGGTCCGCTGCCGGTCTTCAGCCTCAGTTTGGGTGCCTACAACCTGACGAAGGATGTCCCAGTCTTCGGAACTGCCAATCCGGCACCGCCATTTGGCGTGTTCGCAGTTGATCAGAACTTTCGTTCACCATACGTCCACAACTTCAATGTAAATCTGCAACGACAGGTCGCCCCATCATCCGTGCTGCAGGTCGGTTATGTTGGCAGCCTGGGCACCAAGTTGGCATTCACACGTAACATCAATGCGCCGCTACCCGGCACGACTGGAACCACTCAGTCACGTCGTCCATTCAATGGCCGATTTCCAAATTTCGGATCGATCAGTCTGCTCGAGACCTCGGCGACGTCAAGCTACAATTCGCTGCAAATTTCGCTGGTACAGAACAATTGGCACGGTCTCTCGGGCAGTTTCGCCTACACGTTTGGCCATTCGATCGACACCTCATCAGAGGCGCGCAACACCCTTCCAGCCAACAGCTATGATGTGAGGAGCGAGCGTGGCAATTCTGCTTTCGACGTGCGTCACACTTTCCGAGGCAGCTTCACCTATGATCTTCCGGTGCTGCTGAAATCACTACCCAGCCGCCTCGTCAACGGCTGGCAGGTCAACTCCATTCTCGCGTTCAACACGGGGACGCCGATTAATATTACGGCTGGGTACAATCGCAGCCTGAGTGGGGATGGGAATGACCGTGTCGATCTGGTTGGTGATCCAGCCGTCGGGAGGAGCGGTACTCGATACCTCAATCCAGCGGCCTTCAGCGTGCCGCGCAATGCCACCGGTGGAGCCATCACCGATGGAAAATTCGGATCTCTTGGACGGAACGCACTCTATGGCCCCGGCTTCAAGACAGTTGATGTCTCTCTTTTCAAGACGACCGAAGTAACCGAGAGGGTGAAGGCACAGTTTCGGTTTGAAATCTTCAATCTCTTTAACTTTGTCAATTGGGCCAATCCGGTCACCAACTTCTCCTCCGGCAGTTTTGGCTTGCTGACCAATACTCGGAATGGGAGCAGCGCTCCGGGGGTTGGACTTGGCGAACCTCGCAATGTGCAACTGGCGTTGAAGATTCTCTTTTGACGCTGGGTGGGAAAAACAGATGGGGGAGGGCGCGTGGCGCCGGCAAGCAACAGCGCGACCTCCCCGCTCTCAATCATTGAATACTGAAAGGAGCTTCATGATGCTAGCAAATTTTCGACAATCCAGACAGGCCGGTTCTATTCTTTCCACCTTGCTGATTCTGCTCTGTGCCGGGCTCTGTGGCCAGCAGGGGATGGCGCAAGCCCTTGCCCAATCCTCCATCCAATCGCTGGAAGGGCGCTGGGAGGGGACCGTGACCGTCAATGACGCAGCGATTCCGTTTCGGCTCGATCTGGGGTGGAAGGGGAACATCCTCCAGGCGACCCTCTTCAATGGCGAGGTACGGCAGACCTCGACCAGCGCGAATTTCGAGAAGGGAGTGCTGCGAATCAAGTTCGACCAGTTCCTGACGAAGATCGTGGCCAATCTGCAGGACGGGCAGTTGGCTGGGCACGTGCAGCTGCGGAACGACAAGGATGGAGCGGGCAACCTCTTCACGGCCAGTCGCTATCGGCCAGAAGGGCCGGAGGGGAATGAGAAGGCGCAAGTCCCATCGATCGAGGGCCTTTGGATTGTCCCGCGAGAGACGAACAAAGGGGAGAAGTCCTGGCGCTTGGTCGTCAGCCAGAAAGGGGCTGAGGTCTCGGCCGCGATTTTGCGGATTGATGGTGATACGGGGTCACTGACGGGTCGTTGGCGAAAGGATCGATTTGTCCTGGGTCATTTCGACGCTTCCCGCCCGCTGCGGCTGGAGATCACCCCGGGGGCGGAAGGTGCGCTCGATCTGTTGCTCGCCGGCGGTGGTCCCAATCGAGGTCGGCTGGTCGCCTATCGACCGGATGTCGCCCGCGCCAAGGGAATCGAGGACCCCACGAATCCGTGGACACACACCACGGTCCGGGATGCAAACGAAGTCTTCACCTTTCGATTTCCCGATCTGGATGGGAAACTGGTCGCCAATACGGACGAGCGTTTCACCAACAAGGCCTTGCTGGTCGTCGTGACGGGCACGTGGTGCCCAAACTGCCACGACGAAGCGCGCTACCTGGTAGAGTTGGATCGCCAGTACCGCAGCCGTGGCTTGGAGATCGTTGCGCTCGATTTCGAGGAGCCCGAGCAGCAGGAGGAGTTGACCCGCGCGAAGGCCTTTGTTCGCAAGTATGGCATCGAGTACACCTGTCTGTTGGCTGGTGCGCCAGCAGAGTTGGCCGAGAAGGTCCCGCAAGCGCTCCATCTCAACACGTGGCCAGCGACATTTTTCATCGGTCGTGATGGTCGGGTCAAAGCGATTCACGCCGGATTTGCCGCCCCGGCCAGCGGCCCCTTCCACGATCAGTTGAGACGTGAGTACACGGAGCAGATCGAACGGTTGTTGCGCGAAGCTGATATCATCCGCCTGTCAATGGCCTCAGAGAGCGGCGCGCGCTGAATGAACGGTCACCCTTTCCGGGAAATCGAAGTCAAGGACGCGGCGATCGAAGACAACTGGCAGGTTCCCGACAGTTGTTCCTAGTTTCAGGCAAGCGCCATCGACAGGGGATTCGCCGTGTCCCCCCGTGTTCTTGGATCGGTCAGCACTCGACCGATCGTCACCAATCAATCGAGAATCAACCCTTGGAGGAGAATCATGGCATTGAGAATTGGCGAGATCGTTCCCGACTTTACCGCAGAGACGACCGAAGGGCCGATCCATTTTCACGAATGGATTGGAGGGTCGTGGGCGATCCTCTTCTCGCACCCGAAGGATTTCACGCCGGTCTGCACGACCGAGCTGGGCTACATCGCCAAGATCAAACCGGAATTCGATCGGCGTGGGGTCAAGGTGATTGGGCTGAGCGTCGATCGGGCGGAATCGCATCTTCGTTGGGCGGCCGACATTGAGGAGACGCAAGGAACGGCGCTCAACTTCCCGGTGATCGCTGATGCCGATCAGAAAGTGGCCCGTCTCTACGACATGATCCATCCGGAAGTGAGCGACATCTTCACCATCCGGTCGGTCTTCGTCATCGGGCCTGATCTCAAGGTCAAGGCGATGGTCACCTATCCGGCGAGCACTGGCCGCAACTTTGATGAGATCCTGCGGATCGTCGATTCTTGCCAGCTGACCGCGAAGTACAGTGTCGCGACACCGGTCAATTGGAAGGATGGGGACGACTGCATCATTGTGCCCGCCCTCTCGGATGAGCAAGCGAAAGAGAAGTTCCCGTCGGGCTGGAAGACGCTCAAGCCCTATCTGCGAATCGTGCCCCAACCTGGAAAGGAGTAGCTTTCCGCGGGGGATCAAGGCCGGGCTGGGGGGAAGTGGGAGGCCTGCTGCCGAATGACCACGCCCTCCTTCATCACGAACTGGACCCGTTGGAGCGCCTCAATCTCCTCGAGTGGGTTCTCGGGGGTGGCAATGAGGTCCGCCGCCTGGCCGGCTCTGACCGCGCCGCGTTGTTGGCTGATGCCAAGCAGGCGTGCTCCGTGGGTGGTCAGCATCCGCAGCAAGTAGCTGTTGGGCAGGCCGGCGGCGATGTAGGTGTTGAGAATCGAGAGGCAGACCTCGCCACGGGTCTTCCCCTCGACGTCAAAAATGATATCGGAACCGAAGGCCTGCTCAACGCCGATCCGGTAGGCGCGCCGGATCCGGTCGAGGCTCCGCGCATAGCCCCGGCCCGCGATCTCTGCGTCCTGGCCGTACTCTTGCAGGTATTCGCGGGTGAAATCGGTACCGACCAGCACGACCTTGTTCTGCTTGGCCAGTTCAAGAACGCTGTCGGACATGACGAACCCGTGCTCGATCGAGTCGACACCGGCCAAGGCCGCGTGGCGTGCGCCGGCCTCGGTGACACAGTGTGCCGCCACTTTCACTTGCGCCTGGTGGGCCTCCTCGACGATGTAGCGGATGTCGTCGACACTGTAGAGGTAGCGCTGATCATCGACGACGATCTTGATGACCTGGGCCCCGTGGAAGAGGTTCTCGCGGATGGCCTTGCGCAGTTCGTCGCGGGTGTCGGCATAGAGGTACTCCGGGGCACCGAGTCCCGGGCGTTCCGGGTTCATCGTGTAGCCACGATCGCTGGGCGCGTACTGGCCACCGAATGGCGCGATGATGCGACCCGCCGTGATCATGGTCGGCCCAGGGACCAGCCCTTCGGTGATGGCACGGCGCAGGTCGACGTCGGCATAGTTGCCCGCATTGCCCACATCGCGAATGGAGGTGAACCCTGCCTCGAGCATGGCCCGGGCATTGGCGACCCCCTGGATGGCCCGGTAGCCAGTTGTGTTGCCAAGATCGTAGGCGATCTGCCCACTGCGGGACGACTTGCGTGACAGGCCTCGCCGGCTTGGCACCCCTGAACAGACGTGCGTGTGGCAGTCGATCAGTCCCGGCATGACCGTCAGGTGGGAGAGGTCGATCAGTTTGGCTCCTGGCGGAATCGCCACCTCCCCACCGACGGCTTGGATGGTACGCCCTTCAACCAGGATTACTTGGTTGACAACGGTTGTTCCGCTTTCCGGATCGACCAGCTTGCCCGCCCGGATTGCGGTCACTTGGGCGCTGGCGCTGAGGCCTGAGCAGAGCAGCAGCCAGAAGAGCATCATGCGCGTCATCGGGCCCCCTCCTTTTTTCCATCCGCTGTCTCTCTCTTCAACTCCGTCCAGCAGGTCAGCGCGTTGCCAACCCGTTTCCCGGGCAGAGAGAGCGCAGTGATCCCACCCGTCAGCCTCTCTCCGCGCCGTGTCAGCGAGAGGTGCAGCAGATACCTTGTCCGATTGGCATCTTCCGTTCCGATGTCACCGCTCATCACGCCCGTAAGGATGCCATTCTGAAAGTCGGCCCGGTTGAGCAGGGTCACCAGTTGTGAGCCCAGTTGCGCGTGGACATCGCCATCCGCTTGAAAGTCGAGTGTCAGCGGCATTCCTCCCTGCCACGTCTCGACCCGTCCACTCCAGCGGCCTTGCAGTGTCGCCAAGGAACGGGAGAAGAGGGTGGATCCTTGACCGGGCGGTTGACTGGCTGGCGATGGCGTTCGTGGCGCCTCGGGGAAGAGCGCGGCAATGATCTCGTCACGGATGAGGCTCGGCAAAGGGGGCCTTCCCAGCAGATCGTTGTTGGCATTGGCCAGGACAACGAAGGCGACACGGTCGTCTGGCATGAGGCAGAGGATCGCGCTGACTCCTCCCATCCCGCCCGTGTGGAAGACGACCCGGTGGCCAGAGAAATGGGTCCCGGTCCGCCAGCCGACTCCATAGCTCCAGACATCCTCGGCCTTGACGGTGGGGCGCTGCATCTCCTCGATCGAGGCATCGTCGAGGATCTGCCGTTGGTCGGGCAGATGGGCCTTGAGGTGGAACATCCCGAAACGGACCAGATCGTGCGCACTGGCATAGACCGCCGACGCCCCCGGATGATCAAACTCGTAAAAGGGGATCGGCCGTCCATCCACCCCGTATCGGATGGCCTCATGCGGGCCGAGCCCCTGCTCGCTCAACGGGCGGACCGCTACCAGCGAGCGCGTCATCCCGAGGGGCAGGAAGACCTCATTCCGCATGAACTCCTCGAAGTCGCGACCGCTGACCCTCGTGATCAGGTGGTCGAGAACGCCATACCCCAGGTTGGAGTACTGGTATCTCTCCCCTGGTGCGGTGATGGCCTGGCCGTAGCGACGAATCGTCTCCTCGCGCGAGGGGGGCCGCATCGACTCATCCGCGTAGAAGAACTGGTAGTGGAGTGGCAATCCGGCCGAATGGTTGGCGACGCGGCGGATGCTCAGGTCCTTGGACTCTCCCACCCGCACCCGGATCTTTGTCTCTCCGAGGTAGTCGTTGATCGGACGATCGAGATCGAGCTGCCCCCGTTGCCGCAGAATCATCAGTCCTGTCGCTGTCACCGGCTTGGAGATCGAGGCGAGCGAGTAGCTCGTGTGGGGAGTCGCCGCGATCCGTCCCTCCCGGTCCGCCCAGCCAAAGCCCTCTTCCCAGATGATCCGTCCGTCACGGGCGACCGCGACCGCGACCGAGGGCACATTGCGCTGCTCCATCTGCGCACGGATCGCACGCCGCACCCGCTCGAACGGATCGGTCTGCGCGGTCACCTCCATCGGCCATCCGGCAAGGATTCCCAACCACAGCCAAGCCAGAAAGGGCCTCTTCCTCTCGCTTCCTCCGTCAGTGCTGCTTCTCTTCACGGTCGTTCCTCCAGTTTAACCAGAATGTCCAAATTATTGACTACTTGCGTGGGAATTGCACAGGGTGAGCGATGAGAGGGGGTAGATCTTACGCTGAAGGCGAGATCGGCCATCAGGGCAGTCGCCGGCCGAGCGTCGCGCCAGCCCCGACGGCGAGGAGCCCGAGGAGGAGGCTGACGGCGATATTGAGGAGGGCGGCCCGGACATTGCCCTTCTCAAGCAGCCCCAGGGTCTCATACTCGAAGGTGGAGAAGGTGGTGTAGGCCCCGAGGAAGCCAACCCCGATGAAGAGCCGCAGCGCTTCGGGCTGGTCAAAGAAGCGAGGCAGGGCCGTCAAGGCGAGCCCGAGCAGGAAGCAACCGCTGAGGTTGACGACGATCGTGCCGAAAGGAAGGGGGCCCGGCCAGCGTGTCGCGACCCACCAACCGATCAAGTAGCGGGCGACGGCCCCACAGGCCCCTCCCAAGGCAACGATTCCGATGGCCTTCACCGCAGCTCTCCTTTCGATTCGCGCTCTTCCTCTCCCCGAGACAGCCGACGGAGAAGGGAAGGGCGGTTCGTCTCTGGTTGTGCGGCGAAGGGCCCTCTTTTGTCAAGCTCCCATCTGGAGATGACAGAAACCCTATCTTGACAGTTCCCTCCAGAGACGCCATACATGAGAAGAGATCGTTGACCCGCTGGGACAGAACCCCAGAGAAGAGAGAAGCTGGAGAAGAAGAGAGGTGATCATGCGAAGACTGAAGCGTGGGAAAGGAAATGGGTGGGGAGCCCGTCTGGTTGGTGGGCTGGCAGCAGGAGTCCTGTTGGTGGGGGGGATGGTGACCGAGTGGCTGGCGACTGGAACGTCCCGTGTCGCCGCACAGGCGACGGGGGCCACGCTTGTCAACGCGGCCAGTTTTGCCAATCAGGTGACCGATGGCGTGGCGCCCAGCTCGATCGGCTCTGTCTTTGGTCAATTTGTGACGACGGGAAATACCATCCATCGGGCACCCGAAAACGTCCTTCCCTTGCCGACGACCCTCGGAGGGGTGCAGGTGACGATCGGGGGCAAACCTGCGTCGCTCTTCTTCGTCTCTCTCTTTCAGATCAATCTCGCCGTGCCGGGAGACCTCATCGATGGTCCTGCGAATCTCGTGGTGACCAATTCGGACGGCACCACCCGAACTGGGACGGTGCGCATCCTCCGCTCGCAGATGGGGCTCTTTACGGTCAACGCCAGCGGGAGCGGCACGGCCGCCGCGTTGACGACACAAAATGGAGTACTCTTCCAATCGGTCCTCAATCCGGATCTGACTCCCCGTCCCGTCGACCCAGGGACGGCCGAACAGCCAAATTTCCTGGTACTCTTCGGTACTGGATTTCGGGGAGCGCCGGTGATGAACCCAAACGACGCCAATGGGGTCGCCGAGGCCTACGAGGCGACGGTGCAAGGAGTTCCGGTTCCACTCCTCTACGCGGGACCTGCCCCGGGCTTTATCGGGCTGGACCAACTCAACCTGACGCTGCCGCCGGAACTCTCCGGGTTTGGAGAGGTCGATATCTTGATCCGCAGTCAGAGCCGGGCCTCCAACACCGTCAAGATCACACTGGGAGGGCAGTTCAGACCTTTCCGGTTGGCCCCGTTGGCGGCCGGAACCTCGGTTGACGGCGAGTTGACGGCGACCGATCAGGTACAGCCCGGTCCGACTGGCCGGTCGTTCTTCTTCGATGGGTATGTCATCGAGACGACCCAGCCCAACACGACGCTGGCCATTGACCTCCGCTCCCAGGCGTTTGACGCTGGAGTGCTGCTCTTCTCGATCAGCAACCAGCAGTTGCAGCAGATTGGCCAGGATGACCAGACCGGAGGGTATGGAGCGCCAGAGTCTGCCAACAACAACAATGCCTTGCTTTTAACCGTCATTCCGACGCCAGGGCAGTATGCCCTCCTTGCCACCTCCTCCGATTTTCAGCCGAACGGGCGGGGGGCCTATCAGCTCCGCTACACGACGGGAGTCATCCAGCAGATCTCATACGGACAGACGCGCAATGGGGAGATTACGACGACCGATCTGCGCAATTCTGCCAATGTCCTGCTCGATGTCTACTGGTTTGCAGGACTGTTTGGGGAATCGGCGCGAATCAACCTCAGTTCCCAAGTCTTCGATCCCTACCTGATTCTTCATTCCAACGAAGGGGATCCTCCGGTCGCGTTCGACGACAACAGTGGCGGGGGGCTCAACTCGCAATTGACCTACCGATTGCCGGCCTCAGGCATC
>JBMOHS010000064.1:0-19511 GCA_049317725.1 Blastocatellia bacterium
GAGCGGGCGACGGGGCTCGAACCCGCAACAACCAGCTTGGAAGGCTGGTGCGCTACCAATTGCGCTACGCCCGCGAAAGTCGATGAGTGGGAGACATCTCGACCCCGCCTCACCTCACCCCCTCGATCCGAGAATCCCCTGATGCAAACCAGAGAACAGACCAAAACACGGACCAGGAGGAGATGCAGGGGGTAGGATTCGAACCTACGTAGGACTGTCGTCCGCCGGGTTTACAGCCCGGTGCCATTAGCCACTCGACCACCCCTGCTTGCTATTCAAAGAGAACTCGCCCCGGGACGCTTCCCGCGAGTCTTGCCACCTACCGGGGCTTTCCGGTCTCTCGACGACAGACTCACCGAAGTGCCTTACATCAACGGGGTATCCTACGATAGATTCCCCTCCGGTGCCAAGAGAGCCGGTGAAGGGACTTGAACCCCCGACCTTCTGATTACAAATCAGTTGCTCTACCAACTGAGCTACACCGGCGAACCGACCAACTGATGCAACAAAAATGAATCAGTTTGATCTACAATTGATCTACAACATCTCAACACTCTCTCCTGCCGTTCGTTGACAGTTTCACCAAAAGGAGATGAGAGCAGAACGGATCCTGGCCGCGTTTTACTGATCAGCCTTGACCGTCAAAACCCGCATACTAGCAATGATCTCCCTCCAGCGCAAGTGCCCTCCCCGACTTTCACTCGCCCCCTCTCAAATTTTTCCACACGCGAGGAGCTATTTCCGTGCCCGGAGGAGCCCTTTGAGCTCATCCATGAACTCGGAGAGGTCTTGGAATTCGAGATAGACGGAGGCAAACCGGACATAGGCGACCTTATCGAGTTCCTTGAGGCGACGCATGATCATCTCGCCAATCTTGGCGGTGCTGCGTTCGCGTTCGGGAGAGGTCTGGACATAGGCCTCGACGGCGTTGACGATCGCTTCGAGTCGATTGGTGGGGACGGGACGCTTCTCGCAGGCGCGGAGGAGGCCGGCCATCACCTTGTCGCGACTGAAAGGTTCGCGACGGCCATCCTTCTTGATGACCATGTAAGGGATCTCATCGATGCGTTCGTAGCTGGTGAAGCGGCGCTCACACTTGAGACATTCCCGGCGGCGACGGATGGCATCGCCCTCGCGGGACTCTCTCGAGTCGACGACCTTGTCCTCGATGTGGCCACAGAAGGGACATTTCATTGTGGGGGGCCTCCCTCGACAGAAGATGGGTGTGCGGAGGGCTCGGAGGATTGCTCGGAAGCGAGGGCCTCCCGTAGTTGGCGGAGCGATAGATCGTCCCGGACCAGAAAGTAGAGGGCCATGAGAAAGGGCGGCCCAAACGCAATCAAGTGATAAACGATCGCCATGCTGGCCGCGAGATTGCTCTCCAGTCCGAGAAATTCGAGCCCAGCGGCGGCGGCAGCGTGAAAGGCGCCAGCAGAGCCGCCCGGGGTTGGCACGACCGATCCGACCATGCCAAAACCCATAAGGAAGATCAGCTCCTGAAGAGAGAAATGGACGTCGAAGGCAAAGGAGACGAGCCAACTCGCCACGATCCCAGTTCCCCAGACGAGCCCCGTTGAGGCTGTCGTCAAGCATAGGGCACGGAGGTTGGTCAGCACGGCGAGGCTGTCGGTGAGGTGGTGGACAAAGTTGAGGACGGGCCTCATCAAGCGGGGAGCCAACGGGTAGAGCCGCTCCAGCAGCAGGGTGCGGACCCAGACAGATCGCCAACGCAGCAAGAGGAGAACACTGATCCCAAGGAAGACACCTAGCGCCAGCATTCCTCCGAGGGTCCGCATCGCCGCGACTTGGGCAATCTTGGCCGGCGTTCCCGCTGGAAGGGAGTAGAAGACCAGGTTGAGAGAGAAGAGCAGGACAACTGCGGTCGTATCGAAGAGGCGTTCAACGAAGATCGAGGCGACCGTCAAGCTGGGTCGTAGCCGTTGCTGCAGGCTGAGAACCGCCGGCCGGATGATCTCCCCGACACGTCCAATGATAAAGATGCTCCCGAATCCCACCGATGTCGCGGCCAAGAGGGGGCGATAGGGCACTGCGACGACGGGGGCGAGGAGGATCTGCCAGCGCACGCTGCGGAAGACGAGTGTCAGGTTGATCAGGAGGCTGGCGATGAGGAGGGGCCAGGGCTTGACCTCACGCAGGTGTTGTCCGACCGCCGCGGTGTCAATTCGAGCGATAAACCACCAGAGGAGCAGGCCGCCGACCAGCAGGACGACAATCCCCTTTCCCTTCTGATTCATGCGCGGTCCTTTCGTTTCGGTCATTTGAGGGGCAGGGGCACTCCTCCGCCAGCCCGCTTTTGTTGCCAATCTCAAGGGGCCCTATATCTTGTGGTCAGAGCGAACCGTACACGATCAGGAGGCTCGGCGCAAGATTGTCAGAGCCTCTCTCCGAAGGCGGGAGGGGAAAGGGTTCACCCAAAGATGTCCTTGACCTTCTCCCCGAGGCGGCGAGTAACGGAGTGTTGGGCCTTCTCCTCAAGTTGAGCCAGTTGTTCGAAGAGTTTCCTCATCTCGCGGGTCACTTTGGAGGGAGTGGTGACGGTGGCGACGACAAAGAGATCGCCGTGGCCATGGCCTTGGAGGGCGACGATCCCTTTGCCTTTGAGCCGAAGGATGGTCCCGGTCTGCGTGCCCTCAGGAATGGTCAGTTCCTCCTCTCCGTCGAGGGTGGGAACCTGGATCTGCGCGCCGAGGGCGGCCTGGGAGAAGGTGATCGGCACTTGGACGTAGAGGTTATTGCCCTGCCGCTCGAAGAGCTCGTGCTCCTTGACGTGGAGCACGACGTAGAGGTCTCCGGCTGGGCCGCCCCCGACGCCTCCCTCCCCCTCGCCGCTGAGTCGGAGGCGAGATCCTGTATCGACACCAGCCGGGATTCTGACCTCAAGGCGGTGCTGTCGTTCCCTTCGCCCCGCTCCCTGGCAGGTACGGCAGGGGTTGGGTATCGTGCGACCAACTCCGCGGCAATGATGGCAGGTGCGGCTGACGGAGAAGAAGCCCTGCTGGAAGCGGACCTGCCCAGCCCCCCCGCAAGTCGCGCAGGGGACGGGGGTACTGCCTGCCGCCGCCCCGCTGCCCCCGCACGTCTCACAGGATTCGAGCCGGGGAATCTCGATCTGTGTCCGGTGGCCCTTGGCCGCCTCTTCGAGGGTGATCTCCATATCGTAGCGCAGATCGGAGCCACGTTGGGCTCCTCCACGGCGTGACCCGGCGCGGCCGCCGCCGAAGAGATCTCCGAAGAGGTCGCCAATGATCTCCTCGAATCCGCTGAAGCCTTGGTTACTCCAGGGGGCAGAGGCCGCCGAGGAGCCGACTCCAGCGTGGCCAAAACGGTTGTAGCGCTCGCGCGTCTCGGTGTTCGAGAGGACCCCGTAGGCCTCGTTGAGCTCTTTGAAGCGCTCTTCGGCTTCGCTGTCCCCTGGGTTCCGATCCGGGTGGTACTGCATGGCCAACTTGCGGTAGGCGCTCTTCAACTCTTGATCGGTGGCCTGGCGGCCGACGCCGAGAATCTCGTAGTAGTCCCGTTTGCTCACTCGTTGCTGCTCCTGTCCCCTGTATGGTCTGCTGATCGCGGAAAGAGGTAATTATAGTCGCTGGGCAGCTTGGCGACAACCGGCACACCCCGATCCCGGCACAGTGGCCGCGGTGCAGGGGCTGACAGGGACCATTCCTGCCGGCGCGGCTTGCCAGCGGGAGGCGGTCGGCGGCAAGATGGGAAGTGTTGGGAAGCAGCAGCACGTGGCTGCCAGATTTGAATGACAGGGAGAAGCGGCATGGGCGAGAAGAGGAAGAAGATCCTGGTGGTGCTGGGACATCCACGGCGGGAGAGCCTGTGTGGCTCGCTCAGTCGTTGCTACGTCGAGGGGGCCCAGACGGCTGGGCATGAGGTTCACCTTCTCGAGCTGGGGGAGCTCGCCTTTGATCCGATCCTTCGCGAGCAGACGCGCGGCGAGCAATCGCTTGAGCCCGATCTTGTTCGAGCGCAGCAGGAGATCCGCTGGGCCGAGCACCTCGTCTTTGTCTATCCGATCTGGTGGGGGGGATTGCCGGCCCTGCTCAAGGGGTTTCTCGATCGCTGTCTTCTTCCCGGATTCAGCTTCAAATATCACGAGAAGGATCCTTTTTGGGACCGGCTGCTGACCGGACGTTCGGCCCATCTGCTGGTAACGATGGGGTCGCCTCCGTGGTACTTCCGCTGGGTCAGCCGCGCTCCTGGACACCAGCAGATGAAGCGGACGATCCTCGAATTCTGCGGGATCAAGCCGGTGCGCGTCAGCAACTTCGGTCCGGTGCGGCGGTCCCGTCCCGAGCTGCGTGCCCGCTGGCTCGACGAGGCGCGGGAACTTGGTCGCCGGGCTTAATGGCCTGCCCGGTTTGGGTGAGGAGATCAGATCGGCGACAACGGCCGACCTGATCTCCCTCCCACGCGAGAACGGGAAGCTCCTTAGAAGCGGAACTTCATGACCATCTCGATCTGTCGGGGGTCATAGGCCCCCTGACCGAAGGTGCCGAAGGAGCCAGAGTTCTGCAACTGCCCAACCTTCAGGTTCTGGGTCGGGTTGGCGGTCACCGTTGCCGGCAAGACCGTCCCGCCAGTGCTCGTGTTGATGCCGCCGCGAAACTGCGTGTTGTTGAAGACGTTCGATGCCTGGGCCGACAGCTCGATCGAGTATCGCTCCCGGAAGCGGAAGGTCTTCTCGATCGACATGTTGCTGCTCCAGATCAGCGGAGACCGGATCCCTGAGTAGCCAGCCGCGGCGGTGCCATACCAGAAGAGATCCGGCACCCTTGCTCCATTTGGCGTGGTCACGACCCGACCGGCAAAAGCGTCGATGTTGTACTTCAGGAAGCAGCGGTTGCAGGGGGTGATGACCCGACCGCTTGGCAGCGTCACCGAGGTCCTGCCGTCGTACCACTTCTGCAGTTCCTTCGGCACCTCGAAGGCGACACCGTTGACCAGGTCTGGAAGTCCATTGATGCTGTTGGTCGCCCCTCCAGCGATCTGGGCGAGAAGTCCGCTCTGGATCGTCAATGACCCACCCAACCGCCAGCCGCCGATCGCACTGTTGAGCGCTCCACTCTTGAGGTCGATCCACCTCCCGCCACCAATCGGCAGGTCATAGACCCAAGAGCTGACAAACCGGTGGGGCATGTCGTTGGTCGAGGGCTTTCGATTGGTCCGGTAGAGTTCTGGCCGGATGTTCGCGAAGTAGTTGGAGGTGCTGTCGCCATACCCATTGTTGCTCTGGGCATTGTAGTTGCTCATCTCGATCTGCTTCGACCACGTGTAGTGGGCATTGAACTGGAGCCCGTTGGCGAAAGATCGGGTGACCTGGAGCTGCATCGCATGGTAGTCGGAGGTTCCGACCGTCCGGTGGATCGAGTTGCCGTGATGCGGATACTGGAAGGCCGCCTCGATCCGCTGGATCGTCCGGTTCCTGATATTGCCGCTACCAAATGGAATCAGCGGTCCGCTCGCTGGCTGGAATGGATTGGGGACCTGCTGCGTCGACGGATTGGTCGTCCCATTGCTCGCGACATAGGCGTCACGCCACTGCTTGGTGAGGGCTGGATCGACCAGTTGCGCGCTGTTGATCGGCAGGAAGGTGATCTGCAGACGGTCTCCCTTCGATCCAAGATAGCCCGCGGAAATCAGCCAGTTGTTGCCAAGTTTCTGTTCGAAGAAAAGGTTCCACTGCTGCACCCGCCCGTTCTTGTAGTCCTGGGGAAAACGGCGAACCAGGCCGCCGTAGATTCCTGGATTCTTTTCGTCGGCCCCAATTGGCTGGACGATCGGATTGACGATCTCGGCGTTGAAAGGGCCAATCAGCACCCCCGCTGGAGTCGCACCATACGGAACGGAGTTGTTGCCGGCGTTGAGACCGGTCGAGCTGGTCGCCGGGGTGAACGGACCCGCGCCATAGAATCCGGGACCATCATTGTACCCGGTGTTCGAGGGGACATAGGTGAGACCGTAACCGCCCCGCATGACGAGCGATCGAGAGACCTGGAAGGCCGCGCCAAACCGGGGCCCGAAGTTGTCATACTCCGTCGGCCACATATTGCGGCGATCGACGTTGACCCCTGGGAAGATGATTCGTCCGGCAGTCCCAAATGGATTTTGCTGATCCAGATCGATCGCGCTGATATTGTTGAATCGCTCAGTTGGACCGGGCTGCACATCGTAACGCAGACCGAAGTTGAGGGTCAGCCGGTCGGTCGCTCGCCAATCGTTCTGAGTGTAGACCGCCCCATACTTCTGCGCGAGGGCGAGCTTGACCGTGAAACCGGAGCGGACCTCGAGGAATCCGGCCCCCAGCGCGATCGAAGCGATTCCGAGGCCATTGAACGACGCGTCCGGCGTCGCCGGCAGACCGGTGGTCGAGCCGTCGGCGTTGATGTTGGCCCGCGTATACTGATCCCCCGTCTGGATGAAGAAGGAGTCCGCCAAGTCGGTGTAGTTCGAGAGGAGCACCCGGTAGGTCCCGCCAAACTTGTGTGTCCATTTTCCGTGGGTCCAAGTCATGCTCCCATTGAAGTCCGAGTTGGTCTGTCGCTCCCGTTTGTGGAGGAAGGTTCCTTCATTGAGATTGCTGACTCGTCCAGGACCGAAGAACGGCATGGCACCACCCGTCTGGTCGAGTGCGAGAATCGATTTCGGTATGCCGAAGGGATCGTAGTTGAAGTCCGGGAAGAGATCGACCTCGTTGTCGCTCTTGATCCGGTTGAGCCCATAGCGAATGTCGAGCACCAGATTGGGTGAGATGGACCACGTGTCGCCGATCGAGATGTAGGGGTTCTTGTCTGGTTGCTGGTTTCCCACAAATTCATTCCGGCTGTAGAACGGATTGTCTCCCCCCCACGAACGCGGCGTGAGGATGTTCCCGAGCTGGATCCCGCCGGTGGCGTAGAAGTTGTGGCTGCGCCAATTGTAGTCGACGCGCGAGTTGATGTTGTTCTTCGAGAACTGCTGCAGGCCGCGGTAGAAGAAGTTGTTGACGTTGAAGATGTCGTTCGGGGGGCGGTTTGGCAAGGGATAGGATTGAAGCAGCTTGAGACCGGCGGCATTGAGCCGGTTGGACGGCAATGGGGCGGTCCGAACCAGCCCGTCAGGCGTCGTCACTGTCGCGAACTGCGTTCGATTGTACTGGGAGGTTGTTCCGATCCTCGTCGCGCTGAAGGGATCGAAGATCTTGACCGGGACGGCTCGGCCGCCGACATTGATATAGGTCTCGCTGAAGTCGCCAACTCTCTCCTTGGCCGTCGGCACGGTCTTCAGATAGTCATAGTTGCGGTTGAATTCGAGCCCTTCATAGCTGGCAAAGAAGAAGGCACGGTCACGGATGATCCGACCACCAAAGGTGCCGCCGTAGGTGTGGGACTTGAATGGTCCTCGACCGATGTTCTGGGCGTTGTTGGTGAAGGAGTTGGCGTTGAGCGCCTCGTTGCGGATTCGCCAGAATGCAGTGCCGTGATAGTCGTTGCTGCCACCTTTGGTCGTGAAGATGACCACTCCCTGCGCGCGACCATACTCGGCGGAGTAGTTGTTGGTGATCGTGCGCACCTCCTGGAGCGCGTCCTGGTTGGGCAGCACCGCTACTTCGTTCCAGGCCGATCCCTGCACGCTGACTCCATCCAGCTGAATGTCGTTCGAGAAGGCCGAGCCGCCATTGATGCCAATCGCCGAAGCCTGACGCCGACCATCGATTCCGATTCCGAAAGAGGTTGTGCTCTGGGTGTTGTTGAAGGCGCCGCGCGGGGTGACGCCTGCCTGCAGGGCGACATAGTTGAAGGGGTTGTGGTTAATGTTGGGAAGGGTCTGAATCACCCGCTCATTGACTGCACCGCCAACCGTCGCGTTGGTCGTCTGCAGCGTTGCCGCATCGGCGGTCACCGTGACCGTCTCGGTCGCTCCTCCTGCCTGGAGGGCGATCTCGACTCGCACGGTTTGCGCGGTGGAGACCTGGATGCCGGTCCGCACTGCCTTCGAGAACCCCGCGTTATTCTTTTCCACTTGAACCCGGTAGGTACCCGGAGCGAGATACGGTACCGTGAATCCGCCGGTCGTATCGGTCGTTACCCCGGTCGAGATGTTGGTCTCTTCATTGATGACGGTCACCGTCGCCCCAGGAATGACGGCCCCGGTCGCATCGGTCACCAACCCGGTGATCGTGCTCGATTTGATCTGCGCCATGGCGCCCAGACTGACCAAGACCGCGATCAGCCAGACTTGGCCAACAACACTTATACAAGACCTGGTCTGTGACCAGATTCCCCCATCCAAACAATCCTTCATGGTTGGTCTCCTTGACGTGTCTCAGGGTAGATGCTCGATACCTCGTTGTTCTCGGGTATCATTTCCAACATTCAGCGACGACTCTCCACCACACCAAGTCCGGCTCAACGGTCAACCATCGGCTTGAACCATCGGCCAGGGACGTGTGCGGATCGGGGCGTCGTATGGTCTTTCGCGCCTCACTGCAAATACTGGGCTACAACTATAGAGAAACTGAATAGATACTGAATCTGTTCTCAGCCTCTGCGAGGCCAATTCTGCAGGTGGGTCAGTACACAGGAAGACACATAGTCCATCTCCCCAATAAATGCAAGAGCTTCCCTTCCAAGCCAATCGCGGCGATTAAGGTGATTAATTGGACCAGAGGAGCCGTTACACCTCGACCGATCCCCCAGAACAGAAAAGGTCGCCAACTGACAAGGCACTGTCCAGGCGTGCTCGACGCGGCGCGGGCGCTTGGTCGTCGGGTGTGAGGGGTGCGCTGATCATTCGCTCACTTGCGGATGACCGAGAGGGTGACGGCCGACGGGTACTGGGCGGAGTGGTGGACGGCATTGCGTGCGACGACCCCTTGCGCTTCGTCGTAGTTCCGTCCGCCCGTGTTGAGGTTGCGATCGAAACGGGGAAAGTTGCTGCTCGAGATCTCGAGGCGGATTCGATGGCCCGCTCCGAAGAAGTTGCTCGTCGTCAGGGGTTGAAAGGTCACCTTGGCGACCTTTCAGGGCTCCATCCAGACGAGTGGTTTGTCATAGCCATTCCGGTACCGCATCCGCTGGATCGTCTCGTCGAGGTTGAAGGCTTTGCCGTCCGGCTCGACGTCGATCAGTTTGACGGTGAAGTCCGTATCCTTCGCGTCGGAGGAGACGAAGAGCGTCACCTCGATCGGGCCACTCACCTCGATCCCCTCGGTGAGTGG
Source organism: Blastocatellia bacterium (assembly GCA_049317725.1). Lineage (GTDB taxonomy): Bacteria > Acidobacteriota > Blastocatellia > RBC074 > RBC074 > CAIOZW01. The sequence goes on from JBMOHS010000064.1 coordinate 9,227, forward strand.
GTCCGTCGAATAGACGAGGACGTCAGGCCGCCCCTCGATGCGCCGTTGATCGAAGTCACCCCCGGCAATGGCATTGCCGGTGCAGCAGACGTTGCCGCCGAGGGGGGGGACTGGATTCGCCGGGTCGTAGGTGAAGCGGTCGGGTTGGTTATGGGTGGGCGGGGCCGGGGCCAGCCGCCCATCCCCGTGCAATGTAGGGAGGGAAGCGGCCGACACCGGCAACAAAGGCCTGGGGAACAATCGCCGCCAGCGCTGGGTGGTTCTTTGCTGCCACCGCCATCTGCCACTCTGCTGTCGAGGAGCAACCGATCGTCCCCACCTTCTGGCGCGATGATCAAGTAGACAGGAACGCGGGGAGCCGGAGGCCTGCAAACCCGGTACTGGCCCCCCTTCATTTCAATGAAGCTTCAGCTTGTCCACTCAAAAGTCTGAAGCCTCGAAAATTGTGGGGCTGACCAAGGGACAGCCCAGGAAAGCGACCGCGCGCCCAACGGCTGAAGCTCTTCTGCAATCATTCACTGGCCAGTCTATGTTTCGCGCCGACGGTCAATGGCACCAAACACCACTCACGGACTTGCAGCGCAAGATTTTGAACCTGCTCAACTTTTCTGAAGACATTTATCATTGTCTAACGACACCAATGTCAGAAGTGCTGACTGAATTACGCGAAACGTGAGTTCAAATCTCACGAGAGGGATCCCTTCTGGGACCGGCTGCTGACCGGACGTTCGGCCCATCTGCTGGTAACGACGGGGTCGCCTCCGTGGTACTTCCGCTGGGTCAGCCGCGCTCCTGGACATCAGCAGATGAAGCGGACGATCCTCGAATTCTGCGGGATCAAGCCGGTGCGCGTCAGCAACTTCGGTCCGGTGCGGCGGTCCCGTCCCGAGCTGCGTGCCCGCTGGCTCGACGAGGCGCGGGAACTTGGTCGCCGGGCGTGATGATCCTTTCAGCTCCGGATTCCGGTGGTGCCCCTGCACCTCGATGGCTTCTTCGATCTCACTCGCCAGCGGCGTTCCTTCTTGCGACCGGGAGCGGTCAACGTGCCGATCGGGTCACCCGCCGAGTATCGGCGGTGCGGCGATCCCGCCTTCATCACGAAAGACCTCGAGCGCCGAGTCGGTGCTCTCTGGTCAGGCGACGATGGGTGGCGTCTCGTCCGTTGGCTGCTCCTGCTCCGCCGTTCCGTAGTAGGCATCGACGGGGCGCGAGACGATCGCCTGGACCCGCGATCGCAGGGGCTCGATCGCCTCTTTGCCAAGGCCTGTCGTCTCGATCTGTTCGTGCAGATGAACGACGATCTTGGAAGGGAAGAGCTTCCAGTCTCCTTTGCGGCTGAACTCAAAGGCGCCGACGATGCTCATCGGCACGATCGGATAGCCAAACTGCACGGCCATGCGAAAGACGCCCGGATTGAAGGTCCCGACCCAACCGTCCAAGGTTCGCGAGCCCTCGGCAAAGACGATCAGGCTGACCCCCCGGTCGAGGGAGGCCCGTGCCAGCTTCATCATCTGCCGGTACTTGCCGAGGTTTCCCTCCGGTGGGACCGGCACATTTCCGAATCGCTTCATCATCCAGCCGTAGGCGGGAATCTTGAAGTGGGATTCGTGCTCGAGTCCCCGCACGAACTGGGGAATGGCCGAGTAGATGATGAATGCGTCCCAGAGGTCGATGTGATTGCAGACAAAGAGGCTTGTCCGGTGACGGTCGAACCCCGGGGCGCAGCGAACCTCCAGGCCAACCCCGGCCACCCGCAGGATATTCCGGAAGAGCCAGCGCTGGGGCCTGTCATTTCGCCGCGGGTCGATGACCACTCCCATCAGGACCAGAGCGCTGCAGACCGGAAAGAAGAAGAGAATGCAAAGCAGCCAGCGGAGGAGGGTCCGGCCGACGTGGTAGGCTTTTCGGGCCGCGGAGAGGCTCTCCCAGCGGTGCGCTGGATGGAAGCGAATATCCGATTCGATCTGTCTCAAGCTCATGCGGGGGGCTCTCCAGTCGGGAGCAAGGCCTGCGGGGACCTCCTCAGATGACGACGCGCAAGGCCCCAGGAAGGACCTCGAGCGATTGGCACTGCACCGTCATTACCTCGCCGTCGATCATGATGTCGGTCGGCGCTGGAAGGTCGATCTCGATCCGCGCCGCGCGCCCCTGCCAAACCAGTGGATGGTGGACGTGCGAACCGTCGTAACACTTCGGGAAATGGCGAATAAAATCGAAGCGGTCGGCCGACCACCGGACGATCTCGATCTGTCCATCCCCGATCTCCGCATTCGGGGCCAGCATCATGTGGCCGCCCGTGAATTTGCTGTTGTTGAAGATCAGGAGGGCCGTCGCCGGCGAGTTTTCCTCCCAAACTCCATCCAGTCGCAGCGGAATCACCTGCTTGTGAAAGTTGGCCAGGCAGAGAACCACGGCCAAGCCATAGCCAGCCGCTCCGAACGGCTTGAACCGCCGATTGGTGAGCGTGCAGACATCGGCGACAAAACCGAAACTGAGGATGTTGATATAGTGCACGAAGCCGGCCGTGTGGTGCAGCCGAATCACATCGCAGGGGCGTGTCCGCGTTTCGATGAGGGCTTGCAGTGCGTCCTCGGCGCCCCGATCGGTGAAGTCACGCAGGAAAGAGTTTCCCGTTCCGAGGGGAAGAAACCCCAGCCAAGGAGGCTCCTCGGCACCCTCTGCATCAGGAAAGAGCCCATTGACCATCTCGAAGGCAGTTCCATCGCCGCCCACCGCGATGAAACGGCGAACGCCCGCTTGGAACGCCTCCCGGGCCAGGATCGTTGCGTGGCCCGCGCGTTCGGTCATGGCCACCTCGAAGCGAATGCCAGCCGTTCGCAGCCGCTCGAGAGCGGGGCCCAGCAACTTGCCACACTTGCCAAATCCGGCCGCTGGATTGACGATCGCCAAATAGGTTTCGCTCATGACGCCCTGTCCTCCGCTCCCCTCTCTTCCCGTTCAGTCGAGTGGCCGGATCGCCTCCTCCCGCTCGGATTGCGTGCGGATCTGCTCGGCCAGGACACCGCGCTTGATCTTCATCGAGGCGGTGCGCGGAAAGTCGTCCTCCCAACTGACCAGCCCGCTCACCCGCTTGAAATTGAGCAGTCGGCGATTGCGTTGGGCGATTTCGGTGATCAGCGCCGGTGTTACCTTCTCTCCCGGTTCCGGGTGGACAACGATCACCAGCTTCTCTCCCATCATCGAGCGTTCCGGCCAGATGTAGTTGGCGGCAAAAACACAGAACTCTTTGACCGGGAGCCCCTCAAAGGCGCTCTCGATATCTTCGGGGTAGACGTTCTTGCCCTCTTCGGTGACGATCATGTTCTTCATCCGGCCGAAGAGTTGGAGGTGGCCCATCGCGTCGATCCGCCCGAGATCCCCCGTCTGCAACCAGCCGTCGATGATCGTCTCGGCGGTCAGCTCGGGATCGTCGAGATAGTGGGACATCACCGTTCGCCCACGGACGACGACCTGTCCAATCCCCTCGGCATCGGGACGATCGATGCGTAGCACGACCCCCGGTAGCGGGCGCCCGACGGTGTCTGCCCGGAAAGGCTCGAAGTCATTGAGCGTCAAGGCCGTTCCCGCCTCGGTCAAGCCGTAGCCATTCCCGACCTGAATGCCGAGATCATAGAAGAACTGGAGCATCGCGGGATCGGAGAACGCTCCTCCCGTAAAGATCGCCCGCAACTCACCTCCAAAGGCCTCGTGGACCTGCCGGAGCAACCGTCGGCTCAGCTCCAGATTGGGTCGCTTCACCGTCAATCGTCGATTGATCCCGCGCAGCAGGCCAAAGATCGCCCGCTTGGCTGGTGGCAGCTCGGCAAACCGCTTCTCCAATCCAATCTGCAGGTTGCGCAGGATCAGGGGAACGAGCGCAACATAGGTGATCTGGAATCGGGAAAAGGCCTCCCGCACATATTCTGGCCGCAACGTCCGAAGATGAACCACCGTCGCGCCACAGACGAAGGGCCCAATGAAGCCGACCATGAAGTCGATCGCGTGGTTGGTCGGCAGAATGCTGAGGTACCGCACCCCTGGCCAGAAGGCATAGAGCGAGGTCAGCGAGAGGCACTGCTCCAGGTAGTTGTCGTGGGTCATGACGCAGCCCTTCGGCTGCCCCCCCGTACCCGAAGAGTAGACGATACAGGCCCAGTCCGAACGCTGCCGTCTGACCAGCGCGCGCTTCTCCTCCGCTCCTGCCTGTCCCTGCGCCAAGGCCGATTCCCAGAGGATCGCGCCCGCCAGATCCTCGTCCCGGGGGGCCTCTGTGAGGATTACGCGCCGCAGGGCGAGCGTTCCTGCCTCCCGCTGTCCCCGGTAGGCAGCCGACTGCGTCATCGCCCGCCAGAAGGGGTACTCGGTGACCAGGACCTCCGCCCGGCTGTGCGCGAGGATCGACACCTGCTCGTCAGCCGTCAACTTGTAATCGACTGGAACCAGGACGCCGCCCCGGTGGAAGATGGCCGCCGCCGCCACCAACCATTTTGACTGGTTGGTCATGACGATCGCTGCCCGCCCGCCGGCCCCGATCCCCTCCTCGGCGAGAAACCCGGCCAAGCCTCGCGTCGCTTCCCGGAATTGGCCGTAGGTCAACCGGTGGTTCTCTCGTTCCCGATCGGCCTCGATCAGGCAGGTCTCTTCCGCAAATCGATCACAGGCCGCTTGCAGCGCCGATCCCAGGGATTCCTGCTGCGACAGATCGATCATCCCGATTCCGGTATTGGGCGGGTTTTGAGCCATCTTCGTCTCTCCCTCTTCCCCCTCCAGCCTCAGAGCCGACGCTGAATCCGCTCCGCCAGGGTCTGGAAATCACTCACCCCTTGGACCTCATAATCGGGAAGCTCCACCTGAAAGTGGTTCTCCAGCCGGGTCAGCAGGTCGAGTGCCTGCAAACTGTTGATTCCAAGTTTTTTGAAGAAGTCGTCAGTCGCCGAGAGGCCGGCTCGCTCGACCCGGAAGTGGGTTGCGGCCAATGACAGGATCTCGTCGACAGTCTGTTCGAGCGTACGCATCTGCTGCTCCTTTCGTCTCCCCACTCTCTCTCATTCACTTGCCCGGGAGAAGTCGGGCTTATCCCGGAGCCAGAGATCTCCGGACGATCAGATGGCCCACCGCGCCAAGACCGTGCCAGAGGTGAAGCCTGCCCCCACCGCCGCGAAGAGGACCAAGTCCCCTTTCTTGAGCTTGCCCTCGTCGATGGCATCTCCGATGGCGAGCGGGATCGTCGCCGCGGTGGTATTTCCGTACTTGTGGATGTTCTTGATCACCTTCTCGGGGGGCAGTCCAATCTTTCCGGCCGTCGAGTCGATGATCCGCAGATTGGCCTGATGGGCAATGAAGCACCCGAGGTCCTCCCCGTGCAGCCCGTGGCGAGCCAGCATCCCCGTACTCAGCTCTTCCATCTTCCGGACGGCGAACTTGAAGACCTGCTGTCCGCTTTGGTGGACGTAGTGCATCTTCTGATCGACGGTTTCATGCGAGGCGGGGCGCAGACTTCCGCCGGCGGGCATGTAGAGGTGAACCCCGCCGCTGCCATCGATCTCGTGGTGGTAGTCGAGGATTCCTGTCTCCTCTCCCTCTTCCGTCGGTTCGAGGAGGACGGCGCCGGCACCGTCCCCGAAGAGGACCAGGGTCGTTCGATCCTCCGGGTTGATGATCGAACTCATGACATCGGCACCGACGACCAGCACCTTGCGGTGGCGACCCGATTCGATGAACTGCGCGCCTGTCGTCAATGCGTAGAGGAAGGAGGAGCAGGCGGCAAGAATATCGAAGCCCCAGGCGTGGTGCGCCCCGATCTTGTGTTGCACCAGGCAGGCCGTCGAGGGGAACATCATATCGGGGGTGACGGTGGCGACGATGATCAACTCGATCTCATCGGCGCTGATCCCGCGCGTCTCCAACAGTTGCTCGATGGCCTTGACCGCCAGATCGGAACTGCCGACTCCCCGCTCGACCCATCGCCGCTCGTGAATCCCCGATCGCTCGACAATCCATTCGTGGCTGGTCTCGACCATCTGGGCGATCTCTGCATTGCTCACCACCCGCGGCGGTACGTACCTCCCCAGCGCGGTGATCTTGGCTCTTCTTTGTTGGCTCATGAAATCTCAGACTCCTGTCAGCATTCCCGTTGCTCGCAGATCGAGGGGCAGTCCGCGTTGCCCACGTGGCAACCCTCCCCAACCGCAGAGGGGGACGACCTCCTTCTCTCCACGATCAGGGAAGGTATGGTTGCGCATCCGTGCTTTCGACAAATCGGCGAAGCCCTTCTTCGACCGCTGGACGGGTGAAGAGGTCGCAAAAGGTCTCGATCTCTTCCTCCAGTTCAGCGTAGGGGATGGGCTTGATGAACCGTTTGGCGGTTCGGCGGGTCGTCGGATCAAACTTTCCCAGTTGCGCGGCGGTCAAGCGGGCCACGCGGTGAGCTTCTCCCTCCCCAACCAATTGACTGACCAGCCCGACCGTGTGCGCCCGGGTCGCGTTGATGCTGCGACCGGTCAAGAGGAGATCCCGGACGACCGCGTTGCCCAGATCCCGCTTGAGCCGTGGAATTCCCCCAAAGCCGGGAATCAGCCCCAACCGCAGCTCCGGAAAACAGAACCGTGCCATCTTCTCGGCGATGATCAGGTCGCAGACCAGGGCCAACTCAAATCCCCCACCGAAGGTGACTCCGTGCACGGCAGCAATGGTCACCAGGGGAGAGGCATCCAGCCCGTTCATCACTTGGTGAATCCGTCGCAGAAACCCGCGGACCTGTGGGGCCGCTTTCGCGAATCCCATCGCGCTCGCCCCGGCATGGAGCTCCCGCAGGTCCGCCCCGGCGCAGAATCCCGCGCGCTGCTCGCTGCGGATGATCAACGCGTGCGCTCTCTCCTGCAGCTTCTCGTGCGCTTCGAGGAATCGCTCAAGGTCCTCAATCGTCTGCGTCCCGATCTCGTTGCACGGATCGCGATGCAATCGCAGGTCGATGATCCCTTCGTCGAGGCTCCACGAGAGCGTGGTCGCCTGGTAGCCCTCCTTCACCCTCTGTCTCTCCTCTCCTGGATCGTCTCCATTCGCCGCTCTCCCTTGCTTTTGATGGTCAAGCAGAGAAGAGGCCTTATACGCCTTCTTCCCGCTCCTCTGCTTCCTTCCTCTCTGCCTCCCGCTCCTCTTCGAGGGTCTCGCGCATTCCTTGCCCCCCGAGCGCGAGGAGAAACATAATGCTGAAAAAGAAGAGAAAGAGCAAAAAGACCAATCCTAGTGTCAGCATTCCCTCTCCTTGCTCACCGGCGAAAGGCCGCCTTTGCCGGGATCTGGTCAGTCCGTGCGCCGTGCGTCATAGAGCGCATTGATCTGCGTGCCAAAAGCGGTCGCGATCCCGTCCCGCTTGACCTTCCCATTGGCGGTGAGAAGCCCACTCTCGATCGTCAAGGGGGCCACTTCGTGGTGAAAGCCGAGCACCCGCTTGTAATGCGGAAGTTCCTGGTTGACTTCTCCCAGTGCTGCCTCGATCTCGTCTCGACTGATTGGGCCAGTGATGAGGGCCGTCAGGAAGCTTCGATCATTGCCAAAGACGATGCACTGCGCGGCGGTCGGCAGGCGATTGAGAATCTTCTCCTCGATCGGTTCCGGCGCCACATTATGGCCGGAGTTGAGAATGAGGAGATTCTTGAGCCGCCCGATGATCGACCAGTTGCCCGCTTCGTCGATCGCTCCCTGATCCCCTGTCCGGAACCAGCCCTCCTGGAGAACTGCCGCGGTCTGCGTTGGGCGATTCCAGTAGCCCGGGAAGAGATTCGGGCCTCGCACGAGGATCTCATCTCCCTCCCCGAGTCGCATCTCGATCCCCGGTATCGCGGGACCGACCCGCCCCGGTCGGAAGTTGCGCGGGTCGTCCATCGTACAGATCGCCGTCGTCTCCGTCAGCCCATAGACCTGCAGAACCCGGATTCCGAGCATCAGAAAGAAGAGCTGCGTCTCTCGCGACAGCGGGGCCGAGCCGCAGATCAGTGCGGCCAGTGCCGGTCCAATCTTCCCGCGGATCGGTCGGAAGAGGAGCCGTCTCGCCAGCGCCTCCCATAGCCAATCGCTGCCCGTGGCCCTTCCTTCCTGCCGCCGTATCCACGCGGCCTTTCCCTTTCCGTAGATGGTCTGAATCAGCGCAGGTTTGCTGGCGATCTGTCCTTCCACTCCCGTCCGAATCCGCTCCAGCAGCGTCGGAACGTTGAGGCAGTAGTTCGGTGCGGCGACCTTGAGCTCCTCTGCCAGTCGATTGAGGTCCATCGAGAGGGAGAGGAGGCTTGTCCGCGAGAGGGCTGTCAAGAGCAGAATCCAGGATCCGGCGAAGCAGAAGGGGAGGTAGTGAAAGATCTGGTCGGGTTGCGATGGACTGGTTCGTCCTTCCATCAATTGATCGAGCCGTCCCAGCGTGCAGGGCACCATGTGATTGATGTTGCCCATGGTCAGCATGACCCCTTTCGGTTCGCCCGAGGTCCCAGAGGTATAGATGATCGTCACCAGGGAGTCATCCGCCCGCGCGATCGGTGGCAGACTCTCTCCCGTATCGCCAGTCGCAAAGATCTCGTCGAAGACGACCATGCGGGGCGGGGCCTCGACCCACTGTGCCGCGAGCCCTTCCCGCAAGGCCGGCGTTCCGCAACAGACGAGGGTCGCTCCGCAATCGCGCAGCATGTAACCCAGTTCGGCTGGGGCTTGGCGCGCATAGAGTGGAACGACGACAATCCCCTCCGCCATCATTGCCAAGTCGAGGGCCACCCAGTCGAGGCCATTGGCCGCGAGCAGTCCACACCTCTCCCCTGGCTTAATGCCCAGTTGGCGCAGAAAACGACGCGCGATTCCGACTCGTGCCAGCAGTTCTTCCCCCGTGGCAGCCCTCTTTTCGGTCGACTCCTCCCCCTCCCGAATGAGGATCTCCTGGATCACCGATCGGTCCCTGCTGGCCGTGAGCTGCTCCCAGATGCGCTCGAGAAAGTTGCTCCCGTTTCCCTTCAAGTTCATTCCTGCCCCTCCTTGCCCGCGGCTCAGGCCTCTCCGTACCTCTCCAGCAGTTTGTGCAGCGAACTGTTCATCGAGGGGAGGTAGGCGGACCAATGCTGCAGCCCCTGCCGGATGGGAAACTCCGGATAGCGCCGCTGGACGTGGGCTTCGAAGTAGGTTCCCATGCGGGCCATCATCTTCAGATTGCGGGCAACGGTTCGCCCAATCCCCTCGGCGATCGACTCCCGCTCGGTGAACAGCCGGAGCAGGATCCCGCCAAGCTTCTCCTCCAGATCTGGATCGTCGACCGTCAGCAGCAGGTCGGCCTGCCCTCGCTCGTGCATCAGATTGCGGATCCGCTCGTCCATAGTCACGCCTGCCGAAGCGACCATCGCCGGCATACAGGTGACAATCCCGTGAAACCGGGAGGAGACCATCATTTGACTCGCCCGCAAGATGCTCACCAACTGGTACATATCGTACGTCTCAGAGGAGAAGATCGGAACCCGACCGAGCAGATCGGACATCTGCGCACACGCCCGTTGGTCGAGTGCCTCCATCGCGACCAGCACCGGGAAGATCCGGTGCTCTCGTCGAAACCTGTCGACCGCCCGCGCCATCGATTCGAGGTAGAACCGGTACGCGCGATCGACCTCCGGCCCGGATCGATGAAAATAGACGGAGCGATAATGGCTCTCCTGGTAGGCCCCGAAGAGCCGCATTGCCGCCAGCCGGCTGACTGAGGCCTTGACCGGCCACCAGAAAGGGTTGATCGGGCAGATCACCAGCACCGGGTCCTTGCCGTCCCAGCCCGCCTTGCGCAGAACCGCCTCCCCGTAGGCCGTCGGGGCTGGTTCGAAGGTCCACGCCGTATCCGTGCCCAACTCTGTCGAGACGCCCAGGCGGCCCAGTACCTCCTGAGACTCAGGGTTGCGGGTGATGATCAGCGAGTTCGCACAGTAGCGACCGACCATCCCGGCCAGCAGAGGATCCATCTCTCCAGCTTCCGCGCCGTAGCCGACCGAGAGCTTGTTCTGCGCCGCGGCGATGCCGAGCGCTCCCACCATCATCGTTGTCAAGGCATTGGCAAACTTGCTCTTGAACATCGATCCTTCGCAGGCGACCACCCCGTCCACTTTCGGAATCTCCCGGGCCAACATCGGCGGAAAGATGTCCGGGAGGCGAACCTGCTCGACCCCCTCGAAGTAGCCGGCGGTCATCTCGAAATTCTGGCTGAGCACGCTCAACTGGCATTGTTCCGGCCCAAGAATGTGCCGGATCTGGCGCAGCATCTCCTCGACCC
>JBMOHS010000065.1:0-19483 GCA_049317725.1 Blastocatellia bacterium
GATGGTTTAACGTAAGGCCGGCCCCGGATAGCTCGCTCCCAGCTTGGCTGGATCGCCTTCTGCGAGCGTCTGGACCAGTTCTTCGTGGTAGTAGTCAACCTCCATCGCCACCTCGGCAGAGACACGTTTGTCATAGACCTGTCGGCTTCGGTCAATCTCTTCCGCCAGCCGATCATAGAGGTCGAGGTTCCGCCTTCCCTCTTGGACTTTGGACGTGTTGTAGAGCTTGATCTCCGAGACGAGCAGTCGCGCAAATCGACGTGCGTCATTGTGGGCACGCTGTTCAATTTCGTCCTGCGCGGGAGAGGACCCTGCCAAGGATTCAGCCGGTGGACGGTTGAGCGTTGGGGCAGGTTCCACTCTTGGGTTTCTTCCGTGGTCCCAAGAACCCGCTTCATTCCGAGAGGGCCCCTCACTTGGCGTGAACGGGAAGTGGACGCGAACCTCCTGCTCACTCTTTTCCGTCTCTCTTGGATCCTCGGAGAGGAGCGGAATCTCTCCCGCGGGAATTTCGCGCGTAATCCGTCCCATTTCTGGGCTCATGGAGAAGGGGGAAGGTGGTGTCTCGTCTCTCGCTTCCAGCTCTTTCTTCGCCGCCGCTTCGGTTGCCTCCTCGTCTGGATTGGCCTCGATCTGCTGCTCTACCTCGTCATTCCGGTTGGAGGGCTCAATTGCCGGCGTGGCTTCCGCCATCCAGGCGGGTGTCTCTTCTGACGCTACGGAAGGGGGATCCCCTCTCTTTTCGTAAACTTCAGGGCTCAGCGCCGCGGGGACGGACGACGACGAGGGGGCGGGGTCCATCAACCCCGCCGGGATTGTCTCGACTCTATCGCTTGGCGGAGTTGACTCCGCCTTCACTGCCGGCATCGCCGCGCTCTCCTCGATCCGGCTGGACTCTGCTGGCAATTGCTCCGGTGGGGCAGGGGTCGATGATTTCGGAGCTGTGGGAACCAACTGCTTCCGCATCGAGAGCAGCTCGATTACCAGTGATGTCACTCGCAGGAGAAGTTCGATCGCTCCTTGGTCGATTTGTTCCTCTTCCGGCGCGATGGAGCCGTCAACATAGAGAACTGCGACCGCTTTCTCGCGCACGACCAGTGGAATCGCCACTGCCCGTGTGGGAAGGGGAAAGGAGTAGGAACCCAGTACCGCTTCCATTTGATTGGCGGTTGGATGGCTCACGGCGACTGCTCGTTGCGTCCGCAGCGATTCTCCGAGGATCGATCCGGTCTCGATCCCTCCCCTCAGACTCGTCACCGTACTATCCGTCAGCCCGTTCTCAAATCCACGCACCCGCCATCCAATGATTTGACCTGCCCGGACGACAAAGAAGATGGAGCGGGGGGCATAGCGGGTGACTTGGTCGATCAGTTGGAGCAATGCCTCCTGCTGACTGCTCTGCAAGGAGATCGATTCGATGGCTCCCTGGATGGCGTCGAGTGTGACCCTTTGGCCCTCTTCCGCCTCTGCTGTCTTCGCAAGCTCATCCAGCCTGGAGCTTTCTTCCAGCGACCGCAGTGTCCGGCTAAGGACCTCCCGACTGCTCCTCAGCCTCTCCTCAGTTTCCGCAAGGCGAGCCTGGGCAGCTTTTCTCTCTGCTTCGACCGCAGCCCCTACCTCCGTACGATGCGCTTCCGCCTGCGCTTCGCGAGCGCTCGCGATGGCCCTCTCCATCGACCGCCAAGCCTCTTCCATCTCTTCCCATACTGGCTGGCCGGCATGCTCGATCCGTTGCTCCAATCCTTGGAACATGGACTGAAGTTGCTGCATTTCTCTTCGTAATGGCTCCAGTCGCGCGACCATCAGGGCTTCCATCCTCTGGTCAAGATCGCTGCGGACTTGTCGCCACCATTCACCAGGATTTGTCACTTCGCTTTGATTGCTCTCCACGTTCACGGTCCTTTCGTCCTTCACCTCTTCCCTCCGGTCCGGTTATTTCGCGGCGCAACTTTCCTCCCTCTAAATTGCCTCTACCTTCATCACCCTTTCTTTGCTCCAAGTTTTGGTGACCAGATGTTGGCAGGGGGACAGGGATGGGTCTCCTTTCGTTCAGAAAGACCCGGTGCCCCTTGAGCCACGCGCCTGTCCTTTGGGGGGGGGGTGACCTCAGTTCTTCCCGAGGTGCGGGAATCGCCAAAGCCAATGACTACCTTCCTTGGACAGCACGTGGACCTTACAGGAACAAAGTTCAGACAGCTCGGTCCCCATTTCCTGACCCGTACTGCCTACCCTCCTTCCGTTGCCTTACGGCTCGACACAGGCCTGATCCAACACAGGTACTCTCTGTTTTTCCTCGTTTGCCGATCTCATGCCAATCAAGAAGATAGACCCATTGTTCCGCAAACGAGCCTTGTGTCTCAAATCTCAATGTTTGGAAAGGATTCCAGTTCCAACGGCTTCCTGTTTCAAGATACCTCAAGCATTATTGACGCAGTTGGTGGGCTTGTCAATTTCCCTCCCTTCTTGCCCGGCCTCTTCTCCAGGCAAAGGCCTGGGGGGCAGGGGCTGGAGGAGATCGAACCAGTTTCGTTTTTATCGATTGCCTGTTTTGAGCTTGATTTCAATCTCAATCTCTTTATAATGCTGCCGTGCTCCTCATCTGAAATTCGCTGCCCGAGGGATCAGTTTATCTCCGGGTTCGTCTTTCAGGACAGATCTTGAAAACGGCCAGGCGTTGTCTAGTCTGACCGTTCAGGCCGAAAATCTGGCGGCCAACAGTTTGACAAGATTGGTCATCGACCAGGCTGGATTTGTATCAGATGGCGTTGGTAGCACATCTGTACCCCACCATCAGGGCGTGCTGATTTGCACGAGCCCTGTGCGACTTGGTCAAGCCAGTTGTCAGATATACACCCCCACTCCCAGATTCGTAGCAGTGTGCCCACTGAATACTGCTGATTCCGTGCTCTATCAATCGGCTATTTCCCCCGACCGGTATGATTGGCCAGTTCTTTTGAACGATCGTTGGGTCATGTGTTAAGCAGTTCTGGGTTCGCTCGGAGTTGCTGGGAGCCCGTCAGTCTCCTCACCCACACGCATTGTTCTCTATTGGGCCATACCACCAAGAGGGCTTCTCGACGAGAGGATCCAAAAGCCTCATGTCGGGAGAAATGGATATTCTTCTCGCTGGCAGTATGCCCCGGGCGACAAGTGCGCACCTGGCTAGCAGAATTGCCCATTTCCGGAAGAATGTTCGAGAAAGTCGAAGATGTCATCCGTCCATCACTTGTCCTGTTTGATGGGGGAGAGGGCAGCCTGATCCAAGTAGATTGCGATGGGATTGCGTCGCGGATGGTTCTCTGGAAGATGGGTTCCTCTATGCTTCTCGGAGAAGAATGCTGATCCATCCACTGCGTGATTGCTTGCTTGAAAAAGATCTGAAATTTTTTTCAGGCTCGAACAAACTTCCTGAAGTCGGATCGTCTATAGCAGTGCAGGGCAGAAGAGAAGCAGGATGCTCACCCATCCCTCTTTAGTGTCGATGCACCGCAAGCGAATCGACCTTCAGCTACTCGACTGAATGACCCCGATTCCAATAGCGGCCCTGTAACAAAAAACGTCAAGCTGGGTACCTCCTCAAGATGCAATCCGGTACAGGCCTTGACGAATGACTATGAAGAACAAACAGGCCCCGACTTTGCCCCTCGATGTGTCAATCATCGCTTGGGTAGGTCGATCCATACCTTACCGACGGGTCGCCTTTGAGACCCGATTGGGAGAGTAAGGACACACATGGAGACTCTTACTATGCACACGCAATACCTTGAAGAGTACGTTTCCGACAACTACCTGGAAAGCCCACCGGAGCCCAGTCCCGTTCAAGAGTTGACTCGGTTGGCGCTGGCCGCCGCCGCAGGGAATACCCAATCCTTTCAGACACTGATCAATCATCAGACCTACCTTGCCAGTTTGACGCGGGCCTGCAAATGGATGTGCCGGCACTCTGCAATCGAAGCGGATGAATTGATGTCTGAATTCTTTCTTCGGTTGCCTGCCAAGATTCGCAAGTTCAATAACCGGCAAGGTGCGTCGATTGTCAGCTGGTCAGGTGGGGTATTGCGACATCTCCACATTGATCTGTTGCGCCGGCAGTGGCGAGACACGGATCGGGTCGAGTATATGGATCTGGTCGCAATCGAGCATGAGCGGTCTGTCGACACGGCCGACAGTCGCCTTGCTCTTCAGCAGGCCTTCAGTCGTTTGACGGAGCGAGAGCGACAACTGATCGAGCTTCGCCGCACCGAAGAGACCCTCGATGACATCGTCAGCAAGTTGGATGGATTGACTGACCCCCGGGATATCCAGAACCGACGGCCGAAAATTTCCAGGGAGTTGAAGGCCGTCGAACAGAAGTTGCAGCTGGCACTGTCCGCGGTAACTTCGGGTCGAATGCAAGGACGCAAGTCCCCCCAAAAGGTTGACTATTGAGGTTGTTCCCCCCCCTCTCGTTGCTGGCCGCCCCGTCCAGCAACAGGGTGTGGAATTGACCGCTTGTCAGCCCCCAAATGCCAAGTCACTGGCCAGGTAAGCTCGTGATTGGTTAAGAGCCCTGCCCCCAATACGTTTTCAGTCTTCTCCCCTGCCTCTTTTGGATCGAATCCAGAACGATCTGGCAATACTCCCTTTTAGCATTGACCGATTCAGCCTGCCCGCGTGCGCCGCGTCGGCTGGATTGAAGTTCCCTCCAGATCAATCCCCAGCATCCCACCTGTCGCTGTCATTCCACGTTGAACATCTCCAAGGATTCATCGCCGCCGACCCGGATTGAATTCCCGGATTTTGACAATGAATGGATTGTGTACTATACAGAGAGCCACGATCCATACGGAATGAATACGTGCAGTGCCCAAGATGGAAAGGGGCTCCGACTCGGTGAGTTCGATCTGGGGCTCAGGGGTTGGCGAGACCAAGTCCCTTGCCAGCAGGAAGGAATATTTTGCACGGGGAGCCAACGAAAAACAGGTGATCGGCATCCGAACGTCGTTGATTTTACGCTCTCGTGGAAGGCCTCTCAGAAACTGGATCAGAGCGATTGCGCTCATCTCTCCAAGGGGAGTCAGAACTTCCCTGATTCAGGGTTTCTGTTGGAGGTTGACGAAGGAGCGGGAATCCTCCTGAGGGATGCCTGAGCTGATCACTACCCCATGACGGTTGGCATCCAGATCTGATGGGAGTGTGGATCGAAAACAAGAGAGAGGTCTTTATGAATCGTCAGAGCAAGGCGTCGCCTTCCTGTGGGAAATGTGTCGAGTTAACAGTGGGAGCGAAGGTGTATGACTACTACAATGGAGCGCTGGATGCAGGCGAGGTCCGTGAATTCGAGCAGCATTTGATTCGCTGTTCTCACTGTGAAATGACAATTGTGCAGTTGGATGAGATGATGCTTCTTCTCGGAGAAGAGTCCGATTATGATCCACTGGCGGGAGAGATGGTCCACCAGTCGAGGACCGGTTCGCTGCTCAAACTGGGAGTTTGATCCCAAGCTCACCCGAAATGGCTCACGGAGAAGAAGACCAAGGATTGGGCTGTGCCAACCAGAGACCAATGTCAGGACGGAAGGTGTCTTGGCACCACTAAAGCAGGAAGATCGCCGAGAAAAAGATTGCGACCCGGCCAGGCCAACAGACGAAGAACCAAGATCAGCCGGGGGAGGTCATCATTAGACCGTTGGATCCCTTGAAGTTCGTCTCGTGAGCAGATACGACCGCGCACAGTCCCGCACTGCACAGAAATTGTCAATGTCAGTCAAGCTGATTTGGAAGGACTGCTGGTTGTTTTCAGTCGCTCTGTGGTAGGGAGAGGCCAGCCCTGCCACTGAGCGCAGTCTCCTCATTACTCGTACAAGTTGTCTGCTCTTTCCCTCCCTCCGGTTTTTCATCCGCTTTATCAAGATCCACAACAGCGTTAGATCGATTGACCATCGAGGCGATTCCTGAGCGTACCTGGCAGCCAGCCATCAGCCCAAACTGCGTGCCTCACCAAAGGATCCGCAACCATCAATCGGACGGTCGATTTTGAATGTCACTCAACAAGGATGGCCACATTGCTGACAGCTTTCTTTTGACGTAATTGCTGACGAAGGGGAAGACTGGGAAGTCTGCCGGGCCAACCATCGATCAACGTCAGAACCAAAGAATTCATTCCCCCGCAGAGACAGAGAGATCACGGAGAAGAAGATTGAGAAGTGGGCCGCGTCAAAAGCACCTCAAGCCAGAAGAGAAGACATCATTGCACCACAGTGAGATCACGGAGAAGAAGATGGGGTCCCTTGGCGTTGATCGATGCTGTGAGTAGGTACACAATTTCTTTCCGCCAGTCCATCTGAATTCACTCTGGTATCCCTGAACCCTCTGTGATGTTGTAGCTCCCCAGACGAAATCCGGAAGCCCCTCAAGAAGAGACATATATTCTTGTTATTCTGCCTGACCATCAGTGTCTCGCTGAGGCAACGTGTGTGATCTTCTTCCATTCATCGTCCTATCAACTTGGTTTGGCCAAAGTGTTGGGGCTCAAGATTTCTGACTTGTCTTCAATTGGCAAGGATCAGGTACAAGTTCTTTGACGTGGCTCCTATTCTGGAGGCGAGCCTGCCCAGTAAAAAAGTATTCAGTGGAGACAAAAACAGAACGATGTAATCGTCTATAGCAGTGAGCAAGCCAAATGAAGGTTTTGCCCGCTTGTCAGTGTTACGGTAGAGACCAGCACAAACAAGATCGTAAAGAGATGATTACAACAGGGAGAAAAGATCATGAAAACCGTTCAGTACTTGTTCCAGTTGCGGATTGTTTTGACGATTGCCTTATTCGTCTCCGGATTTACTTCGATGACCACTCTGGCGGCAGATCCAGGGCAGCCCTTTCCTT
Source organism: Blastocatellia bacterium (assembly GCA_049317725.1). Lineage (GTDB taxonomy): Bacteria > Acidobacteriota > Blastocatellia > RBC074 > RBC074 > CAIOZW01. Next base: position 6,864 of record JBMOHS010000065.1, read on the forward strand.
CCACTTCCGAGGTGAACGACCAGAAGGCGGGCTCCTTGCTCTTCTTCAACTTCTACACCTCCAGTGGATGTTGTCCATCGCAAGAAAATACACGAATCAACATTACCAATACAAACCCATCAGTCAGTGTGATGCTCCACCTCTTCTTTGTTGACGGATCGACTTGCTCGGTAGCAGATTCATATTTGCCTTTGGTTCGAAACCAGACGACAAGTTTTGCCTTGAGTGAAATTGATCCAGGAGTCATGGGGTATCTGGTTGCTGTAGCAGTTGATGGACCTACAGGATTTGCAGGAGGAACGAACACCGGTAAGCCGATCAGCTTCAACTTCGTGATCGGGGATGAGTATATTGAACTTGGATCTGGTCATCAAGGAGCATTGGGTGCGGAGGCATTTGCGGTTGTTGACGGTCCGAGTGGCCCAGTCAACCCCCCCTACACCAACGGAGAACCTACAGCGATTCTGACCTTTAATGGTGCAGTGGGAAATTACAATCGCGTTCCCCAAATGCTGGTGCTCTCCAGTATGCCCAGCCCGTCAGATAGCATCGCTGGCTACAATACACAGCTGATCTTGAATCGGATTGGCGGTAGCTTGGTGGGAAATGCCTTACCGCTTGGACCTCTCTTTGGGTTGCTGTACAACGACGCGTGTCTGCAGGCAAGTTTCACGTTCAGTGCACTTTCGTGCCAATTTCGATCCCAGATCAATCGCAATTTTCCCCGGACGACGCCACGGCCCAATCAGTTCATCCCCGAAGGGCGCACTGGATGGTCTAAATTCTACTCCGTAGAGCCGAACGTGGGAATCCTTGGAGCTGTGATGATTACGAATAACACGGGCAGCAACTTGAGCCTTGGCGTCGAGACGCTCAACGGAGGGCGAAATCTTCATAAGCTTCGCCTTGCCGACACGGTTCAATACACGATTCCCGTCTTCCCGGCGAACTAGCATGAACTGCCAATAATTCAAAATTTTTGATCCCCGATCTCCCTGATAAGGCTGGCAGGAGGTAGAAACGAAAGATGTCTTCTTCCTGTCAGCCTCTTTTTATATCATCGAAAAGGATGAAAAACAGGGATGAATTATTTAATCTGAAAAAGCGATTTACCTGCTTAGAAGCAACTTCACAAGGCAAGGATGACCTTCAAGGTACTCAAAAGTCCAATGATGACAGCTCCGGCTGAGGCAAACTTGTTGTTTGATGGACAAGCCCAAGTTCAGATTTTGTTATCGGTGATCTCTATCTCTTTGCGATGCCGCGACGTCTTCCGCTCTGATGTTGATCTCAAGTGAGCCCAGCCCAGACGCGGTGCATCTTTTCCGGATGGAATTACATTCAGACTGTTGCAAGAGAGCAATGATATCCACCATTAAAGTAATGGTAATCACCGGCAAATTCGGCAACTTGAGAACAACGATGTCAAGTGACTTGTCAAGCACTGGATTGAGTAGATTGCAAAACACAAACGATAGTAGTCAATAGAGATTGAGCGATACTGCTCACCGAGAGGAGGAGATAATCGCACCACAGAGTCACAGAGATCACCGAGAAGATGATGGAGCCCCTTGAAGTTTATTGATGCCGTGAGTAGTCAGGTTTGTTGGATGACATTGTTGGCTCTGCCAGGCTTCTGACTATTGCAGGTAATCAAGATTGCGATTTGGGAATGGATTCTGTCAGAAAAAACAGATTTTTGGAGGAGAAATGCATTACAGCAAAGAACACGCAGTGTCAAACAATATTGGGCTGAGCCAAGAGTCCATGTCTTCAACGTGCTGAAATTTTGCAAATGCCGAACTTGTCGTACAGGGCTAGTCACAAAGGTTGATGATACAATCGAGAAAGCTTGAGCCTGGAAAGGGTTCAAATCAAGCACCCAGCCAAGTTCAATCGTCAGAGATTAAGCTTGGAAAATTGGAGTTGCATCAGCCCTTGTCCCCTCAATCAGTGGTGTAACCTGAACGTCGGTCCTGGAATGTAATCAAGAGGAGTATTACTGTCTGGCTGGGGTGAGAGATAAAGATCTGTTACCGAACGAGTCCCCGAGAATGCCAAAGATGAGACAGGCTTGATCAGTCCTGAGATGAATCAACCTGTTCCTACTTCTGGTCAGGTTAATTTAGGGTAACTACTCACGGAACGGAAGAGATGATTGCACCATCCAGACACGAGGAAGAGACGGAGGATGAAGATTTCTCGAATCCAAGACCTTGGTGTCATCGTGTGAGAAAAAACAACTGGGCCCACGCTGGGGGCAGGGGTGGGGGAAGAGGCTCACACGAAGGCACGGAGAACACCAAGAAGGAAATTGGGAATTGAACAGCGTCAACAAGCGACCAGTGTCTGAACGGAAGACATCTTTGCACCACAGATAGAACCCCGTGAAGTTCATTAACGCCATGAGTAGTTACAATCAGGGTACATATCCAAAGTCAGGCAAATTTGCCGAGATATCATTTTCTTTGCTTGATAGAAAACTGAAATTACAATGAAGAGATATCTTGGATAAGTAAGAGAATTGGGAGACCATCCAAAAGTGCTTCCAGGATTGTCGAAGCAGTTGCATGGCAGATGGTTTGATGGCTCGACGTGTGAACTTTGCAGCGCCATGGGAGAACAGGTTCAAAGAGACTGATTGGTTTTTTCGTCCTGACAATATACCGCATGCCAATCTAAGGTGATACCCTTGGCTGCAAGGCCCCCAGAGTATTGTCCTGGAATGACGTGTCTGCCGCGTCAATCAAGAGTGCTGTACGGAAACCTTGTGAACTGATGGAATGCAGAGTAACCAAGGGTTTACTATTCTTGATCAATCAATATTGTTTGAATAAAGTTTGCATTGGCTCAATGTTCAGTATGGTATTCGAGTATTCCCCCAGGTTGAATTCTGCAATTTTTGATTTGGGACAGTAATTCATTTTAGTTGGTAAAGAAACAAAAATGCCTTATCGGCTCTGCGCCGATAAGGCATTTTTGTTCTGGTAAACCTGTAAGTCGTTTGTAGAGAATAATTTTCAGCGATGACAAAACAGTCATGGTGACAACGTCTATACCGATGAGCGAGACGATGGAACGCTGCAAGAAAATAATCAAAACGTTCCAGTCGATTCGCCTTCAGTTGAGAATGGAAAACCTGTTTTTAAGCTGTCCATTTTTCAACAATAAGATGATTGTGTACACGGAATAATATGCCGTGACCATAGGTAAAGGAGAAAGATCATGACTGCCAAGAGTAACAAAATGATTCTTCGAGTTGGGTTTGCATGTTTGCTGATGATCAGTGCGACACTTGTTGCGAGAGCCGCCGATCCTGGTCTTCCATTTCCGTCAGATTCTGAAATGAGCGACCAGAAAGCAGGATCGCTTTTGGTCTTCAACTACTATTCCTCAAGTCCGATCAGCGCACTGCAAGAAAATTCACGAGTGAGTATTACCAATACCAATTCGTTGGAAGGTACGACGATCCATCTCTACTTCATTGATGGTGCAACTTGTTCCGTGGCGGATTCCTGGTTGTGTCTGCCACCTAATTGCACCAGCACATTTTCAATGGCGGAGGTCGATCCTGGCACAAGTGGGTATTTGGTAGCGATTGCCTCAGATGGTCCAACTGGATTTCGTTCAGGAGGAAACACGGGAGCACCAGTGAGCTTCAATCACTTGGTTGGGGACGTATTTTTGACCTTATCTTCAGGTCACAAGGCCAACCTGGGAGCGGTGGCGTTTGCCGTCGTGGATAGTCAAGATTCTCAGGGGAACAAGATTCCGTTAGATCCTGTTTATGATGGCACATCTCCGACGGCACAAGTCGTCTTCAATGGGTTGCCGAGGAACTACAATCGTGTCCCCCACGTTTTGGTGGTTTCAAGTATTCCGAGCCCTGCCGACAGTCTTAACAGTTCCTATGATACGCAGATCATTATCAACCGCATTGGAGGAACATTACTTGGACAGACGGACCCGCTGGGAGATATCTTTGGCAATTTATACAACGATGCTGGTGTGTCAGCGAGTTTGACCTTCAACACACAGTCGTGTCAATTCAAGGCAGGGATTACGAGAAGCTTTCCCCGAACGGTGCCGCGGCCCAATGTCCATATTCCTGTCGGACGGACTGGATGGATGCGGTTGTTTCCCCCGACATTGGATGTGGGCGTTCTTGGAGCGTTGCTGATCAACGACAACAGTCCAGCCAGCACGGTTCCTTTCACTGGTGGAATCAATCTACACGTTCTGCGGCTGACCTCGAGTGTTTCATACAGGGTCCCCGTGTTTCCGCCAAGCTGCTAAAGACACGCTCAAGTTCAACGACTGGTTATTTGATCTTCTCCCTTCGCCGTTGCGTCGGGGTGAGACCCTGACGCAACGGCTCTTTTTTTCAAAAGAAGAAGCGATCGAGGATCAGATAATCTTGATGAGAGCAGAGATCTGCAAAGGAGAGACAATGATTGAACGAATTCAGTCGACGAGCCGTGTAGAGAGAGGTGCGAGCTGCACAGAACCACGCCTAGGCGAGCAGGTGTACGACTACTACAATGGAGTTTTGGAGGCGGATGGGGTCCGACGATTTGAGCAACATCTGATTCAATGTGCGTATTGCGAAAAGGTAGTCTTCGAGTTGGATCACATCTTCTTCACACTGGAGGAGGCGGAGATGGAGCGCAACTCGATCCCTCCAAAGCCGGATCGTCTGCGTGTTGAGCCGATTCAGCGGCTACGATCGAAGCGGTCATAGGGTTCTGAGAACTGATTGAACAAAGACACTTTTGGCAAGAGGAGTGCTTGAATCAGAGAGAGGGATGTGGCCTGGCGGGATGACCGCTGGGCCATTTTTCCATTGGGGGGAAGGACGGCGCGCTTGAATTGAAGGAATGAGATGGCGCACAGTATTTGAGGAAAGGATCAAGGAATGGACGGAAAAGGCGGCGCGATTGGGAGGAACGCATGCGAGTGTTGACGGTGTCAGAGATGCGGGAGATGGACCAACGAACGGTTGAGGAATGCGGCATATCCGAGGCAGTTCTGATGGAGACAGCAGGGATGCGAGTTCTCGAAGCGATGGAGGAAGAGGGACTGGCGATTGCCGGTGGAGCGTTTGCTGTCATTTGTGGAAAGGGGAACAATGGAGGAGATGGGGCGGTTCTGGCCCGCCATCTCTGGCTGCGGGCGGCAGGCCGGGTGGAGGTTTTCCTGCTGGGACGGGTTGATGAGGCGAAGGGAGAGGCGCGCCGGAACTTGGAAGTTCTGCAACGACTGGCACAAGGAGAGGAGAGAGAGGGACGGCTTCGGTTTCGCGAGGCAGGCGGGTGGGAGTCGACTTGGGAGGAGCGATGGTCGGGGGAGGTCCTGGTCGATGCCTTGTTGGGGACAGGCGTCACGAGAGCGGTGGAAGGGGAGATGCGGGAGGTGATCGAGGGGATCAATCGGCTGCGGGGGCGAGGGGCGACGGTGGTTGCGGTCGACCTTCCTTCCGGGTTGATGGGAGATTGTCAGACTCCGAGCGGGGTCTGCGTCCAGGCAAATTTGACGGTCACGTTTACGGCCCCAAAGCCGGCCAACGTCTTGCCGCCAGCAGCAGGAAGCAATGGGCAGTTGATGATCGCCCCGATTGGTACGCCGGATTGGTTGATGGCAAGAGAGCTGGGCGAGCCACGGTTGTTGGTGGTTGAAAGGAAGGAGGCAAGGAGCTGGCTCGGGGAGACTGCGCGTCATTGGGCGGTGCACAAAGGCGAGATGGGGCGTGTGCTGCTGATTGCTGGATCGAGGGGGAAGACGGGAGCGGCAGCAATGGCCGCGAGGACGTCTCTGCTGGCGGGAGCGGGGCTGGTGACGGTGGCCACGCCCGCCTCGGTTCAGGGGTGGTTGGTCGGACAGGCCGGGCCGGAGGTGATGACAGTCGGGGTGGGGGAGACACCCGGGGGAGGGTTGGCGATTGGTTCCTTGGGAGAGCTGAGGACACTGGCGGACGGCCAGACGGTGGTGGCGATCGGGCCAGGTCTCGCTTCCGGGGAGAGTGAGTCACGGTCTCTCCTTCGGGTGCTGGTCGAAGAGCGGCGGACACCGATGATCCTCGACGCCGATGGGCTCAATGGGCTCTCCCCCTGGCCAGCTGAGTTGCGGGGGGAAGAGGAGCGACCGATCGTGCTGACCCCGCACGTCGGGGAGATGGCCCGGTTGCTCGGTACGTCGACGTCGCGTGTCCTGGCAGATCGGGTTGGGATGGTGCGGGAGTTGGCGGTTCGCCAAGGGTTGATCGTCGTCCTCAAGGGGGCACGAACCTTGATCGCCGCACCGGACGGGAAGGTGTGGATCAACCCGACGGGGAACGCAGGGATGGCAACCGCGGGGTCGGGGGATGTCCTGACGGGGTTGCTGGCGGGACTGTTGGCGCAGTCGTCTGGAGTGGCCGCGGTGGTCGGTGGCGTGATCACGGGGGTCTATCTCCACGGGCTGTGCGGGGATTTTGCCGCGATGGCGCAGGGGGAGCGAAGCCTCCTCGCCACGGATCTGCAGCGGTTTCTCCCGCAGGCGCTGTTGGAGTTGGAGGGGAATAGGCGGGTCGAAGGGCGAGCCGGATCTCCATCGATTCGGTTTCTCGGGAGGGGAAGATGATCTCGACAGGCGAATACCTGACGCACTCCCCGGAGGAGACCTTTGCCCTGGCGATGGCGCTGGGAGAGTCGATCGAGTCTTCGACACTGCTGCTGTTGAGGGGGGAGCTGGGAGCAGGAAAGACGATCTTTGCCAAGGGGCTGGCCGCGGGGCTTGGAATCGATCCCGCCGAGGTGACCAGTCCCACCTATACGATTCTCAACCGGTATGAGGGTCGGCTGACCCTCTATCATCTCGACCTTTATCGGCTTTCAGGGTCGTTCGACGAGTTGGAGGCGCTTGGCTGGGAGGAATGGATTGCCGAGTCCAGGGCCGTGATCATCGTCGAGTGGCCCGAGCGGCTTCCCGCCATTCGCTATTCGGGGAAGCGATGTCAGGTTGAGCTTACCGATTTGGGGGGCGAATCGCGGCGCATTTCAGTCGTCCTTTCTGAAGAGGGAGGAGAGCGGTTGTGAACGACGTATGGGAGGGGAGAGGCGCGTGTTGACGTTGGAGACGCCGATTGTTGAGCTGGCGGGGCATGGGTTGCCCAGGGTTGGTCGGAAGACGGCCGAGCAGCTCGCGACAGAGATCGCCGCGCTGCAAGGGCGGCTCGATCTGGCTGGCGCGACCGTCGAGGACCTCCTCCATTACCTCCCGATGCGCTATGAAGATCGGTCCAATTTGACACGGATCGCGCAGTTGAGCGAAGGGGTGGAAGCCTCGGTGGAGGTGGTGGTCCGCGTTGGAGGGTTGATTCCAATCAAAGGCGGACGCCTCAAGCTCTATGAGTTCTGGGCGTCCGACGGAGAGGCCCAGATCCGTGCTTTCTGGTGGAATCAGATCTATCTGCAACGGGTCTTTCAGCGAGAGACACGGGTCATCCTCTTTGGACAATGGAAATGGAATCGTTACAAAGGGGTCTATGAGGTCGAGAATCCAGACTACGAGATCCTGCCTCCCGTGCCAAGCCCATTGCCAGGATCCTCATCACCAGGATCCGGGGAGGAGGCTGAGGCCGAGGCGATTCATACTGCACGAAGAGTCCCCGTCTATCGGAAATTGGGAGAGTTCCGGACGCGGCAGTTGCGATCGATCGTCTACCATCTGCTCGCCCACCTGCCCACACCGATCGCAGAGAACCTCCCTGCGGATCTCGTCGCGCGTTGTGGCCTGCCGGGTCGCGACCAGGCGCTGCGGGAGATCCACTTCCCCGGAGAGGGAGGAACGATCGAGGACTATAATCAATCGGCCTCCGACGCCCATCGTCGTCTGATCTTCGAGGAGTTCTTCTGGTTGGCGATCGCGCTCGGCATACGGCGCGAGGATCGGGTCCGGGAGCCGAAGGGCGAGCGGATCGAGCTGACCGAGCGGGTTCGGGAAGCGGTCCGCGCCATTCTGCCCTTCGCCTTGACGGCAGCACAACGGCGGGTGGTCGGGGAGATTGTCACGAACATGGCCGGGGATGAGCCGATGAACCGGTTGCTGCAGGGGGATGTCGGCAGTGGCAAGACGATCGTTGCCCTCCAAGCGATGGTCGTCGCGATTGAGAATGGGTACCAGACAGCCTTGATGGCGCCGACAGAGATTCTTGCCGAACAGCACGCCCGGACGATCACCCGGCTCGTCGAGGGGCGTCCTTATCAAGTCGCCTTGCTGACTGGCAGCCTCAAGGCGAAGGAACGGCGCGGGATCCTGGCCGGACTGGAGGCAGGGGAGATCGACCTGGTCGTCGGGACGCACGCTCTGATCCAGGAAGGGGTCAATTTCAGCAAACTGGGCTTGGTGGTGATCGACGAACAGCACCGGTTTGGGGTGCTGCAGCGGGCGGAGATTCGGCGTCGCGGGCTCAATCCGGATGTTCTGGTGATGACGGCAACCCCGATTCCGCGTTCCCTGGCGATGACGATCTATGGCGATCTCGATGTCTCGGTCATCGACGAGCTCCCCCCTGGGCGGACCCCTGTCCGGACGGTCGTGCGGGGAGATGATCGGCGAGATCGCATCTACGGGTTTATTGGCGATCAGCTGACCCGGGGTCGACAGGCCTATATCGTCTACCCAATCATCGAGGAGTCGGAGAAGCTCGACCTGCGCAACGCGACGGAGATGTATCACCATCTTCAGCGAGACATCTTCCCCTCGTTCCGGCTGGGCCTGCTGCACGGCAAGCTCAAGCCGGCCGAAAAAGAGGAGGTCATGCGGGCGTTTGTGCGCCAGGAGCTCGATCTCTTGGTGGCGACGACAGTGATCGAGGTTGGGGTTGATGTCCCCAATGCGTCGGTCATGCTGATTGAGCACGCCGAGCGGTTTGGTCTCTCCCAGCTTCATCAATTGAGGGGGCGGGTGGGGCGCGGGGCGGCCGAGAGTTACTGTATTCTCCTGACGCAGGACGTCAAGACCAAGGTTGCGCAGGCCCGGCTGCGGGTCATGGAGGAGACCACGGATGGGTTTCGGATTGCCGAGAAGGATCTCGAGTTGCGAGGTCCTGGAGAGTTGATGGGGACGCGCCAATCTGGAATTCCCACCTTTCGCATCGCGCAGCTCGTCCGGGACCGGAGCCTCCTTGAGACGGCCCAGCGGGAGGCCCAGTTCTATCTGACGGAGCGCACCCTGACGCGGGAGACGTGTCAGATGGTCGAGCGGGTCAGGCGGGACCCGCGCTACGGGCTCGTTCGGGTGGGCTGAGGGAAGGGGATGATCAGGGAAGGTTGGGCGGGGCAACCAGGTTGAGCCGTCCACTCGTCGAGAGGTGGAGCTGCTCCGCCCGGCAAAGTGACTCAATCACCGTCTGGACTTCCGCCTCTCGGAGAGCGCGTTCTTCCAAGGAGGCACCGGGGAAGCAGAGCGGGGGAATAGAGTGGCGATCGAGGATCCAGCCGACCATCCCGGAGCGCTGATCCGTGACGGTGATGGCCAGCTGCAGAGGGGTGTAGCGGTCAGGGAAAGTGGCGATGATCTGACAGAGGGCCACGGCCAAGTCGCCGGAAGGAGCGTCCGGGGTTTGAGGGGGCGTTGGTTGGGCTGGACGCTCGATGGAGGGGGGCAGGTGATAGGTCCCCACCAGACCGGCCGCGACCTGTTGCTCATAGAGGAGGAGGGTGCAGACGGCGTCAAGAGCGGCGTAGCGAAGCTGTGACTCGGTCAGCGGGCGGCGTCGCCAGTCGCTGCGCTGTTCGGCCTTCTCCAGTTCAAAGCCAAGATGACGGAGGGAGAGGTCACGGAGACTATTCCCCTTCTCGCCACTGCGCCGAGCAGCGAGCATGGTATCGTGAACGGGTGAGGTGTGAATCCCAAAGTGGCGGGCCAGCCTCACCGCGTCATACGAGGCATTGTGAATTGCCTTGACTTGCATTCCCCATTCGAGAGGTGCGCGAAGGGGCTCTGGATCGAGGGGAGAGAGCAGGTCGAGGATGGCCACGGTAATCCCCGTCTCTTCCCGAAAGCCGAGTTGCAGGATGGAGATTCGCTCTTCCGCTCGTTTCCACCAATCGATCGTCTCCAGGTCGAGCGCGATGACGGGGACGTTCGACAGGCGTCCGAGCATCGCCGCGAGCGAGGTGGGATGGTCGATATACTCGATGCGGTGATCGGTGATCATCCGGTGTATCATAGCGCAGCTCGCCCCCTCCGCAACATTAGATCTGACTTGGCCAGATGGAGGAGCGACCAATGCCGCCAGCGAGGAGCCGACACCGCGTCGCACGTGGGTCTTTCGGGCAGAAGTGAACAGAAGAGAGTGTTAGAAAGGATGGACCGATGCCGAGTGAGCAGAATCGACCAGCACGTCTGGTGCAGATTGAGACGCGTACAGTCCCACTTCCCCCTTCCGAGTCCCGGATCTTCTTCAACAAAGCCTACATCGCCTTCCGCAAATCGCTGGCCTTCTTCCACTCGGCGTCAGCCTACGGAACCGCCCGGCGGTGGCTTCTCTCGACTTTTCTCCCAGATTCCGTGCTCTATCGGTGGCAGCCGTATCGCAAGGGCTCCTGTAATCGTTGTGGCATGTGCTGCAAGATCGTGCTCAGTTGCCCATTTCTGCACGAGGAGGTCGGGCACACCGCTTGCCAAATTTACACCGAGCCGCGACACGTTCCCCCCCCCTGCTTGACCTACCCGCTCGACCCGCAAGACCTCGCTGAGGTTCAACGAGCGATTGCCCCAGCGATCTGCCCCTTCTACTTTGAGGGAGAGCCCGCCGATCCTGGAACCTGGGCCGCGCTCCGGACGGAGCTTCGTCAGCGCTGGCAGGGCTACCTCGCCAAATGGCGGCCCGCTTCCGGGGACTGAGGACCTCTCCCACGCCTTCCAACCCTCTCAAGCTTTTCAAGCAACGATAAAAAAAGGGAGCCGCTGGTGGGCGGCTCCCCAATCGATTGAATTGTCTCTCCCCTTTAGAAGGTGAGTCGAGCCGAGATCTGCACGATCCGGGGGGCAAAGGTCGACGTCGCACGACCAAAGAGCGCACTGTTGATCCCCTGGTCGCCGAAGAAGAAGATTGGTGTATTCAGGAAGTTGAAGAGATCTCCCCGAAGCTCTGCCCGAATCCGCTCGGTCACCGTAAAGCGCTTGAAGATCGAAATGTCGTTTCCAAAGACGGAAGGACCATCGAACTGCAGACGCTGCAACTGCCCGATCTGCTCGTTGAGCGGGTTGAAGAAGACTTGGCCGGTGAAGGCTGGGGTATTGTTGAGGTTGTCGGCTCCAACCGCGCGGCCAGTTGCCGTATCGGTCACCGCCGGGTCGATGTAGAAGACCTGACCATTCGGCAGCTTCCGGATCCCGAAGAGCCCCTTGATCTGCTCCTTGGTGAGGGTTGAGCTCGCCGGGTTTCCTGCAGAACGACCGGAGCGGTTGAAGGTCGCGCGCTGCGAGAGGATCGAGATGGGCGAACCACTCTGCCAGCGAACGATTGCACTCACCTGCCAGCCGCCAATGATCGCGTCGAGCGCCCGATTGGCACCGCTGAAGAACTTCTGGCCACGACCAAAGGGAAGTTCGTAGAGGATATTGCTGTTGATGATGTGCGTCACGTCGAAGTCGGCGCGAGTCCGCTCCAGCTCAGGACGCGCATTGTCGAGGAAAGGCTCGAACCGCGCCTGTGAGGTTCCCGCCGAGTTGGCAAGCGCCTTGCTGAAGGTGTAGTTGGCCTGACCGAAGATCCCATTGCGCAGTCGTCGGCGAACCTCAAACTGGAAGGAATGATAGTCGGTCGTTGCCCCATTGTTGGTGATGTTGGCGGCGTAGATCCCCGCGTTGGGAAGGAAGGCCGCGGCGGAACCAGCGATCCGGTTGGAGACGTAGAAATCGGCCAAGCCGGCCGGCTGCCCCTGCTGGATCAGGTTACGCACGTTGATGTTGTTGAGGAGGGCCGCCGTCGCCCCAGCCGCCCCGATGTTCGGGAGGAAGGTCAACTGCTGGCTGCCCGCGATCGAGGCGTTGAAGTTGGGATTGAAGGCGCCGGTCGCGGTCTGGGCCAGGAAGCCGTTGTTTCGCGCCCGTCGAAAGTCATCGATGAAGGGTTGGTTGATCCCGGCGTTCATCTGGTTGAAGTCCAAGCCACGCCAGAGGTCGCGCCCGAGCGTGCTGACATACCGCGCTTCGACCGCAAAATCTCGGAACCATCCCCCCAGCTCACGGGAAATACCAAATGTGATCTGGTGGATGTAGGGCTGGCGAATATTGGGATCGATCGTCGCCGCCGCGCTGGTCGGCGCGAGAGCCAACTGATCGGCGAAGGTCCGGGGAACCCGGAAGGTCGCCGTCGGCTGGGGAATCCCCTGGGCCAGACGGGAGAACTGGTTGACCAGCGCCGAGGTCGTCGAGAGACCGGAGTTGGTGTCGATCGCGTTGCGCACAACCGTCAGGGTCTCTTCGTTGACGAAGGCCATGGTGTAGCCGCCGCGGACCGACGTCTTGCCGTCCTTGAACGGATCCCACGCGATTCCGAAGGTCGGACCAACGTTGTTCCGATCCGGGTTGTAGGGGTTGCCCTTGAGGAAGTCGAGGGTCGTGTTGGGGGC
>JBMOHS010000066.1:0-19426 GCA_049317725.1 Blastocatellia bacterium
CAAGCGGGAGTAGCAAGCGGGAGTAGAGAGAGAATGAATCAGTTGCTGAGCGGGGTCGTCATCATCGGCCTTTGGATGTTCTTCCCGGGAGGAGGGCCGCACGCGGCGCCCCAGCTGCTGCCCGCGATCCTCAATAAGATGGAGCGGGCGCACCAAGAGATGAAGAGCCTCCGGGCGGAGCTGACCCAGGAGAAGACCAATGCGCAGATCGGCGTGACCGACACCGAGGTCGGCAGCCTGCGCTACAAGCCCGCGGTCGGCAAGGGCAAGGGGAAGCTACGGATTGACTATACCCGTCCGAGCCGGGACACGATCGCTGTCGTCGGAGATCAGGTCATCTACTACCAGCCCCGCATCAATCAGGTCTTCAAGTCGACGATTGCCAAGGCGACCAAGGGAGGCAGTGGACGGATGGGGGGCTACACGCAACTGATCGGACTGGACGGCTCACTCAAGTCCCTCGCCGCCAACTACCAGATCGAGTTCATCAAGGACGAGATGATGCAGGGCCAGTTGACCTCCCTTTTGCGGTTGACGCCGAAGACCAAGGGCCAGTTTGTCTCGATCGATCTGTGGGTCAACCAGCAGAGTTGGATGCCGGCACAATGGAAGATGATCGAGCGAAACGGAGACTACACCATCGTCTCGCTTCGCAATATGCAGCTTAACACCACGATCCCGGATGCGGAGTTCTCGGTCGCCATTCCGGGAGGAACCAAGGTCGTAGATAAGATTTAGGGATCGAGTCAGTAGCGCCATGAAAGATTTGACCAGCAGCAAAATGAGCCGAACGGCGCGGGAAGCCGCGCTGGTGGCCAAGGGGCTGCTCTCGACGAGCCATCCAATCCTTGCCCACGTCATCCCGATGCGCCGGTGCAACTTGGCCTGCGGGTACTGCAACGAGTATGACAAGGTCTCCGACCCGGTCCCGCTGGAAACAATGAAACGACGGCTGGATCACCTCGCGTCTTTCGGGACAAGCGTCATCACCATCAGTGGCGGCGAGCCGATGCTCCACCCGCAGATCTTCGAGATCATCAGCCACATCCGGTCGCACGGGATGATTGCGGGGCTGATCAGCAACGGCTACTACATGACGCGGGAGAATATCGAGCGGCTCAACCGCGCCGGCCTCGAGTACCTGCAGATCAGCATCGACAATGTCACCCCAGACAAGGTCTCACAGAAGAGCCTCAAGGTGATCGATCGCTACCTCCGCTACCTCTCGGAGGACGCCACCTTCCACATCAACATCAATTCGGTGATTGGAGGGGGCGTGCGCAACCCGGAGGATGCGTTGGTCGTGGCGCATCGCGCCGTCGAATTGGGCTTCGGATCGACCCTCGGCATCATCCACGACCACACTGGACAGCTCAAACCGCTCAGTGGGGTCGAAGAGGAGGTCTACCAGAAGCTGCGACGGTACGGGAAGAAGAAATTTGGCTGGCTCAACAGCTTTCAGGACGATCTTGCCTACGGTCGCGCCCATGAGTGGCGCTGTCGCGCTGGTGCCCGCTACCTCTACATCTGCGAGGAAGGCTTGGTCCACTACTGCTCGCAGCAACGCGGCTATCCCGGTGTTCCCCTCGAGAGCTACACGCAAGCCGACCTCGACCGGGAGTTCCGGACAGAAAAGCCGTGCGCCAGCTACTGCACGATCGCCTGCGTGCAGCAGGTGGCGATGATGGACAATTGGCGAGCGCCGCAGCAGCCGGCCAGCCAGCCGGCGGAAGCGCTCACCACTCCCCCTCCTGCCCCTCTCTCAGAGTCCTGAAGGAATGGCCCCTTCCAATCAGTGGAGAGAGATCTCCCCGACACGGTGCAGCTTCATCATGGAGGAGAGGCTGGGCTGTTCGGGGAGATGTCCGGCCATGGCGACAATCGTCTCGCCGCGCTGGACGACGGCATTGTTGAGCAGGACCTCATCGGCCCGGGCAAGCAGTTCATAGGTGCGTCCGGTCAGATCCAACTGAAAAGGCTCGATCCCCCAGACCGCAGCGAGTGCCGAAACGGTGCGCTCGTGTGGCGTAAAGGCGATGATGCGCTGGGGCGGGCGCAGCGCCGCCAGATGACGAGCCATATTTCCCGATTTGGAGAAGACGACAATCACCCGCGAGCGGATCTCCTCGGCGGCATAGGTCGCAGCCTCGGCGATGGCCCGTCCCTCCAATCCATTCTGCCGGCCATCGAGAAGGTCGCGGGCACGGCCTTTACGGGGGCAATTGCTCTCGGTAAAGGAGATGATCCGGGCCATCGTCTCGACGGACTCGGTGGCATATTCGCCGACAGCCGTCTCCGCGGAGAGCATGACGGCATCCGTACCATCAAGAATCGCGTTGGCGACATCAGAGGCCTCGGCGCGGGTTGGACGCGGCTCGTGCTTCATCGATTCGAGCATCTGCGTTGCGGTAATGACCAGCTTCTCGGCGGCATTGGCTTTGGCGATGATCTGCTTCTGGTAGAAGGGGACGCTCTCGACCGCCGTCTCGACCCCGAGGTCGCCGCGGGCCACCATCACCCCATCACTGGCCTCGATGATGCGGTCGAGATCGTCGAGCGCCTCCCGCTTCTCGATCTTGGCGATGAGCGGGACATTGGCCCCGAGAAATTCGATGAGGGTCTTGGCGCCGATGCAATCTCTGGCGCTGCGAACGAAGGAGAGGGCGACATAATCGACCTGCTGTTCGAGGCCAAACTTGAGATCGCCGCGATCCTTCTCAGTCAAAGAGGGGGCAGACAGTTTGACGCCAGGCAGGTTGATCCCCTTGTTCTCGCCCAACTCCCCGCTATTGATGATGCGGCAGAGGACATCGGTCATCCCGACCTGCTCGACCCGCAGCTCGATCAATCCATCGGAGAGGAGAATGCGGTCGCCGGTGGTAACGTCCTGCGGGAGGTGGGTGTAGCTGGTCGAGATGACCGTCTCATCCCCCGGAAGATCCTGCGTCGTGATCGTGATCGTCTGTTGCGCCCGGAGAAAGATCGGCTGATGATTGAAGAGCTTTCCCGTCCGGATCTTGGGCCCGCTGAGGTCGAGGAGAATGGCGAGCGGTCGCTTGAGCTCGCGGGCAAGTTGGCGGGCAGTGGCGATCGCCTCTGCGTGGTAATCGTAGGAGCCGTGCGACATGTTGACGCGGATGACATCCAGCCCCGCCATCATCAACGAATAGAGTTGCTCTGGGGACCGGGAAGCCGGCCCAATCGTGGCGACAATCTTAGCTTTTCTCATTCTTTGGCCAACTCAGCGGCGATGACCGTGGTCATCCGGTCCGCCACTTGTACGTCGAATCCCTGAAAATGGCCAGCCAGGCGACCATCTCGACCATAGACCAGGGTTTGGGGAACAGAAACATCTTTGGAGGCGACGAAACGGCCAAAGAGCCGATCGGGGATGAAACCGACAGGATAGGAGAGGCCCTGCCGACGAACAAACTCCTCGACTTGACGGGGGGAGGATGAGGCATCCTGAATCGAGAGACCGATGATGCGCAGCCCCTCGCGATATTCCGGCTCGCCATACCGGGCGAGGGCAGCCACCTGTCTCCGACAGTATCCACACCAGATGGCAAAAAAATTGAGCACGACGACGTGGCCGCGCATCGCCTGGAGGTTGACCTCCCGCCCATCCAACGTCCGTAAGTTCTGCTGGGCAAGACGGCTCTCTGGGAGCTGCCCGATCCTAGGATCAATCCCGGGATCAGTCCTGAGGTCTTTGGCGAAGAAGGGAGAAGTCGTCCCCAGTCCTCTGCCGGGAACTGTCGAGAGAAGGGGGAAGAGAAGGGCTCCCCCAAGAAGGAGAGGCCAGCGCGCGGAGAGGAGCAGCCGTTGAGCAAGGTATCGCATTGGAATCCCCCTGTTCAGCGATTTCCGGCTTGCCGGCCCGTCGCCGCCGCTTTGGGAAGAAGGGGTTCGATCGCCGCGCGAAGCTCCTCGCCCGTCTTTTCCGTCCAACCGACGAGGCGCTTGATCATCTTTCCATCTGGTCCGAAGAGGATCATCTGGGGAACTCCGTGATTCCGGCTATCCATGAAGTAGGCGATGACCTCCGAGGTCAGGAAACCCACGGGGTAGTTGACCTTGGTCGAGGTCATGAACGACTGGACATCGACGGCGCGATCCGGATTGTCGGTTGCCAGCCCGAGCACCGTCAAGCCGCGCTGGCGGTACCGGGTGTAGATCTCGGCCATATGAGGCGCGTGATCGATGCAGTGGGGGCAGCGCGAGGAGAAGATATCGAGAATCACCACCTTGCCGCGCAAGCTGGAGAGCCGAACCTCCTCCGGAGCCTTCATGGAGGTACGCGTGCTGGCGACTGGAGCCGCCACTGGAGGAACGAGCCGGATGAACATATCGGGAACATCCCCCGTGCCATCCCCCTTCGGAAGGTCCGGGGTCTGCTGTGCCCACGCCGCCAGCGGAGATGCCACCAGAAAGAGGACGGCCAGCACCTCGGCCAAGATCCCGTCGCGCCATCCCTTCCCCATTCCATCCACTCTCGCCTTCATCGTTTGTCTCCTCCCCCTCGTTCCCTGACCCGTCTTCGCCACGCCCCAGCGACGGGACGACGACTCGAGATCAGTCCGTCGCCAGCTCACGCGTCACCACTTCGGTGAGATATTGAATTCCGTGTTGGGGACTATCCCCGACGAGATGCTCGACCACTTTTCCTTCCCGGGAGAAGATGAAGAGTTGGGGAATGGGGGGCGCGCCCGTCTCGTCCTCCGTGCCGTACAAAAAGGAGCGGGAGATCCAGTTCCCGGCGTACCCGATGCGGTAATTGATCCCCACCCGCTCGATGAACGCCTCGACCTTCGGCTGGTCCGTCTTCTCATCCGACGTCAGGCCGATGACCTCCAACCCCCTCTCCCGATAGCGCCGACTGAGTTCGGCCAACTGCGGAGCTTGCTTGACGCAAGGCGGACAGTAGGTCGCCCAGAAATCGACCACCACGACCTTCCCGCGATAGTCCGCCAGCCGGAACGACTCCCCACTGAGCCCTTCGATTGGAACATCGAAGGCGCTCGCGATCGCCTTCTCATTGACAAGGGGCTTGCCAGCCAACCGGAGCGACGACTGCCCAATGGCGGGCCCGCTCACTGGAACTGGGGCGGGGGCCATATCACACCCACCCCCGGCAAGGACGATGCCTGCAAGAAGAAGAGCCCATCTCCCCCAGGCACAGGACGATTGCTGTCGGCTTTGGACCATTCGCACTTCACTTCCCTCCGCTCGCTCCGTCCGCCTCCTCGCACCTTGGAGAGCTGCCCCCCTCCGCCAGACCAAGATCAAGCTCTTGGTTAACGCCTAGGCCGCAGTTCTCTGGTGTCCAGATCTGGTGACTGAATCGATCCCCGCCACCAGCCATGCCCTGCGCTCACTCTTCGGACCTCGGCTCCGCCTCGGACCGGCCCAGCGGGTAGGAGCGATCGGCCTCTAGATCCCCCTCGGGATCGATGCCCGGCAGGGCGACCCGGTAGCTCTCCAGTGCCCAGCGGCCCAAGTCTGTCTCCTGGCAGCGCGCCGAACAGAACGGGCGCCATGGGCTCTCGTCCCAGTTCGTGGGCTGCCGGCAAAGAGGACACGGTCGAATCTTCATACGGGAGAAAGGATACCGCAAAGCGACCAAAACGGAAAGGTGGGGTCTGGCCGCCCGTGGAAGGTATCCTCGCGGAGGGAGTACACAAAGAACAGACTGTCAGTGCTATAAGTCCGTCAAATCGAGGTCGAAGTCCTCGTCGGTCTCCGGCTGGCCAGTCGCCCCCGTTCGTACGGCAGGCAGCACGCGAAGGGGGGCACCATCGGTCCCGGAAGAACGGAGCGGATCGGTCTCGCGGATTGAGCCAGTGTGGTCACGCTCTCCGTCCTCTTCCCCCAGGCTCCCTGGCGGCAAGGAGTCAAACCGAAAGAGGTCGGGCCGGTGGAAGTGGCCGGTCACATCGAGCGTCAGGCTCTCTTCCCGAATCCGGTCGAGATGAATCCGCGCCAAGAGAATGACCTCGGAGCCGAAGGAGGGGCCGGCGACGTAGAGGCCGTCTGGGCCGATGACTGCGCTGCCGCCAGAGAGAATCACCTCCTCTTCCTCCGCTCCCACCGTCTGCGCCACCCGCTCCAACTCGAGGGGAAGATCCCGGGCGCGCATGATCGCTCCCGCCGCCAGCACAAAACACCTCCCCTCGAAGGCGTAATGGCGACTGGCGATCTGGTGCATCTCCCGCACCGCCGGCCAAAGGGCGACGTGGAGATCCTCGCCGGCCTCGTGGAGCGTGTGGCGCACCAACGGCATCCAGTGTTCCCAACAGATCAAGCTGCCAAGCCGTCCCACCGGCGTCTCCACCACCCGCAGCCCCCGACCGTCCCCGTATCCCCAGATGAGACGCTCGGTGTAGGTTGGAACCAGCTTGCGGTGGTGGTTGAGCAGGGTGCCCTCCGGCCCGAAGGTCAGCACGGCATTGTAGATCGTGCCCCGCCCAGGCCCTTCGTCGATCCGCTCGTGCACCCCGATGACCAGCGTCACGTGATGGCGACGCGCCGTCTCCGCCAGTACCTGCGTCACCTGCCCCGGCACCACGACGCTGTTCTCCATCAATCGCGCGTAGAGCCGCTTCATCGGTGGATGATCCCAGAGGGCCACATCCCGGCAGTGATCGAGCCAGGCAGGATATCCAGGCAGCCAGGACTCTGGAAAGACGATCAGTTGCGCCCGGCGACGGGCCGCCTCCCCAATCAATTCGACCGCCCGTGCCAGGCTCCTCTCCAGATCGAGATGGATGGGCGCCGCTTGCACAATCGCGACAATGGCTGTCGATGTGGACATCCGGCCTCTCCTTTTCCTGTTCCTGCCGATTTTGCTGCCAATCTCACCCAGAATATGGCAACCAGCCCGCTTTCACGATCGCGCCCGAGATGAATCTGACGGGCGGGCTTCCTCTGGAGACTCTGTAGAAGTACCACCCAGTCTTCGCTTTGGCAAGAAGAGAACGCGCGGTCGCCTTCTGCTGGGCAATCCCCTCAGCGCTCTGGCCGCAAGACTTGCCACTTCCAAAACGGCGATCCTCTCTTCTGGAACCCGCCGGTTCTGAGAAGAGTGCCCCTTGGAAGTGATCCGTGGAAGCTGACAACGGGGCGATCTCCGGTAGCGACGTTCCGCTCTCCAAAAATCTGAATTTTATCCATTTCTTTGGTCGTTCTTTGGTCGATGAGGCAACCGGATCCATCTGGTGCAGGGCCCCTCGATCGCCAAAACTCCCCCCGGGGCGGCATCTTCGCTCTCGGATTTCGGCAAAGATCGTGCAAAAGCCCTTTTTCGATGCCTGTAATCAACGGGAATCGAGGAATGGCCCCCTCCAGGAGAAGATTTGCGATGGACGGCATAAAGATTGCCTTTCCGAGTGTGTTTACTTAGAATGTGTCCATTCTTAATGCGGTCAATTTCGATTCTGTCTTTATTTTATTGTCTCTACTTACTCTGTCATTTTTTGATTGGACGCCGCGACAGAGAAAGCAAGAAATGGGGATCTGAGGAGCGAAGACGAGGCGCTGGCTTCGCGCGAGGATGATGAGAGGGATGACAGGCAGGAAGGGTTTGCCATCCGAATCATCTGACCAGCTCTCCAATTGATGGCGCCACATCCACAACAAGCATCTGGAATCGTCTTGTTCAATTTCAATTCAAGCTGACTGGCAGTGGGAGATCCCACTGAAAGTCAGTTGTCGCCATGGCGACTCTTCCATCTGTCATGCCTGAGGGCAGCCAGAGAAAGAGAAGGCAGCGACAGCGCGGAGGTCGAGCGGAGAGATCACTTCCAAGATCGGCCGCTACCGGTCAGCCGGAGCGGCAAGAGATCGAAAGAGGGTCCCCCTGAGGCTCGATTCGTGCCTTGCCATAAGTATTGTTCTACATTTTGCCTTTGAGTTGAGTCGGTTGCACCGACACCGCCGTCCACCCAATGGGGAGGTCGGGATTCCGCGGGAGAATCGAACTTCGGTCTTCCCAGTCTGTTCTTGCGAGGAGAGCATGAGAAAAACATACCCAACCACTGCAGCTTCCTTGTTTTGCGCATTGGTCTTGGCCCTTGGTCTGGTCGTCGACGTGATGGCTCAGACAGGGACCTCGACGGTGCGCGGCACGGTCACGGATGCCCAGGGACAAGTCATTGCCGGCGCCACAGTGACCATCCGCAATGACGCGCGGAACCTGGTCCGCACCACCCAGTCGAGTGCGGCTGGAACCTACATTATCACGGCCCTTCCCCCGTCGGATTACGTCATCGAGGTTGAGGCCCAGGGGTTCAAGAAGTCGGTGACGACCAATGTCAAGACGCTGGTCGACACCGCATCGACGATCGACCTGACGCTGGAAGTCGGACAGTTGACCGAGGTGGTGACCGTCTCTTCCAGCAATGAGATCACGGTCAACACCCAGGACGCGACGCTCGGGACCGCGATCGGGAACAACCAGATCATCCAGTTGCCGCTGGCGGACCGGAATCCGGCGCAGCTTCTGACGCTGCAAGCGGGCGTCACCAAGGAAGGCTATGTCACGGGCGCGCGGAGTGACCAGTCGAACATCACGCTCGACGGCGTCGACATCAACGAGGCCCAGACCAATGCCCTCACGGCACCGGTGCTTCGGCTCAACGCGGAAGCGATCCAGGAGTTCCGGGTGACGACGGCGAACGCCAACGCCAGCCAGGGACGCTCCTCGGGTGCGCAAATCTCCCTCGTCACCAAGGGCGGAACGAATGAATTCAGCGGAGCGGCCTTCTACGGGGGACGCAACGACTTCTTCGACGCCAACGACTTCTTCAACAACCGGACCGGGACTCCCCGCCCCGTGCGGCGACGTCACTTCTACGGCGGAGCGATTGGTGGCCCGATCGTCGAAAACCGGGTCTTCTTCTTCTACAGCTACGAGGGATTGCAGGAGAGCCGCGGAGTTCCGGTGACCCGGACGGTTCCGCTCCCCACACTTGGACAAGGGATTGTGCGGTATCGCGATGCGGGAACTGGCGCAATCTCCCAGTTGACGGCAGCGGACATCGCCCGGGTCTTCCCGAATGCCGGGACCAATCCGGCAGCGATCGCAGCGCTCGCCGACGCGGCCCGTCGGTATCCGGCGAACGACTTCAACGCCGGTGACAGCGCCCCGGGGCGGCTGCTCAATACCGCGGGGTTCCGCTTCAACGCGCCGATCACGGAGGATCGCAACTCCCACATCGCCCGGCTCGACTTCAACATCTCGGACAAGCACCAAGTCTTCGCGCGCGGCAACTACATCTATGATCTGTTGGGGAACGTCAGCAACTTCCCCGATACGCCGGCGCCCTCGACGTGGAGCCACCCGCTCGGGTACACCTTCGGGCACACCTGGACGGTCTCCAACAGCATCGTCAACAACTTCCGGTACGGGATGACGCGGGATGCCTTCAGCAACCAGGGAGACTCTGCGGCAAACGCCATCTCCTTCCGCTTCATCTACAGTCCCTTCCTCTTCTCGCGATCGCTCAACCGGACGACGCCGGTGCAGAACATCACCAACGACACGTCGTGGATCAAGGGATCGCACACGATGCAGTTCGGAACCAACATCCGGCTGATTCGCAATCGGCGGGAGTCGTTCGCCAATTCATTCGACAATGCGATCACCAACCCCTCGTTCTATCCGGGAGGCGGAACCTCGATCAACTCGCCGATCGTCGCGGCGGGATTCAATATTGCCAACGCGGATATCTCGAACGTGCAGAACGCGGTGACGGCCCTGATCGGACGTTACTCACAGTTTGCGGCGAACTTCATCTTCGGCAAGGACGGGGCGCTGCTGCCGTCAGGATCGGCGACGGATCGCACGTTCGCCACCGAGGAGTACGACCTCTACATGCAGGATTCGTGGAAGATCAAGCCGAACCTGACCCTCACCTACGGGTTGCGGTATGGGATCAGCAAGCCGGTCTACGAGCAGAACGGGTTTGAGGTCAAGCCGACGGTCAGCCTCGGGGACTTCTTCCAGCGCCGGATCGACGGCATGAAGGCAGGCCGCCCGCTCAACGAGCTGATTTCGCTCGACCTCTCGGGGCCAGCGAATGGCCGCACCGGGGCCTACCGGTATGACAAGAACAACTTCCAGCCACGAGCGGCGATCAGCTGGTCGCCAGACTTCAAGAGCGGCCTGCTCCACAAGGTCTTCGGCGACGTTGGCAAGTCGGTGGTGCGTGGTGGGTTCTCGATGTTCAACGACTACTACGGGAACCAACTCGCCGTCAGCTTCGACCTCAATAACACCATTGGGTTCACGCAACAGGCGGTGACCGCAGCCAACACGTTCAACCTGACGACCAACCCGGGTCCGCTCTTCACGGGGTTTGGGCAGTCGGTCCGCGGACTTCCTGGAATCACTGTTCCTGGGAACATCACGTGGCCGCGCACGCCACGGACACGGGCCTTCCCTGGCAATATCGAGGGCGGGCTCGACGATTCGATCATCGCCCCGACGCAGTACAACTGGAACTTCACGATCGAGCGGGAGCTTCCGTTCGGCGCGTTGCTCCAGCTCTCCTACATTGGCCGGATGGGCCGCAACCTCCTCGCGGCACGCGACATCATGTCGCCGGCCAATCTGGTCGATCCCAAGTCGGGGACCGACTGGTACACAGCGGCGGGTCAGCTGGAGGTGCTCCGTTCGCAGGGACGTCCGGTATCGAGCATTCAACAGAATGCGTACTTTGCCAACCTCTTCCCGGCCAACCTTGCGGAACTGTTGGGGGTCAATGCCTCCTACAACCAAACCCAGGCGATCTATGCCTTGACCGTGCCACGCTCGCTTGGTGGAGAGAACTTCTACAACTATGGAAACGACTGGACCAGCGTCATCTTCGAGATGTCGACGCTCGGATCAGCGGCGTGCAACCCGGTGCAGGCCTACAACCCGCTCTGCCACATGTTTATGCAGCCTCAGTGGGGAACCCTGGGCGCGTGGAGTTCGATCGGCAACGCCGATTACCACGGGGGAACGGTCTCGTTGCGTCAGCGGTTTGGCAGTTCGGTGACGGCGGACTTCAACTACACCTTCTCGAAGTCGTTCGACGACGCGTCGGGGTTGATGACCGAGGGCGTCTCTTCGGGAAGGGCCTTCATCGTCAATCCGTTCCGTCAGCGCGACAACTACTCGGTCTCGGACTTCGACGTCCGGCACGTCATCAACTCGAACATCGTCTGGCAGCTGCCCTTCGGCCGCGGTCAGAAGTTTGGAAGTGGGATGAACCGGTTCGCCGACGCAGTGCTGGGTGGCTGGCAGTTGTCGAGCATCATCCGCTACAACTCAGGCTTGCCGGTCTTCTCGCCGTACGACGACGCACGGTGGGCGACCAACTGGAACGTGCAGGCCAGCGCGGTCCGGACGCGCCCGATCGACACCTGCCCGGTTCGTGGTGGAGCCCTCTTCGGCTGCAACACGCTGGAAGCCTTCCAGAGCTTCCGCAACGCATTGCCAGGAGAGACCGGCGACCGGAACGTCTTCCGCAATGTGGGAACAGTCAATACCGACCTTGGCATTGGCAAAACGTTCAAGATGCCCTACAGCGAGAAGCACAACCTGCAGCTTCGCTGGGAGGTCTTCAACCTCTTCAACTACCAGGCGATGGGAGCGTTCGACACCAGCCGCAGCGGTCTCGGCATTCCGCTCGATCCTGGCAACAAGCAACCTCCGGTCAACTGGACCCGCTACACGGGGATCCAGGGATCGCCGCGCTTCATGCAGATCTTCCTCCGCTACAGCTTCTAAGCCAGCGGAGAAGGTTCGCCGAAAAAAGGAGGCCTCACGGCCTCCTTTTTTCATGCGGGGGCAGATGTCAGACGATCGAGGGTACGGAAGCGGACCGGGTATTGATTTCGGTCGTCAGCGGGATGGGAAAGGAGCTCGACCTCACGCCACTCGGCCGGATTCCAAGGTGGGAAGAACGTATCGGCGGGGCCATCGGTGGCCACTTCAGTCAGGTAGAGGCGATGGGCCAGCGGCAGGGTCAGCCGATAGAGCTCCGCGCCGCCCCCAATGAAGAGCTCGGTCTCGCCGTGCTGCTCGGCGAGAGCCATTCCCTCGGCGAGGGAGTGGACGAGAAAGCAGGCCGGAGCTGGGGGGAGGGAGTGTTCGACTTGGCGCGAGAGGATGATGATTTGGCGACCGGGAAGGGGACGCCCGATCGAATCCCAGGTCCGCCGTCCGACGAGGAGATGATGGCCCATGGTGAGGGCGCGAAACCGCTGCAGGTCGGCGGAGAGGCGCCAGGGGAGCTGACCCTCATAGCCGATTCCATTGCGTCGATCGAGGGCGACAATCAGGGAGATGCGCATCGGAGACTCCAGCAACGTCCTTCTCAAGTGGTGTCAGTCGATCTATGATCGGGAGCTGTTCGCGCCGTTCACCATATCACGGCAAGTGTCGAGGAGAGGAGAAGCATGAAACGAGTTCCATTCGGATTGATGATCGGACTCCTGCTCGGGGTGACAATCGGCACCGGGCAAGCCCAGGGGCCCACGACCGGGGCCAACTACGATGAAGCGAAAGTGGGATCATACACCCTTCCCGATCCACTGACGATGCTGGATGGACGGAAGGTGGCGACCGACCGTGACTGGCGGAAGAGACGGGAAGAACTCCTCTGGCTCTTTGGGGAGCACGTCTACGGCCACACCCCGTCCGCTGCGCGGCGGGCCAAGATCGTCGTCGAGGAGACCGCGCGGGATCCCGAGGCACTCGGAGGGCGAGCGGTCCGGATCGAGCAGACCGTCTGGCTGGCGGGACGGCGCGACCGGCCCCTCTTCCACCTTCTCGTCCTGCTTCCAACGGGTCGGTCGGGACGAGTGCCAGTCTTTCTGGGAATGAACTATTGGGGGAATCAGAGCCTCCACGAAGATCCATCGATCCGGCTCTCGACAGCCTGGATGCGTCCGGACGACGAGGGGCGGGTCATTGACCACCGCGCGACCGAGAAGTCCCGTGGCCGGGCCGCCTCGCGCTGGCCCCTCGACCTGATCCTTGAGCAGGGCTATGGGGTGGCGACCGTCTATTACGGGGATCTCTTCCCGGATCACCCGGCGGGGCGAGCGGAGTCGATCCTGCCGCTCTTCGAGGGACGGGGAAAGCAGAAGGGAGAGGGGGCTCGCTGGGGTGCGATCGGTGCCTGGGCCTGGGGGCTATCTCGGGCGCTTGATGCGCTCACGCGGATGCCGGAGGTGGACACGCGCAAGGTGGTGCTGCACGGCCATTCGCGTCTTGGCAAGGCGGCGCTCTGGGCGGGCGCCCAGGATGAACGGTTCGCGCTGGTCATCGCCAATGAGAGCGGCGAAGGCGGGGCGGCACTCGCGCGACGCAATTTTGGCGAGACGGTCGAACGGATCAACACCTCCTTCCCCCACTGGTTCTCCGACAACTACAAGAGCTACAACCGTCGCGTCGCCGCGCTCCCCGTCGACCAACACCTGCTGGTCGCGCTGATCGCACCCCGTCCGGTCTACATTGCCAGCGCTGCTGAGGACCTCTGGGCAGACCCGCGCGGGGAGTTTCTCGCCGGCGTCGGAGCTGACCCCGCCTATCGCTTGCTCGGAAAAGATGGGCTGGCTGTGCGGGGAATGCCGGGGATTCACGAACCGGTCCACTCGACGATCGGCTACCACCTCCGTGCCGGCAAGCACGATGTCACCCGCTACGATTGGGAGCAGTTTCTGCACTTCGGGAATCGTCATCTCCAGCCGTGAACGGGGGCAAGCCCTCGTCAGACCGCGACCGGGGCGGAGATCGGCGGGTGGGAGTGGTAATTGAGCAGGGTGAAGTCCTCGTAGGCGAAGGCGAAGAGGTCTGTCACCTCAGGATTGAGCCGCATCTCCGGGAGCGGGTAGGGAGTGCGACCGAGCTGCTCCCGGGCCTGCGTCAGGTGGTTGCGGTAGAGGTGGGCATCCCCGAAGGTATGGATGAACTCGCCCGGTTGCAGCCCCGTCACCTGGGCGACCATCAACGTCAAGAGGGCATAGGAGGCGATGTTGAAGGGCACCCCGAGAAAGAGGTCGGCCGAGCGTTGGTAGAGCTGGCAGGAGAGTCGCCCTTGCGCGACATAGAACTGGAAGAGGACGTGGCACGGCGCGAGCGCCATCCGGTCGAGTTCGCCAACGTTCCAGGCGCTGACGAGCAGCCGGCGGGAGTCTGGCTGGGTCCGGATCGCGGCGACTACCTGCCGCAACTGGTCGATCGTCCGCCCATCGGCCGTCGGCCAGGATCGCCACTGTGCACCGTAGATCGGACCGAGATCGCCCTTCTCGTCGGCCCACTCATCCCAGATCGTCACGCCGTGGGCGTGCAGCGAGGCGACATTGGTCTCTCCCCGCAGGAACCAGAGCAGCTCGTGGAGGATCGATTTGAGATGGACCCGCTTGGTCGTCACCAGGGGAAACCCAGCTGCCAAGTCGAAGCGTAACTGGTGGCCAAAGATCGAGAGCGTCCCCGTTCCCGTCCGATCCTCTTTGGCAACTCCGTGGTCGAGAACATGGCGCATCAAATCAAGGTATTGCTGCATGACGGTTCCCCTTCCCTCCCCCTCCGATGAGATTCCCCGGCGAGATCTGCCTCCCCGGCGGGCGTTGACGCCTCTTCCCGGGTCCGGTAGAGTAACGATTGGTCTGCAAGCGACCGTGATGGAGACAGGCCTGACCCTGCCCGTATCGGAATGAGACAAGCAGGGTATCATGGCTCACCAGAGTTCGAGATGGGCCATCCGCAGAATTGGACCGCTCTCGAACCTGCCCCGCAGGTCGCTACCTCCCCTCTCGGCTAGCACCATCCGCAGATCGTCCTCTTCGAGAGTCGATTGGGTCGTCCTCCAATCGGCCTTGTTTGTCGTTGAACCGAGAGAATGGACCTGGATCGGCTCTCCACCCTTGAGCCACTTGCACGAGGATTCTGATGGAAACTGTACCCACCGACCGCCCTCTTCCCCCCCGCATCGACCGACTGCACGAAATCTCCCGGAATCTCTGGTGGACGTGGCAGCCCAATGCCCGCAATCTCTTCAGCCACCTCGACAAGGGGCTCTGGATCGAGTGCAACCACAACCCCGTCAAGCTGATGCAGCGACTGAGCGAGGAGCGGCTCCGCGAAGTCGCCGCCGACCCGATCTTTCTGCGCTACTACGACGGGCTGCTCGCCGTACTCGACAACACCCTGACGCGCCAGACGACGTGGTTTGCACGCCGCCACCCGGAACATCTCCACCAGACAATCGCCTACTTCTCGGCCGAGTTTGGGCTCCACATCTCCCTGCCCATCTATTCGGGCGGCTTGGGAGTCCTGGCGGGCGATCACTGCAAGGAGGCCTCCGACCTGGGACTGCCGCTCGTCGGGGTTGGCTTCGTCTATCCCCTCGGGTACTTCAAGCAGAAGATCAACGCCGAAGGCCGGCAGGAAGCGATCTACGAGCGCTTCGATTACGCCGCCGCTCCGATCGAACCCGTCTTCTCCCGCGAGACCGGCACGGGCCCCTTCCGGTTGGAGATCGGTGGCCAAGCGCTCTTTCTGGCTGTCTGGCGGGTACGGGTCGGCTCGGTGACGCTCTACATGATGGACACGGACGTCCCGGAGAACGAACCGTGGGACAGGGAGCTCTCGGCCAGCCTCTACGGCGGAGACCAGGAGACCCGGATCCGCCAGGAGATCGTCCTTGGCATCGGCGGGATTCGCCTCCTGCGGGCGCTCGGAATCGAGCCCGCCGTTTGCCACGCCAACGAAGGCCACGCCGCGTTCCTCATGCTAGAGCGAATCCGGCTGCTCGTCGAGCAGGGCATCCCCTTCGCAGAGGCTGCCGAGCAGGTCCGCGAGACGACCGTCTTCACTACCCACACCCCGGTGCCGGCCGGCCACGACGCCTTCCCCTTCCACCTCGTCGAGAAGCACTTTGAGCGCTACTGGGGAGAGCTGGGGCTTGATCGCCGGGCCTTCCTCAGCCTGGGAGAACATCCAGATGGCTACGGGGGCGTCAACTTCAATATGACCGCCCTCGCCATGCGACTCTCTGGCCATCGCAACGGGGTCAGCCGCCTCCACGGCGAGGTCTCACGAGAGATGTGGCACTCGCTCTGGCCAGACCGTCCCGTCGCCGAGGTGCCGATCGGCCACATTACCAACGGCGTCCACACCCCTTCGTGGGTCGCGCCGGAACTCGATCGGCTCTACACCCGCTACCTTGGGTACGATTGGCGCCACCACCTCGACGATCCGACCCTCTGGGACCGGGTGCTCGACATCCCTGACGAGGAGCTGTGGGCGATCCATGGCGAGTTGAAAGGCCATCTCCTCCGCTTGATGCGCGAGCGGATCCGTCAGAGCTGGGTCCGCGACGCTGTTGGCCCTTTGCGTGCGCTGACCGCCGGCCCCTTCCTCGATCCGCAAGCCCTCACCATTGGTTTTGCCCGACGCTTCGCGACCTACAAACGCGCGCTGCTGATCTTCTCCGATCTTGCCCGGCTGGTCGGACTCCTCAACAGCGAGTTCCGTCCGATCCAGATCATCTTCGCCGGCAAGGCCCACCCCGCCGACATGCCCGGTGGCTCGATGATCCAAGAGATCAACCGATTGGCGCGCGAGCACAATCTCGCCGGGCGGATCGCCTTCATCGAGGACTATGACATCCGCGTCGCCAAATACCTCGTCCGTGGGGTCGACCTCTGGCTCAACAACCCACGGCGCCCCCTCGAGGCGAGCGGGACGAGCGGACAGAAGGCCTCGCTCAACGGGGTGCCCAACTTCAGCGTGCTCGATGGCTGGTGGGACGAGGGCTATCGCCAAGTCAATGGCTGGGCGATCGATCCCGCGGTTCCCCCACAGGCCTCCCAGGAAGCACGCGATGCCGCCGAGGCCACGGAGATCTACCGCCTCCTCGAAGAGCAGATCGTCCCCCTCTTCTTCGACCGGGATCGCCAAGGGGTTCCCCGTGGCTGGATCCAAGTCATGAAAGAGGCCATTCGCACCAATGCTCCCATCTTCAGCACCCGGCGGATGGTGCGGGAATACGCCGAGAAGATGTATCTCCCGGCGATGAAGGCCGGCAGCTCACGCTCCTGACGAGCCCGACACGACAAAGAGCCCATCCGGGAAGGAAGCGATCCTTCTAGCCCGGATGGGCTCTCCAATCACACGTAAAAGGGCAGCGAAAAGGGCCCTGGGGTCTACTGGCTCTCACTCAAGGAGGTGACAGCGATCTTGCTTCCGTCGACCTTGCCCTCCACCTCGAAGACCGCTCCGCTCTCCTTGGCGCTCTTCTCCAAGGCGACTTTGGCGAGTTCACAGCCCTTCTCGTCGAACTCATAGAACTTGCCATCGGCGTAGAGACCGTAGCAGCTCGCCTTGCAGTTCTCCATCAGCGCGCACTTGCGCGTATGCTTCGAGGCCGCCGTCTGCGGGTCATCGCTCTTGGCGACTCTCGCCGAACAGGCCTTGTCGACGATATATCCGCTGAGCTTCTTGCTTGCGCCCTGGGCCAATCCGTCTCCCGTCGCCGAGAGGAGCAACAGCAGCCCAACGAGAAGAGAACCCGCAATCTGAATCGAAGAACGCATCATCGAACGAAAGGCAATCATTTGTCGCATCGGGAGGTATGTCCTTTCCTGAAGAGGTCCTGAAGAGGGGATTCTGCGGATCTGACCACCCAGCAGAATCCAGCGGAGTCCAGCAACGAACCAGGGATAAGAGAGAGAAGAGGCCTCCCCTCACCGAGCCTGGTTCAGCAAATGATCAAGAGGAAGGGCGACGGCGTTACAGAGCGCGAGGGGTCCGGTACTGTTCATACCGACGGGTTGGCTCATACTTGCTGGTCGAGACGGCAAGATCCTTCGATGGGGGCCCTTCCAGTCGGATAATCTCGATCGCTTCCTGATAGACGCGCTCGAGGTTTTCTGGCTGGAACCCGTTGTGTCGACAGGCACGTATATGGTCACGAACAATCTGCTCGACGGCGTCGCGCCCGATCTCGTCCAACTCCTGGAGCGCGCGTAAAGCATGGGATGACAGCTTCATTACCAAATCACCAGTCCTTTCGAGTATTTTCAATTCGAATATTTTCGATATTTCCAGTAGCAGATGGATTGTTGCAAGGCGGTTCAACCCTGGATCAAGGACAGACAGACCAACCTGCAGAACAGACCAAGCCAGGGCTGATCGGAGGGACTCCCCGAAGAGGTACCTCCTTTATTTGTCGTTATTTATAGAATCCCGGGTAAATTCTTGCGGAGTGTACCACAATTTGTGTCGGTGTCTATACATTTTTTTACAGGATCTTGTCAAATCGGTGTCGCCAAGCACAACCGGTAGTGGACAATACCGGGAAATCGGTTGAGACAGAAGAGGTTAAGACGACAGTGGGCGAGGGAGATTGCAAACAGAGCCCAGGCGACGCGGGGAGCGCGGGTCATCCGCCGTGATATGATGGGCGGGTTTGAGAGGGAGGAAGCGAAGAGAGCAGGAGGGACGGGAAATGATCCGGGTAGCCGCCTCGACATATCTCAATTCAGCGCCACTGGTCGACAGCTTCGCGCGGGGCCGTCTGGGAGATCGGTATTGCTATCTGGGAGACACAGCCCCCTCGCGATGTGCGGTCATGCTGGCGGAGGGGGCGTGTGAGATCGCCCTGATTCCGGTGATCGAGTACCAGCGAATTCCAGGACTGCAGGTCCTGCCAGGACTGAGCGTCGCCTCAAAGGAGCGGGTACGCAGTGTTCTGCTGGCTTCGCAGTGCCCCCTCGGAGAAGTACGGACCCTGGCCCTCGACAGCCGATCTCGCACCTCACAGGCGTTGGTGCGGATCCTGTTGCGCCACCGCTATGGGGTAGGTGAGGTAGAGTGCTTAGAGCGCACACCAGAAGGAGTGGCGGAGTGTGGCAGGATTCTGGCGGAGGGTGACGCTGCCCTGGTGATCGGGGACCCGGCGATGCGGCTGGAAGCGGCCATTCAGCAGGGACAAGACCTGGGTGGGTGGAAGGGGCGGCTCTACGATCTGGCCACAGAATGGCGCGCGATGACGGGTCACCCCTTCGTCTTTGCAGTCTGGGCAGCGCGAGCCGAGCGGCTGCCGGATCTCCCGCGCGTCCGGGCCGACTTTGAGCAGGCGCGGGAGGAAGGTCTTGCCCGGCGGGACAAGATCGCGGCCGAGTACGCCACGAGCCTCGGACTCCCCGCTGAGGACCTCTTCGATTACCTCAGCCGCAACGTGCATTATCGACTCGACCGGGAGGACCTGGCCGGACTGGAGGCCTACTACCGGCTTGCCCTTGCCGATGGACTGATTGGGACATACCGCCCGCTCCACTTTCTCGGAGAGGGCCCCCTCGACGAGCCTGCCGCCCTCCCTTCCCTTTCCCCAGACGCTGTCTCAGCTTATGCCTGAGCCCCCGCACC
>JBMOHS010000067.1:0-19334 GCA_049317725.1 Blastocatellia bacterium
TCGAGCGACCCTTGCGCCACCCTGACCTCGGCGTTCTGCTTCGCTTCGAAGGAGTCGCCCTCCTTCATCCCCAACCGCGCCATCGTCTGCCGCAACCCTGCTTCCGCCTGCTCAATCCGCAACCGTGCATCTCGCTGATCGATCTGCGCAATCTCCTGCCCCGCCGTCACGAAAGTCCCAAAATCGACCCGCAATGCGGCGAGCTCCCCCGGCACCTGTGCCCCGATCACCACCTCCTCATCCGCCGCCAGCGATCCGACCACCTCCAACCCGCGTGGACGCTGCCGCGTGATCGCCACCGCCGCCGTCACCTCCACCAAGCCCGGCGCTTCCGGTGTCGGTGCCACCTCTTCTCGCGCCGCCACTGCTGGTGCAGGCTCCTCCGTTCGATTCCACGTCCAGAGCGCTGCCGCGCCCCCGACAACGATCAAAATCACCCCGACAATCCAACGCCCCCGACTCCCCGCTTCTCCCGTACGATTTCTCATACCCTCCCTCTCTCTCCCACTCTGCTTCCAGATCTCTCCACCCGTCATCTCCCACCTTCCCCCTGGTACTGATGATTCAACATCGAGGCCAGAAAGATCTCTGTAAACCTCTTCGCCGCCTCCCGGTTGTCGATCCCAAACTGCTCCCGCGCTTGTCGCGCAAAGATCTTGTTCGCCATCCCGTGATAATCGACCATCCCGACGAACGCCCGCACTGCCGTCATCGCGTCCACCCGCCGATACCGCCCCTCCTTGATCCGCCGCCCAATGAACTCCGCCAACGTCTCGAAGATCCGCGCGACGTGGTTCTGGTAGAAGAGCTCCGACAACTCATGTCCCTCCAAGGCGCTGTACATCAATAACCGCATCGCCTGCTCGTCCTCTTCGTAAAATTGCAGAATTCCGTAGGCGATCGCCTCGAACAACCCCCTGTCGTCCCCAGACTCCAACGCCCCTTCGATCCCCCGCCGCAACGCGGCACAATCCTCCGAACAGGCCTTCCAATCGATGATCGCGGCGTACAACTCCCCCTTCGTCGCAAAATGACGGAAGATGATCGCCTCCGTCACCCCAACTCCTTGCGCAATCTCTCGCGTCGTCGTTCCCCGAAACCCCTTCGCTGAAAAGAGCCCGACCGCCACCTCGAGGATCTGCTGCCGCCGATCCTCTGCCGCCATCCGTACCGCCCGCTCTCCTCTCTCCCCCTCCATTTCGTTCGCTCCCTTCCCTTTGCGAGTAAGCACTTACTTACTATCACATCGTGAGAGTATTCACAAGTGCCGACCGGAGCGGAAAGAATAGCCCAGGGATTGTGACAGATCTCTGTCGCCGGAATCTCATTTCAATGCTTGAGGATCTCTCCATTCCTTTCCGCTCATTGGTCAACCCCTCGCCCCTCTCCCCTCGCCCCTCTCCCCTGGCCTCCAAGGTTTTGCCTTTTGATTTTTTAACGTGCTATGCTGTGCGACTTGTGATTCATACTGGGTTTCGGCGAAAGAGCAGACGTAGAGATGGCAGAGATAGATAGGAGGTCAGGGTGAGCGTACTGGTAGGGCGAGAGACGCGGCTGATCGTGCAAGGATTGACGGGCAAGGAAGGGACGTTCCATGCCTTACAGATGCGCGATTATGGCACGAACATCGTTGGTGGGGTGACGCCAGGCAAAGGCGGTACGACCCACGAAGGGTTTCCGGTCTTCAACACGGTGGCGGAGGCAGTCGAGAAGGCGGGAGCGAATGCGACGGTCATCTACGTGCCACCTCCCTTCGCGGCTGACGCAATCATGGAGGCGGCGGCAGCGGGCGTCGCCCTCATCGTCTGCATCACCGAGGGGATTCCGGCGCTTGATATGGTCAAGGCCTACCAGTATGTGCAGAACCGTGGGGTCCGGTTGATCGGGCCGAACTGTCCGGGCGTCATCTCCCCTGGCAAGTGCAAGGTCGGGATCATGCCAGCGCGCATCCACCTCGAAGGGCGTGTTGGGGTCGTCTCGCGCAGTGGAACGTTGACCTACGAGGCGGTCGGGCAGCTCACCTCACTGGGAATCGGCCAATCGACCTGTATTGGAATCGGCGGAGACCCGGTCATCGGGACAACGCAGCGGGATGCCGTTCAGCTCTTCAACGAGGACCCGGAGACAGACGCAATCGTCATGATTGGAGAGATCGGTGGAACCGCTGAAGAGGAGGCCGCCGCCTACATCCAAGCGCACGTCCGCAAGCCGGTGGTTGGCTTCATCTGTGGCCAGACTGCGCCGCCAGGCCGCCGGATGGGCCACGCTGGCGCGATCATTTCGGGTGGCAAAGGGACTGCCGCCGAAAAGATGGCGGCAATGACGGCAGCGGGCATCCACGTCGTTCAGAGCCCAGCCGATATCGGTGCCAAGGTTCAAGAGGTTCTCAGGTAGAGGCCCAATCCATCCTCGTGCAGCCGCCCACTTCGACGCCTTGATCAAGGTCGGCCCAGGTGAGCGGCTCCCCAATGTCCAATAGGCTTGAACCCGACATCCGTGCTGGATGGAAGAACTTCCATCCAGCATTTTCTTTTGTACAGCGAAGGAAGCCTCTGCTCGCACCAACAATCGTGAGACCGCTGACTGCCAGCGGTCTCTGTTTGTCTCCCCGGACTGCCCGATGACGACGTTGGATGACTCTTCTGGAAAGACTTGCGCACCCAAAGCCCGTGACGAGGACGAACGACCGTCCAGTGGTCATCCTTGCAGAGAGAGGTGGGCAAGCTGGTTCCGTGGGATGTCGAAATGGAAACAGTTGAGAGGGTGAAAAAGGGGACCGGGAAGAGCTGGGCTCTTCCCGGTGTTGATCAGCAGCGGATAACCTGAATTCACCAAATGAATTACGGACGGCGCGGGAAGCCCCCCCAGGGAAGCGCATTGCCCTGTCCTGGAGTTGGCCTCGGAGGGCCCATCTCCTTGCGCTTGGCGATCAGTTCGGCCAATTTGGTCTTCTGCTCGGCAGTCAGCACATTGTAGACAGCGTGCTGGGTGGCCATCTGGTTGAGCGTGAGGGCCTTCTGCAGGGCGGCCTCTTGGTCAGCGAGAAGGAGGGCAGCGGCCTCGTCAAACGTCTCGGTGTAGATGAGCGGCCGCTTCTTGGGTTGGAGCTTGCGCAACTCCTCGGCGATCGGCTTTGACTCCTCGCGAGAGCGCTCGATGATCGATTTGACCTGATCTTTTTGTGCGTCGGTCAGATCGAGTTCACCGAGGAATGGGAGAGCTCCACCTGGGCGTGGACCGCCAGGAAATGCTCCAGGACCACCTCCTGGGCCAGCCGCTGGTCCTCCTTGCCCCGGACGGGGACCTGGGGCGGACGGAGTGCTGGGAGCTCCCGTGTTGCCAGATCCAGCAGTCGGCCCAGTGGAGCCCGGGCGAGGTCTGATCTGGGCCTGCGTCGACACGACAAGGAGGCAAGCGAGGAGGATTCCCGAAACAAAAGCTGCCCCTCGACGGCTGGCGAAGCTTGGTGCAATCGGTTGAGGACGATATTGGTTCATAGCGACTCTCCCTTCTTCCTTCTGGGGCATTCCGTTCGTCCCATTGCAGGGCATCAGGAATGTTGTTGGTAAGGCGGGGAGTCTGTGCCCCCCGCGTTTTTATCGGACAGAGGCCAGTGGATTACCAGCGTCGTGGCCGGCCACCACGCGGAGAACCGGCTGGGCGCTCTCCAGTGGTGCGTTGGGCGCGTGTCTCAGCAGCCTTGGCAGCACGATCGGCGAGCTTGGCCTTCTGTTCGGGCGTCAGTAAATTGTAGACCGCGTGTTGGCTGGCGGTGCGGTTGAGGCTCAGGGCGGAACGAAGCTCCGATTCACGGTTGACGAGGCTCCTCGCAGCCTCTTCGTTAAAGGTATTGGACTGGATCAGTTGTCGACGTTCCTTTTGCAAATCCCGGAGCTGCCTGAGGATCGGTTGGGACTCCTCCCGCGACTGCTCGCGCAGGGAGCGCATCTGGGCTCTCTGCTCCTCCGTCAGATCGAGATCACGAAAGAACTGCTGGGCCTCGGCACCGCGCTGGCCACGCGGGCGCACTCCCTGCGCGTCCGCGCCGACGGCGAGCAGCACCGCCACCATCAACGCCACCAATCCGGTCAACCAAAAATTGATCGTTCTCATCGGTCTTCCCTCCTTCACTCATTCCTCTCAAGTCTCAGTCAGACCTCATTCGCCTGACGTTTCTGGGGCAGCGGCGGGGGAGGATCGGTTCAGACCCACTCTTATTGGGCAGACCGTTCATTCCCTCGACAGACGCAACTCTAGTCGGGGTTTGTAAAGCGTTTATGATGAACCACCACTTTTTTGTAAAGTCGCACGATCGCTCGTCGCGGCCTTGCCTTTACCAATGCTTTACAATTGAGCAGAGAACGTCGATAAATGGCTGACAATCGGGGGGCATACTGGCGCGAAAGAACGAACCATCCTCTTCATCTGCAGATGAAAACTGTAAGGTGGGGTTGGCGGTGAAGGCGGGCCGTGAAAGGATTCCGGGGGGGGGAAGGGAGAAAGAGATGAGTGAACCGGCTGGCGCCGCGCGAATTCTGTTGATCGATGACGACATCAAGCTCTGTCGGCTGATCAAGGACTATCTGACCCCACTTGGATACGAAGTGACGCTCGCCCACACGGGCCCGACTGGGCTCGCCCTGGTGGAGAAGGAGTCCTTTGCGGCAGTGGTGTTGGACGTCATGCTGCCGGGCCTCAACGGCTATGAGGTGCTGCGCCAGATTCGGCAACATTCGACGGTGCCAGTCCTGATGTTGACGGCGATGGGAGACGAGGCAGACCGGATTGCGGGGCTCGAGATGGGAGCGGACGACTACCTGCCGAAGACCTTCTCGACACGGGAACTGCTGGCGCGGTTGCGTGCTGTGACGCGCCGCTCGGCCTTCAATCAGATCTCCCCCGGGGGAGCGGCGAGTCCCGGAAACGAAGATGAGATTCGCGTGCAGGAACTGCGACTCGATCCTGGTGCAAGGCGAGCTTGGCTAGGAGAGCAGTCCTTGGCGCTGACGCCGGTCGAGTATGACCTGTTGCTGACGCTGGCGCGCAGCGCCGACCGGGTCATCAGTCGGGAGCAGTTGCTCAACGAGATCGCTGACCGCAACTACGAGGTCTTCGATCGCTCGATCGACGTCCACATCTCCAGCCTGCGACGCAAATTGGGCGACGACGCCCGCCATCCGCGGTACATCCGTACCGTGCGCTCAGCGGGCTATATGCTGGTGCGCCATCCGGAGGAGTAGGTCGTCATGAGACTTCGCAGTTCCCTCTACGCCAAGATCCTGCTGATCGTCCTGCTCAACCTGGGGGTGATCGGGCTGCTGGTCGTCATTCTGCTCAACCTGCAGTACCGGGTCGACCCGGACCGGTTCTTCCTCGCCGCGCGGAGCAACCAGTTCGAGGTCGTCGCCCGGATGATGGGGGATGATCTACGGGAGGCCCCCCCTGGGGAGATCGGCGAATACGAGGCGATTCTCAAGCGATACGAAGAGACGTGGGAGGTCCAATTCCTGCTTTACGCACCAACGGGGGGGCAGTTGGCAGGCCCGGCGACGCGGCTTCCGCCGCAGATCCGGCAGCGGGTCATCGGACCTGGGGTGGCGGCAGGTCTGCGAAGGAATCGCAATGCGGAACGCCCGTGGCGACGCCTGCCTCCTCCAGATGTGGCCCCGGAGGGGGCCCCGAATGTGGCTCCAGATATGGCGCCGGATGTGGCGCCGGAGGGGGAGCCGAGCCCTCTGGGGGAGGGGGCGGGAGGGGCCTTGCGGGGACGGGCCTTCCCATTCTCCCGCAGCTTTCTCGGGCGCACCGAGTCCCCGACGCGCTACTGGGCAGGGACGCGCATCGTGCTGCCGGCCCCGGCGGACGCGGCAGTACCCTATCGAGTCGCGACCTTGCTGGCAGTCTCCGATTCGTTCACCGGAAAGGGGCTCTTCTTCGACCTGCGGCCGGTCCTGACGCTGGCGGGCAGCGTCTTTCTGATCTCGATCCTGCTCTGGCTGCCCTTCGTGCGGCGCTTGACTGGATCGATCAAGCTGTTGACCCAGGCGACGGAGGAGATCGCCAACGAACAGTTCACCGTCCGCGTCAATGACGAGCGGCGGGATGAACTGGGCCGGCTGGGCAAGGCGGTCAATCACCTCGCGGTGCGACTCGACGGCTTCGTCAACGGCCAGAAACGCTTTCTCGGCGACATCTCGCACGAGCTCAACACGCCGCTGGCGCGGATGCAGTTCGCGCTGGGGATCCTCGAGGAGCGGGCTGATCCGGCGATGCGCGGCTATGTCGAGGATGTCCGGGAAGAGGTGGTCTTGATGTCGCAGCTCGTCCAGGAGCTGCTCGCCTATGCGCGCACCGGGATCAAGGGGGTGGAGATCCATCTCTCCCGCGTCGCCCTGCGCCCCTTGCTGGAGAAGGTGGTGGCCAGGGAGGCTCCGGACCACCTCCTCCGGATCGAGGCCGCAGAGGAGATTCACGTCCTGGTCCAGCCAGACCTGCTGACCCGCGCCCTCTCCAACCTGATCCGCAACGCGCTGCGCTACGCCGGTGGCAGCGGCGAGATCGTGCTGAGCGCCCGGGAGTTGGATCCCCACACGGTCGAGGTCCGCATTCGCGATCACGGGCCAGGGATTCCCGACACGGTCCGCGAGCGGATCTTCGATCCCTTCTACCGTGTCGAATCCGATCGCGGTCGGACCACGGGCGGCAGCGGGCTGGGCCTCGCGATCGTCCGCACCTGCGTCGAGGCCTGCGGTGGGACGGTCAGCGCGCGCAACGCCCAACCGGGCCTGGAGGTCATTCTCCGGCTTCGGAGCTGATCCCCTCGCCCCTCGCCCCTCGCCCCTCGCCCCTCGCCCGTCACCCCTCACCCCTCGCCCCTCACCCCTCACCCCTCCTGTCTCTGCCGCTCCTGCCCAATTCCTATTCCTTCCGAGGGCAGATCAATGGTACATTGACCAGTCTGAGTTCTGGCAATACCAACTGTCATTCTGCATTTTTGATGGAGCAGGCGAGGCAGCCTCTGGAGGCAGTCTCGCGGGCGAGCCGAGGCATCAGCCCCCCGGGGGGATCACGCAGAGAGGATTCAAGGAAGAGAGGGCATGGAACAGGTACGGGAAAGTCTTTTGCAGTTGATCACGCAGACATCGACCAACCTTCCGCCAGACGTGCGCCAAGCAATGGCGCGGGCCACCGAGCGGGAGGAAGGGGAGCGGTCCGCTCAGGCGCTGCAGGTGATCGGAACCAACATCGACATGGCCTGCGAGCAGGAGGGGCCAATCTGCCAAGACACGGGCTGGGCGACCTTCAAGATCAAGACCCCGATCGGGACGAATCAGTTGGTCCTCAAGGAAGAGATCCGGGCAGCCATGGCCGAGGCGACCCGCCGTGGCAAGCTGCGCCCGAACTCGGTCGACTCGTTGACGGGAAAGAACAGCGGGGACAACCTCGGACCGGGCACTCCGACCGTCTACTTCGAGCAGTGGGAGAACCCGGACGAGATCGAGATCAAGCTCCTCCTCAAGGGCGGCGGCTGTGAGAACAAGAACATCCAGTACTCGCTGCCGATGGAGCTGCCCCACCTCGGCAAGGCCGGTCGCACGCTCGAAGGTGTTCGCAAATGCCTGCTCCATGCCGTCTGGCAAGCCCAGGGCCAAGGCTGTAGCGCCGGGGCCATCGGGGTCTGCATCGGGGGAGATCGCGCCTCGGGCTATCTCGCCGCCAAGGAGCAGCTCTTCCGGACGCTCGATGATGTCAATCCTGACCCACAGCTCGCTGAACTGGAACAGTACATCGTCGAGACGTCCAACCGCCTTGGGATTGGCACCATGGGATTCGGGGGAGGCGTGACGTTGATCGGGTGCAAGGTCGGGGTGCTCAACCGCTTGCCGGCGAGCTTCTTCGTCTCGGTCGCCTACGACTGCTGGGCATTTCGTCGGCTGGGCGTCGTCCTCGACGCGCGCACCGGGGAGATCCGGCGCTGGCTCTACCGCGACGCCGCTTCACCCGCCGCCTCACCGGCAGCCCCCGCCAGTGGCGGAGGCTTCGTCCGGACCGGACGGGAGAAGGTCCTCCGGGCCCCCCTCCGGGAAGAGGATGTCCGGGAACTGCGGGTCGGGGATGTCGTCCTCATCTCCGGGGAGATGGTCACGGGACGGGACGCCGTGCACGCCCACCTCATGACGACTCCCCCGCCGGTCTCGCTCGACGGCGCCGTCCTCTATCACTGCGGCCCGGTCGTCCTGCGCGACGGGGAGCGCTACCAGATCAAAGCGGCCGGTCCGACGACGAGCATCCGCGAAGAGCCCTATCAGGGTGAGATCATTGGCCGCTACGGCGTCCGCGCCGTCATCGGCAAGGGCGGGATGGGTCCCAAGACGCTGGCCGCGCTCCAGCAACACGGTGCCGTCTACCTCAACGCCATCGGGGGGGCCGCCCAGTACTATGCCGCCTGCATCGAAGAGGTGCTCGATGTGCACCTTCTCGAATTTGGCATCCCCGAGGCAATGTGGCGCCTCCGGGTAACGGATTTCCCGGCGATTGTCACTATGGACGCCCACGGCAACTCGCTCCACGCCGATGTCGAGACGGCGTCGGCGGCGGTCTTGGCCACCTTGGCAAGCCCCGTCTTTTCATAACGGCTCGACATCTCGTTCCGGTTCCTGACGTGATCAGAGGACCATCGCCCGATGAGACGACCCATCAGCGCAAGCCATAGCCGACGCCACCCTTCCTCCTGCTCGCAGCGGGGAGGAGTGGGGCGGCCCGTATTTGAGCAGGGGAGCGGCATCCCCACCCAACCCCACAGAGACGAGTGAGACTTCCCCGGGTTCCGGGCTGCTCACCAGAACGCCCGGAGGAATGTCCGACTGAAGCGAGCAGCAGCACGATCCGGAATCGAGCTTGAACGATTCCCTCTTGCCATCACCGCAGATCAAGCGAATCGGGAGTAGAGGAGCGACAGCGTGTGTGATGCCCCTCACATAACCGTCGACGGTCGCTTCGCTCCTTCCCACTCCCTGCAGTTCACCAACACACCCGAGGAGGCATTCCGCCATGAGCACCATGATGAACACGCCGCTGACGATGTCCGTCCTGATGGATCGCGGACCGGCGCTCGCACCCAATGTCGAGGTCGTTACCCGATTCCGGGACCATATTCACCGCACCAACTATGGCGAGGTCGGGCAACGCGCCCGGCAGTTGGCCAATGCGCTGCGACGCCTGGGGGTCTCCGAAGGAGATCGCGTCGCTACCTTTGGCTGGAACACCTTCCGCCACCTCGAACTCTACTACGCAGTGCCGTGTATGGGAGCGGTGCTGCACACCCTCAACCTGCGGCTCTCGCCGGCCGACCTCGAGTACATCATCAACCATGCCGAGGACCGCGTCATCTTCATCGACGAAGAGCTGCTGCCCTTGCTCGAGCGGCTGGCCGGAAAGATCCCAACGGTTCAACAGATCGTCGTCATGAGCAACAAGGGGACTTTTCAAACGATCCTCTCCCCCGCACTCGACTACGAGACATTGCTGGCGGCCGAGTCGTCCGACTTTCCCTGGCCCGAACTCGATGAGAATGCGCCGATGGGGCTCTGCTACACCAGCGGAACGACCGGCAAGCCCAAAGGGGTCCTCTACACTCACCGCTCCAACTACATGCATACCATCACCGGCGCCCTGCCGGATCTGATGGGACTGAGCCGCTCCGACGTCGTCCTCGCCGTCGTCCCGATGTTTCACGCCAACGCCTGGGGAATGCCCTACACCGGAATGATGCTCGGCATCAAGCAGGTCTTCCCCGGACCAATGATGGATGGCCCCTCGATCTGCCAGATGATCCAGGACGAGAAGGTCACCTTCACCGCCGGCGTCCCCACCATCTGGCTCGGGGTCATGAACGAGCTGCGCCAGAACCCGGGCAAGTACGATCTCTCGAGCCTCAAAGCCATGGTCTGCGGAGGATCCGCTCCGCCACGCGCGCTCATCGATTGGTTCGAGACCCATCTCGGGATCGAATTCATCCAGGCTTGGGGCATGACGGAGACGAGCCCGCTCGGCACCGTCACCCGCCTCCAACCCCGGATGAAAGAGTGGCCCCGCGATCGCCAACTCGACATCAAACAGCGCGCCGGAATTGCCGCCCCCGGTCTCGAACTCCGCATCGTCGACGGCGAGGGCAAGGAGGTTGCCCACGACGGAACGGCCATGGGGCGACTCCTCATTCGTGGCCCCTGGATCGCCTCGACCTACTATAAAGAGGAGCCGACCGCTGACAAGTTTCCCGATGGCTGGCTCGATACGGGCGACATCTCAACGCTCGACAGCGATGGCTACATGGCCATCGCCGACCGCTCGAAGGACCTCATCAAGACGGGCGGCGAATGGATCTCCTCCGTCGACCTCGAGAATGCCATCATGGCCATTCCCGGCGTGGCCGAAGCGGCCGTCATCGCCGTCTTTCATCCCAAATGGCAGGAACGGCCTCTCGCCTGTGTTGTCACCCAGCCCGGCACGACTCTCACCAAGGAGGAGATCTACCGCCACCTCGAACCCTCTTTTGCCAAGTGGTGGCTCCCTGATGAGGTCGTCTTCATCGAATCGATCCCGAAGACGAGCGTCGGAAAGTTCGACAAGAAGGTCCTCCGCCACCAGTTTGCCGAGTTCAAACTGCCTGGGGAGTGACCCCTTGCAACGGAAAGCCCGCCAGCGAGGAGACTCCTCACTGGCGGGCTTGGTCATCCGCCGAATCTCGGTTGACCCTCAGCGCAGGTAGGCCGAAGGATTCTTCTTGACGGTCTCGACACACCCCGCACAGCAGAAGTAGACCATCTTCCCGTTGATCTCGGCCTTGAGGTCCTTGTTGACCGGAGTCCCCATAACCGGGCAGGTCTCGATTCCATCCCCCTTGCCCAGAAATGCCGTCTCCTTCTTCTTGAGGTAGAGCTCGGGGTTCTTCTTGACCGGCTCGATGCAGCCGGCACAGCAGAAGTAGACCGTCTCGCCCTTGATCTCGGCCTTGACATTCTTGTTGATCGGCTCGCCGGTCACCGGGCAGGTCTCGACCCCGTCTCCCTTGCCAAGGAACTTGCCATCCCCTTGCGTGGCGGCACCGTGGTGGTCGCCGTGCCCGGCGTGCCCTTCTGGCTTGGCCATCGCACTGACTGCTGCCACCTGGGCGCTGTAGCTCTCCTTGACATAGGCGGCCGGGCTGGCCTTCGCTTTCGTCATGCAACCAGCGCAGCAGAAGTTGACCGTGCGGCCAAAGAATTCGTCCTTGACGTCCTTGTTGATGATCTTTTCGCCCGTCACGGGGCAGGTCTCCACCCCATCGCCGAGTCCTTTGAACTCGCCCTGGGCGAGGCCGTTGACCGCCAATGCGATCATCAGCATCCCTGCCCCCATCAATGTTTTACATGTCTTCTTCATGATTTTCTCGCCTCCTCGGTAGATTGCGTCAGCCAAAATAGTGGCCGAAATGGTAGGGCAGGGATTGACGCCACCATTGCCAGTCGTGGGCGACATCGTGCCCCCAGACATCCAACCAGTGTGGGATCCCTTGCCCTGACAGAATCGTCGACAAGCGACGGGATCGATCCGGTGCCTCATATGATCCCTGCCCGGTGAAGATCAGAATGCGCTTCCCCCCGTGCCGGAGGTGTTCTCTTGGGGATCCTTCCAGCCGTGGCAGAAAGTCGACTGGATTGTGAAAGTAGACCTGCTCACTGACGTGACCATCAAGGTAGGCACGAATGTCGTAACTCCCGCTGATCAACATCACCCCGGCGTAGAGGTCAGGACGCCGGAAGAAGAGATTCGCCGCCGAGGTCGCCCCGAGGCTGATCCCCAAGACCAGCGGCTGGATCTGCCAACTGCGACAATCTTGGCGGATGAAGGGGAGGACCTCTTCCGTA
This sequence comes from Blastocatellia bacterium, assembly GCA_049317725.1. Taxonomy (GTDB): domain Bacteria; phylum Acidobacteriota; class Blastocatellia; order RBC074; family RBC074; genus CAIOZW01. Next base: position 11,907 of record JBMOHS010000067.1, read on the forward strand.
ATGTAGCCCTCATAGCGGTGCAGCCACTCGACCCGCTCGGCGGGAGAGGCCTGCCGGTTCATGAGCGCCAATTGGTTGACACTATTGACGGTGTAGAGCTTGACCCGCCCCTCGTCCAGCCACCAGCGCAGCGCGTCGATGAGGTGAAAGCGCTCGTATTCAAGGTAGTCAGCCGCTGCCGTCGGCAACATCAAAATCGGAGTGCCATAGTGGCCGTAAGCGGCGAGGGGCATTTCGCGATGGAGTCGATGGCTGTACCAGGCTGTCAGATCGCGGCGCATGGATTGCAAGTCTCCAGAGGAACCACGAGCCTCTTGGCTGACCCGTGGCAGAAGGTCATCCACAATCAGAAGTTTGATAGTACGACCCGGAATGGCCTTCTGACAAGCAGCCGCTTGCGGGCCCGTTGGAAATGTGATTTTATTAATAGGACTAATAGGACTAATAGGACTAATAGGACGTATAGAATACTGAATACCTGCTAAAGTGATACAGTTTCTCGTCTAATGGTCCTATCGTTCCTATAGGTTCTATCCGTCCTACAGGTCCTATTCGCCCTAATCGTCTTATCATTATGATTACATCATTCATCCTTGCTGCAATCCTCACCCTTGGCGTCAGCGGTCAGACTGTGCAGGCCAACATGTTGGTCAGCACCGACTGGCTGGCACGCCATCTCAACCGCTCAGACACCATCATTCTCCACATTGGCCCTAGTCGAGAAGGGTACGAAAAGGGACATATTCCAGGCGCCCGCTTTGTTCCACTTCCAGAACTGGTCACGACTCGTCAGGAAATCCCCAACGAACTCCCCCCGATCCAGGCGCTTCACGACCTCTTTACCCGGCTGGGAATCGGCAATCGTGACCGGATCGTCCTCTACGCGGAGAGCAACGTCCTCTACGCGTCACGGGCCTACTTCACCCTCGACTATCTCGGCCACGGTGACCGGACCTCACTGCTCGACGGGGTCCTCGAACAGTGGATCGCCGAAGGACGCCCGCTCCAAACCGAGTCCCCGACCTACGCGCCTGCCCCGTTTACTGCCTCGCCCAAGCCGGAATTGATCGTCTCGCTCGATCGAATGCGCGATCTCTCCTGGGCCACGGGGCAGGAATCTCCCTCGAGCACTCTCCTCATCGACGCGCGCCCCGAGCCCCAGTTTCTCGGGGGTGACGCGCCACGAAGCGGCCACATCCCTGGAGCGCGGAACCTCTTCTGGATGAACCACCTCCGAGGCTCGAAGGAGGCCACCTTCCTGCCCGCCGCCGATCTCCAGCAACTCTACCAAAAACTGGGCCTCCAGCCCGGCCAGACGGTTGTCACCTACTGCAACTCCGGGATGCAAGCCTCCCACTCGTACTTCACCCTCAAGTATCTTGGGTACCCGGTGCGGATCTACGATGGTTCGATCAGTGAATGGAGCAAGTCTCCCGATGCCCCGATGCAGGCCGGGACTCCGGCCAAACAGCCTTGATCACCTCTGGCGGGCACTTTCTGGCTGTCGACCACCGAATGCCTCATTTGACTGAAGATTGATCTCGTTCGCCACCCGGTCGAAGAGGGCGAGGGCGTTTGTGTATTCAAAATAAATTACATCGACTTATCCGATGATCTATGGATTAATACGGAGTTATCATTTACTATTGGTTACGATGTTTTGTTCCAAAGCTTTTGTCGGATTACGTATCGGGCAATGCTCGACTTTCAAGTGAGTGGCAAGCTTGTCCTCCAGACCTCGTGTCTCCTCAATTCATGAGCTACCCAACATTACCTGCTAAAGAAAAGGACGAGTCCCTCTCCGCATTTATCCGTCGGATTATCAGTGAGGAGAACCTTTCCCAGCGTCAGATGGTTGAGCGCGCGGCGCGAATGGGATTCCGGATCACCCAGAGTTACATCAGTCAAATCATGAGTGGTACCGCGACCAATGTCACGATTGAGAAGCTCCAAGCGCTGGCGGCTGGGTTGAATCGCCCAGAGGAGGAGCTGTTCGATATCGCGAGGGGGGGGAAAACAGAAGATCGTGTTCTTCTGGACGCGACGATCTCGTCCCTGCTGGTCAAGTTCCGGCAACTCTCCGATCAAGACCGGAGCGAGATGACCATCCTGCTCAAAGCGCTCGACCGCGAGATCGAGGATCGACTCCAGAAGCACTCTGCGTGAGGTCCGTCAAAGCTCTTCTTCCGACGTGTTGCTACCCTGCCTGCTCTCAGCGGGATCACCGTGTCCCCCACCTTTGACAGACTCCCTGTCCACTTGGGGGGCCGTTATCGTGGATCGATTCCCTGCTGTTCGGCCCATCGAATCAAATCTTCCTGAGAGAGAGTCAGAATCTTTCCGGTCATGGAATTGATCACCTGAATTGCTCGTGTCTGCGGAGTGATTTTGAGTAGATAAAGCCCAGTCTGGTCCATTGAATCAAGCCTGATCGTATGGTCTTCGATTGGTTCCCCAACCTTTTGATTTCCAAACCAAGGATCCATCTCGGGTGAGGTGGGACGAAGAGCTCTTAGCCCACTCTTGGTTCGAGAGGATGACTCATTTGTCTGTTCGGCGTAGTGAAGGACCGCTTGGACCAGCTCCGTCAGGAAAGACCTTACTTCGTCGGATACCTGCTCGTGATGAATCACCTGCAAGATCGATTGCCTCAAATTCTCAAAACATTGTTCGAGTGGAATCAGGCTGACGTTCGAAGAAGAATACTTGGAAGACATAGGCACTCTTTCAGTTGGCTGTTCAACGCTTGGCTGTTTGTTGGCGGCGTCTTGGAAAAGGCCCCCCCTGTTTCATCAATATCTCAAAGCACTTTCAGCTCTAAGAAAATTTCATCAATGAATTTTTCTACGAAATGCTTGAATTGAAGAATTGATCGCTTTTTAATACTACACAACGCCCACGTACCACTTTCAATTCACATTCGCAATAACATTTCATCTATAACAGAAAAAGAAGTGCCCGCCCCCACCCAAACAGGTGGGAACCCCGTGACAAAAGGGACTACGATTCGTGGGCGAGAGACAAGAGTGTGCGGGGGAGGAGTCCCCCGCACCTTGACTGGAGAGGTTAGAGAGAAGAAGCCATTTACTTCTGGAGGGGGAGGCGCGTCTCGAGCTGATTTTCGGCGGGTTCGATGGAACGCCGATGAGCCTCGGCCAGCCGACGGAGTTCGGCCACAACCTCGGGATGCTGGGCGGCGACATCGAACTTCTCGGAAGGATCGTGATCGAGTTGATAGAGGAGCGGGGGATCGTGTTCGACGATCGGATCGGTTCCGTACTCGGACTTGGTCAGGAAATGGGCTTTGAAAGCACCGTGTCGAATGGCGAAGAGCTTCGATCCCCGCCAGTAGAACATCGTTTGGCGAGGACTGGGACCCTTTCCAAGAAGGACAGGAGAGAGGTCGACTCCATCAAGGGGCCGATCGGAAGGGGCAGGTGCACCAACGAGAGAAGCAAAGGTGGGAAGGAGGTCGAGGGTCGAGCCGAGATCCGTCACTACCCCCGGACGAACGGTCCCAGGTTGCCAGATGAGGGTTGGCTCGCGCATGCCACCTTCAAATGTCCCACCCTTGGCGCCACGCAAAAGTCCAGCCGATCCCCCCTGTTGATCGAAGAGGGCCCACGGTCCATTGTCACTGGTGAAGACGACGAGGGTGTTGCGATCGAGCTGCAGACGTCGCAGGGTATCGAGAAGGCGGCCAACGTTGGCGTCGAGCTCTTCGATGACATCGCCATAGAGTCCACGCTGGCTGCGACCGGCAAACTCCGCCGTGCGGAAGAGGGGCAGGTGCGGCATGGAGTGGGCGAGATAGACGAAGAAGGGGCGACGGCGATTGGCCTCGATGAAGCGGATCGCCTCATCGGTGTAACGTCGCGTGAGGGTCGACTGCTCGGCCGGCCGCTCAACCACCGCTTCGTTGCGCATCAGCGGAACATTCCAGTACTCGACGCGCGGATTCATCATCCGCTCGCGCCGTTCCTGAGCGTTGGCGACCTGGGCGACAAAGTCCATGTCGTTGGAGTATGGGATGCCGAAGTAAGAGTCAAAGCCCTGGCGCATCGGGAGATGTTGGGGCTGAAAGCCAAGGTGCCATTTCCCGATGGCCGTCGTCGCATAGCCTTTCGCCTTGAGGATCTCCGCAATGGTGATCTCCCGATCCGGAAGCCCTCCGGCCGAGTCCGGGAAGAGAACCCGTCGGGTATCGGAGTACATGCCGCTGCGGATGGGGAGGCGGGCGGTGAGCAGAGCGGCCCGGCTGGGGGTGCAGACGGAATCGGCAGCGTAGAAGCTGGTCCAGCGCTGCCCCTCGGCGGCCATCCGGTCGAGGTGCGGCGTGCGGATTGTCGGGTTGCCAAAGCTGCCCAGATCGCCATAGCCAAGGTCGTCGCAGAAGATGACGACAAAGTTGAGACCGCCGGGGCGGCTGGTCTGGGCAATGTGGGAGGGGGTCGAGCAGAGAATCCCGACCAAGAAGAGCAGGAGCAGAATCGAGCGAGCCATCAAGGGTCCTTTCCGATCTGAATGCCAAACCAAGCAGGGCGAGCCGAAGGAATCAGGGGCGCGAACGGCGCGCGCGTGAGCGGGGTCGGTCGGGCGGGCGCTGCCAGGGAACCGCCCCGGCCCGCTGGAGGTGGAGTTGGAGCGCCGCGGTCAGATCGCGAACCAACTCGGGCTCACTCGCCGACCGGTCGGTCGTCTCGCGGGGGTCATCCCCCAGGTGGAAGAGCTGCATCGGTTCGAAGGGGCTGTTGTGGAGCAGCTTCCACGGGCCACGCCGCACTGCGTAGTAGTCCTGTCCACGGTAGCGGGCGCCTCCTTCGCGCCGCATCCAGAAGAGGTCGCGGGTTGGTGCCACACCCTCCTTACCAAGGAGGGCCGGCAGGAGCGAAACGCCGTCGACGCGACGATCGAGCGGCACACCGGCCGCTTCGCAGATCGTCGCGTAGAGGTCCATGGTCAGCCCAACGCGCGCCGACTCGGTTCCGGGCGCGATCCGGCCTGGCCAGGCAGCGATCAGCGGGACGCGGATGCCCCCTTCGTAGAGATCCTGCTTGGCCCCTCGGTACGGGCCATTGTTAGCGTCATAGGCCAGGACGCCCCCATTGTCGCTCGTCATGAGGACCAGCGTCTTCTCGGCAAGTCCGGTCGATTCGAGGGCGCTGAGCACCTCGCCAATCCCGTGATCCAAGTGTTCAATCAGCGCCGCGAGGGGAAGACGCTTAGCGCTCATTCCTGGTTCGCGTTGACGAACCTTCTCGATCCACTCGGCAGGGGGCTGAATCGGATCGTGGGGGGCGTTATAGGCAAGGTAGAGAAAGAAGGGGGCAGATTTCCCTTCTCGCGACCGCAGGTAGTCGACCGCCCAGGCGGTAAAGAGATCGGTCGCGTGCCCCTTCGGCTCGATCACCTGCCGGCCAGAACGCAGGTAGTTCTGGCCGTGGCGGAGATGGGTGTAGTAATCGTCCATCATGTCGCCGAGAAAGCCACGAAAATGGTCGAAGCCACGGTCGAGCGGTGTATTGGGGGCGGTCAGCCCGAGATGCCACTTGCCGACAATCGCCGTGTGGTACCCCGTTTGTCGCAAGACCGCCGGCAGCATCTTTGCGTCCGGGGTGAGCCACCCCCAGCTATTCTCCGGATGGGTCCGGATGACGCCCGGAACCCCGGCCAGATCAGGATACTGCCCCGTCATGAGCGCCGCCCGGGATGGGGAACAGACCGGCGCGTTGGCATAGAACTGAGTCCAACGGGTTCCCCGCTTTGCCAACGCATCGAGGTGGGGAGTTCGCAGGTCCTGGGTCCCATACGCACCGAGATCCCCATACCCCAGATCATCGACCATGATCACCAGGACGTTGGGGCGGCTCGCCGGCTGAGCGAGCACAGCACCGGAAGCCATTGCCAAGATCAGGCCCAGGCGGTACAGAAGGGTCTCTCTCTTCATTCCTCACTTCCTCCTCTCCAGCCAGCACGAGCAGGGAGGGATCCCCGAGCCTCTTCCCAGAATCAACCCGTGAGGAGCTTTCCACGCCAAATCGGCATTGAAAGTCCAGATGCAGCCACTCATAACTGGAAGAGTCGGCGTGCGTTCCCGGCGAGGATCTTGGCCTCCGTCGCCGGAGCCAGCTGGAGGCTCCGGAGTGGCTCCAAGATCTCCTGGGGCTGGACCCAGGGATGATCGCTCGAGAAGAGCAGCTTCTCTGGCCCACAGAAATCGAGTGCGAAGCGCATCGCCTCGGGAAGCGGCGAGACGATGTCGAGGTAGATCGAGCGGAGATACTCGCTTGGCTTCCGCTGCAAATTCTGCGGCCCCCGCTTGAGTACGTGCAACTGATGGTCCATCCGGCCCGAGATGTAGGGCAAGGCCCCACCCAGATGCGGACAGACCAGCTTGAGCCGCGGATGCTTGTCGAGCAGGCCGCTGGCGATGATGCGGGCCAGCGCAATCGAATTCTCGAACATGTTGCCGAGCGTGCTCGTCAGCTCGTATCCCTTGACCTGCTCCGTCGTCATCGGCCGCGCCGGATGGAGCAGGATCGGGACGCCCAACTCCTCCGCGCGTGCGTAGAGCCAATGGAACTGCGGCTCGTCACACCACGCGCCGGCCAAGTTCGTGTAGAGGAGAATCCCAACAAAGGAGAGCTTCTTGAGGCAGCGATCCAGCTCGGCCGCCGCCGCGGCCTCGTTCTGCAATGGCAGCGTGCAGAGCCCTCGAAACCGGGTGGGGTGCTTGGCGATCACCTCCGCCAGAGAATCATGGATCAACTGGGCGACTGCCGGCCCTTCCGCGCCAAACCACTCTGGGCCCGGGTCGTTGGTGCTGAGGAGCGTCAGCTCAATCCCATTGCCATTCATCGAAGCGAGCTTGACCTCCAGGTCGACGTAGGAGGGCGGCACCTTGCGCAGCCAGTCCCCCATCTTGAGGTAGGTCGTTCCGTCCCGGTCGTAGACCAGCGGGTCTGTCCGACGCCGGCGCATCATCTCGAGCATCGCCGGAAAGAAGAGATGGCTCTGGCAGTCGACCAACCCACTTGTCATTCGAGGGGCCACTTGTCCCTCTCCCACCCGGGTGCCCGCCGCCAGCACTGCTCCCGCTCCAATCGCCCCTAGAAAGCCGCGCCGACTCAGGCCGCTGGTGGCTGTCCTCAATTCCGCCACTCTCTTCATTCCCAGCCTCCCTGACAATCCCACACAATGAGCCACACAATGAGATGGATGGCGACAGGCCTCCAGCTGGATCGTCGATCTCGAATCCAGACCTGACCACCTCTTCGCTCCTTCCAGGCTCTCTCTTCTTATTGGTTACACCAACGAACCAGCGTACCTTACAGATCTCTCTTTGGTTTGTAAAGGAGAGGAGGCCGATCGAGGTGACTTCGATCTCGCGGCCGACCCAAGAGGGGCCCAAGAGGGGCCCAAGAGGGG
>JBMOHS010000068.1:0-19332 GCA_049317725.1 Blastocatellia bacterium
TGCCCTGGGCTGGTATGCGTTGCCCCTTCGGGGCAAACTGATCTCACCAGCCTGATTCAGGGATGCTGAGAATTTAATCCTGTCTCATCTGGCGCTCCGGGAAATTCTGATGAGAAATGCGGGTTAGTCGTCCTCTCCCTCCGCCTCTGGGGAGGTCGAAGTGGTCGAATCAGGGAGAGGTTTCTTGCGGGGCCTCCCCCGCTTCTCCTTCCCAAAACTGGCGACGGCTTCGGCCTCGGTAGGGAAGCTGGCGATTAGATCGAGCAGTTGCGTAATGCGCAGCGCGCCGTAGACCCGGTCGGTCGTCCCGACGAGCTTCAGTGTTCCGCCCCCCTCCCGGACCTGATTGAAGGCCCGAACAATCTCCCCAATCCCCATGCTATCGATCATGGGAACCTCTGTCAGATTGAGCAGGATCTTGGTCGATCCGGCGGTGAGCACCTTGTTGACCAGCATCTGAAGCTGATGCCCCCCCTGCCCCTTGATGAATTTCCCCTTTAAATCGAGGACCGCGACCGTCCCGTTGTAATGAATGCCGATGGTAATCATAGTGAAAAGTCCCCGTGTCGACAGGCCTCCGTCGGCGCCCGTGAGCGCAGAGAGAGTTGCGACTGTAGCGAAGGCCAATCGAGCCAATGGAAGAATGAAAAAAAGTAGAATGAAAAAGCAAAGTCCCTATATTACATGGAAGGACGGGAGAGGAAAAGAGGGGCCAAGCGTTGGGAAGCGACAAATCCAAAGACGATGCAGCTCGCCCTCTGTAGAGATGTCCAACGATCGATCTGGGGAGGAGGCAGGCGGGCAATGCCAGTACTGAGATAGAATTGGCGTAGCCCCCAAGGGGCGACGCCCTTTTATTGCTTTCATCCCAAGGCGTCCATTCCAATTGTGTCCTGGGCGCGCGAGCAGGGAGTGCGGGGGGATCTAGCCTTTCACGTTGGAGCCGGTCAGAGAAAGACCAGAGGAGAAGACGGCATCATGATTCGATTAGGGATCGATTTTGGGACAACGCGGACAGTGGTAGCCACGGTGGATCGGGGCAACTATCCAGTGATCAGCTTTCAGCCGGGAAGAGAGTCGGGCGGTGCGGAGGGGGACCAGATCTTGAACTGGTATCCATCGATCGTCGCGGCGAAGGGGGAGGAGGTCGTCTACGGCCTTGACGCCCTGGCGAGACAGCGCGAGGAGGGCTGGACGGCCCTTCGTTCCTTTAAACGATTGCTTGGGGAGTTGGGGCCTGGCGAGAAGATTCGGCTCGGGACGTGTGAACGTTCGGCGATCGAATTGTTGAGCGGGTTTCTTGGCCAGCTGCGACAGGATCTATTGAGTCGCTCCAACCTGCGGATCAAGCCACGGGAGAAGATGGCGACCATGATCTCGGTCCCGGCGAACGCCAACAGCAACCAGCGATTTTTGACGCTCGACGCCTTCCGACGGGCAGGATTTGAGGTCAAAGGGATGATCAACGAGCCGACCGCGGCGGGGATCGAGTACGCACACCTGCTGACCCAGAGCGGGGGGAGCACGACGCGAGAGAACTTGGTCGTCTATGACTTGGGGGGAGGGACCTTCGATTCATCGGTGATCAGTCTGGTCGAGCGGAGCCACGAGGTGCTGAGCAGCGAGGGGATCGCCAAACTGGGAGGAGACAACTTCGACATCATCCTGCTCGATCTTGCGCTCGCCGAGGCGGGCATCGAGAGGGTTAAGGACGACGAGCTGATGCCGCTGCTCGACGAGTGCCGACACAAGAAAGAGTCGCTCCACGCCAACTCCCGTCGGATCACGATCGACCTTGGAACGGGAATCGCGGGTGCAGGGGAAGTCACCCTCGCCGTGCAGCAGTTCTACGACGCCTGTCGTCCGCTGATCGAGAGTACGATTGAGGCGATGGAGACGGTCTTGAGCAACTCTGCACGCGAAGTAGGTGTCGACCTCCACCAGACGGCGGCAGTCTACCTGGTCGGGGGATCGAGCGACCTTCCGCTGGTCTCGCGCTTGCTGCGCGAACGCTACGGGCGCAATGTGCGACGCTCGCCCTTTCCGTATGCGGCGACGGCAATCGGATTGGCGATCGCGGCGGACGCGAAGAGCGGCTATCGGCTGCGCGAACGGTTCACCCGCCATTTTGGCGTCTGGCGAGAGTTCAATGATGGGCGGGCAATCAGCTTCGATCCGCTCTTCGAGAAAGAGACACGGCTCCCAGCCACCGACGAGGCACCGCTGGTGCGGACCCGACGGTATCAGCCAACCCACAATCTGGGCCATTTCCGGTACCTCGAATGCAGCCAGCTCGATGGGTACGGGCAGCCGAAGGGAGATCTCGCGCCGTGGGACGAGGTCCTCTTCCCCTATGACCCAACGTTGCAGAATCGGGAAGGGTTTCGCAGTGACGAGGTGAGGCGGCTTCCCCAGCCCGCCTCGACAGTCATCGAGGAGACCTACACCTGCGACGCCAATGGAACGATCGAAGTCGTGTTGACCGACTCGGCGACAGGCCACCAGCGCGCCTACCAGTTGCGCGGGCGTGGCTAGAGCTCGCCTTCGATTCACGGTTCTTCAAAGAGGCGCGGCTGCCAGACGGTCAGTTGCTCGATGATCTGGCGGTCGGCCTTGCCCATGCTGTAGTCAGCAAGCCGGTCCGGAGAGACCCAGACAAGGGATGGCCACGCCGGACTGGGGGGCGAAGGGAGGACGATCGGCTCGGGGAGCCGGCAAGCGAAGGCCCGCAGGTGGACTCGAAAATGGGTGAGATCCTGGGTCGCGCTCGCCATCTCGCGCTCGACGAGGAGAGGGCCCCCGAGGAAGGCGAGAGAGCGAACCAGGGTGGCGGCATTGGTCTCTTCTGGATCACCAAGCCCTCCTGGGAGGGCCCAGAGGCCTCCCCAAAGCCCCTTGAGTGGGCGCTGGCCAAGGAGGAGGCGGCCCGCTGGATCACGGAGGACGGCGGCCGCCGCGTGCAGGACTGGCCGCGCCCGTTTGGCGCGACGAACGGGCCGCAGATGGACGGTCCCCCGCTGTCGAGCAAGGCAGCAGGAGGCGAGCGGGCAGTCGCGACAGTCGGGCTTTCGCGGTCTACAGATCGTCCGCCCGAGATCCATCATCGCCTGATTGAAGTCCCCAGGACGGTCAACGGCGAGGAGCGACTGGGCCAGCGTGCGGATCCGGTCAAGAACTGCTGGGCGGTCGATCTCCTCTGGCAGATCAAAGAGACGCGAGAGGATCCGGGCGACATTCCCGTCGACGACTGCCGCGGGTTGGCCGAAGGCGATGCTGGCGATCGCCGCGGCGGTGTAGGGCCCGATCCCCGGCAGCGTGCTCAGGGCTTCGGCAGTCCGTGGAAAAGCACCGGCGTGGCGCTCGACCACTTGCCCAGCAAGGCGATGCAGATGACGGGCACGGGAGTAGTAGCCCAGCCCTTCCCAGCACTGCAAGACCTCTCCGAGCGAAGCGGTGGCCAACGCTTCGAGCGTCGGGAAGCGATCGAGAAAGCGGTGGTAGTAGCCAACCACCGTTGCGACCCGGGTCTGTTGCAGCATGACCTCCGAGATCCAGATGCGGTAGGGATCATCGCAGCCCCGCCAAGGATAAACGGCGGAACGAGCGTCATACCAGGCAAGCAGGGCCCGGCACAGTGCGATCCGCTCCTCGGGTGGCAGGGGCTCGGGTTGGGGGACGGGAACTCGGTCGGGGCTCATCGCGTCAGGATCGGAAAGGCAGGGAACCACGCCCTGCTACTCGACCAGCAGAATGGGGTGACTGCCGTGGCGGCGTAGCAGCTCTTCAAGCAGGCTGCGCCGCAGCGAGCCGCTCTGTCCGCTGAGGAGCAGAATGCCTCCGGAGCCGGGCGGAAGACGCCGGGGCAACGCAGGTGAAGAGGGCGGCCTCCGCGACGGAAACTGGACGGGAGAGGCCGTCGCACGAGGCAGCCGGATCGGCGGGACGAGCAGGAAGTCGAGGGCCTCGTGGAGTTGCGCGACGAGCGGAGTCGCCCCCCAGAGGGCGAGGTGCTCCGCCTCGGCAGCTGCGGCGAGAATCTCCCGCTCGAGCCGACCGCGGACAACGCGAAAATGGCAGACAACCTGCTCATGCGCCGCCAGCTCGGTCAACCGATCCCGGAGCAAACGGGCCTGCGCGCGCCACTCGCGTTCGAGGCGCGCCACTGAGAGCGGCTCGGCCAGAGTCGTCTGTCGGCTGACGTGGGCGACATCGGACTGGGCCGCGAGTCGGTGCAGCGTCTCATCCTCGATCAACATTCCTTCGAGTTCGGCACCGAGCTCCACCGCAAGGTGGACCGCCGCCTGCAGCAAGACCCGATTCTGCGTCGCCGAGTCGAGGACCAGGCAGAGTCGCCGCGATGGTTGCACCTCAATCAATCCTTCCAGCCGCTCTTCCCCTCTCCCCATCGCCCCCCCCTTCCCTTTCACAACCACGGCAACTACTTCTCACCATCCGGCTTGGTCGATTGGCCGAACGAGATCCGCTTCTGCGCCAGTTCGATCAAGCGAACCTCGACCCGCTGGTTGACGCTGCCGATCGGGAACTTGCCTTCGGCATCACGCTCGCCGGCCGGCATTCCCGTCAAGAGTTCGAGCCCTTCGTCGATCGTGGCCACGGCGTGAATCGCGAACTGCCCCTCGCGGACGGCGTCGACGATATCGGGTCGCAGCATGAGGTGGCGTACATTGGAGCGGGGAATCATGACCCCCTGCTCTCCCGTCAGGCCGCGCGCACGGCAGAGATCGAAGAACCCCTCGATCTTCTCGTTGACGCCGCCGATGGCCTGGACCTCCCCGTGCTGATTGACCGAGCCGGTGACCGCCAGTGACTGGCGCAGCGGGACCTCGGCCAATGCCGAGAGGAGCACGTAGAGTTCGGCGGAGGAGGCACTATCTCCCTCAACCCCGCCATAGGACTGCTCAAAGACGAGGCTGGCGGAGAGGGAGAGTGGATAGTCGGTGGCGTAGCGGGACCCAAGAAACCCGGCGAGGATCATGACCCCCTTCGAGTGGATGGGTCCGCCGAGGGCGACTTCGCGTTCGATGTCGATGACCTCGCCGCGCCCAAGCCGGACCCGCGCGGTGATGCGCGTCGGGTGGCCAAACGAAAACTGGTTGAGCTGGATGACCGACAGACCATTGATCTGGCCAACGCGCCGTCCCTCGGTGTCGATGAGGATCGTCCCCTGTTCGACCGCTTCGAGGTGGCGCGTGCGCATCCGATCAGCACGCCGCGTCTGGGCGGCAAGCGCCTGCTCGACGTGGGCGACACTGACCGCCGTCTGCCCCTGTTTGCCGGCACAATAGTCCGCTTCCCGGAGCAGGTCGGCGAGGGTCGTCGTGTGCATCGAGAGCCGGTCGGCATCCCCCGCCAAGCGCGAACTCTGCTCGATGATGCGGGCCACCGCCTCACGATCGAAGGGGAGAAGCCCCTCCTTCCGCCCGATCGTCCCGATCAGGCGCGCATAGAGGAGATGGCTCTCCGCGGTGCGGGGCATCTCTTCTTCAAAGTCGACCGCGACCTTGAAGAGTTCGTGGAAGTCTGGATCGTACTGGCTCAGCAGATAGTAGAGGAGTCGCTCTCCGAGGAGGACCACCTTGACCTGGAGGGGGATCGGCTCCGGCTCGAGTGAGACCGCGCTCATCAGCCCGAGCATCTGCCCGAGCGACTCAACGCGGATCTCGGCGGATTGGAGGGCACGCTTGAGTCCTTCCCACGCATAGGGCTGCTGGAGGACCTTATAGGCATCGAGCAGCAGGTAGCCGCCATTGGCCCGCTGGAGCGCACCGGGCCGAATCAGATTAAAGTCGGTGACCATCGCACCCAGATGCGAGAGGTATTCGACTTGGCCAAAAATGTTGGGGAAGGTCGGATGGTCCTCATAGACGACCGGGGCCCCTTCGCCCGCTTCGTGGCTGACGAGGAGGTTGACTTGGTAGCGCCGAAACTCGAAGGCGCCTTTCCCGGCGAGCGGTGAGGGCATCCCACCGCCCATCAACGCAGCAATCGTCGGCTCCTGCGGCTTGATGAAGTCATCGACGTTGTCGTTGACATCCTGTTGCATGGCGTCGAGGTAGGCGACCACCTCCGGCATCTCGTGGTAGCGGGTGCGGAGATCCTCAATTTGCCGTCCAACGGCGAAGGTGGTTACCTCCTGATTGAGCGCCTTGAGCTTCTCGTGCCCTTCCCGTCTCCATTGCGGACTCTGCCGGATGATGGCCTGGAGCTTCTCCTGCAATTCGGTGATGACGTGGGTGATCTGCTGTTGCTCTTCGCGCGGCAGCTTCTCGAACTGCTCCGGGGTGAGGACCTCATCATTCTGCACGGGGGCAAGGACGAAGCCGGTCGGCGTGTGGAGCAGGGCGACCCCGCGCTTCTGCGCCTCCTCTCCCAACGCGCGGAAGGCCGCCTCGTGGCGCTCTTCAATCTCCTCGTCGATCGCCTGCCGACGAGTCCGAAAACTCTCCGTCTCAAAGGCCGCCGGGATCGCCGTCCGTAGCTCGTCGATCAATTGTGCGATGTCCCGCTTGAGCACCGCCCCTTTCCCCGGGGGCAGCTCCAACCGGATCGGCTTGGTCGATTCGGCGAAGTTGTTGATGTAGCACCAGTCGTTGGGGGTCGGCTCTGCCGCAGCTTGCTGCGCAATGAACCGGTGGACGAGCGTGTGCTTGCCGGTCCCTGACGGCCCCAGCGCAAACATGTTGTAGCCGTCGCGCCGAATCCCGATCCCGAAGAGCACCGCCTCCACCGCCCGCTCCTGACCAATCATCTCCTTCAATTCGTCAAGGTCGTGCGTCGTCACAAAAGCGAACTGCGTCGGGTCACACCGATGATAGAGAGCTTCGATTGGCAAGAGTGTTGTCGGTTCCATGCACCTTACCCTAGCACTTTTGGCCCTTTTCGACCAGATCGGACGATGGGAGAAGGAAGAGATCATTCCTCCCTAACCTCCTCCATCCAGAGTGGGCATTTTTTCAACTCCTCCGACGTGACAGATTGCAGAGGAGGCTCCCCTGGCTCAACTTTCAACATTTTCATCAAATTGGGTGGGATGAATAATGGGCTGATCTGACAGTAGAGCAGGAGAGGTGGCCACGGACCGCCTCTCCTGCTCTACTGTCTCGTTTGAGCAATGACTTCGACACCGCCTTCGCCGATTGCCAAACACGGCCTGAGCTCCTCTATCGGGTGCCCAGGAGGATGGGGTTGACGGTCAGAGACGTCCCGCCTCGGAGTAGGGGGGCGCAGGGGCACTGACTGGACGACCGACCGTCGCCCTCTTCCAGAAGAGGAAGAGGATCAGCCCAGAGGCCGAGAGGACGGCTTGCAGGGTCACGAAGACCATCATCACTACATCCCGGGTCATCCGCCCTGTCCAGTTGAGAAAATTCCATTTGTGGAGATAGTTGAAGGTGTAGCTCTCGAGCCGCTTCCAGTTGCCCAGGGTCAGCCACAGCTGCCCTCCGACCGGCTCAAGAAAGTAGCGCGTCTGGTTGGCGTCCTGATACTCGACCCGGACGACGGGCAGTCGTTTATTGAGGAATCCGTATTCGTCGTCAAACTTCGTGACGGGCCGGATCGAGGCGATGCGTGACGGGTCGAGCCCGCTGAAAATACCGGCGAGTTCCCGGAGATAGCGGTCATGGGCGCCCTCGATCCGTTCCCCTGTCGCCGCGTCGTGATACTGGACTTGGCGGTTGGCGAGGAAGACCTGGTAGGCGGGCTTCCCCTCCAGACGAACCATCGAGAGATTGACGATCGGTCCAAGGGCAGGATCGAGCAGGATCTGTGTCAGTGGGAAGGGGGAGTCGCTTCGCTGGAACTCGTGCGGGGCATAGACCGCCTTCGCCTCGGCAAGGATGCCGGGCTTCTCGACAGCGTGATAGGCCGCGCTCGTCGCCCAGAAGATCATGGTCACCGAGACTGTCAACCCCAGCCGACGGTGGTATCTCTTGAGACGGTTCCGGGGTTGATCCGTCTTCGCGGTCAGTGGACGAAATGTCTTCCAGAAGAGTCCATAGACGAGGATGCCGCTGATGGCCATGAGGGCAACCAGCGAGGTGAAGGTGACGAGCAGGCCGACCCGCAACCAGTCGGCGCCTTCCACCCCTGCCACCCAATCCCAGTTGTGAAGAGTGACGAAGAGCGCCATCAACCTTCCCTTGGTCCGATCGACGAGGGTTCCCAACAGGCCGGAGGTAGTCTCGACATAGGCGCGCATCTGATCTGGCCGGTCGAACTGGACGCGATAGACCGGCAAGAGCTTGTTGATCACCTTGTATTCGCGGTCGAAGTCAGTGACCAATTGGACCTCTGTGACGGGCGATTGAAAGTCCTGGAGGTACTGTCGGGCCAGCCAGACGGCATACTGCCGGTCTCCCCCCAACAATTCCGCTCCGTCCCGAGTGCTGAAGTAGCGTAACGGACGATCCGGCTCCGTTCGAACTTGGTAGTAGGGTCTCCCCTCCAATCTGATCACTTGAAAGTCTTGGTAGCGGGTCAGATCGTGGCGGGCAAACGCCTCCTGCGGGGTCGCTCCAAAATCATCCGCCTTCAAGGCGGGAGAGGCGATCCGCATCAACTTGGGACGTGGCTGCAACCAGCTCATCAGCGGATGGAGAAACCCGCTGACACTCCAGAGGAAGACGACGGCGCAGGTGACGATGCCAAGATAGCGATGCCAGACATAAAAGATCTTCTTCAAGATGGTTCCCCTTTCTCTCCGCGAGGAGGGGCGCTGTCGAACAACGCCCCCCTCGCGTTGGATTTAAAAGACAATCCGCGCCACCAGTTGGACCCGGCGAGGATCGAAGGCACTGATGTACCGCCCGAAAGAGGGGGAGACGAGCACGCTATCGACCGCATTGAAGTTGGCGACATTGAAGGCGTTGAACATCTCTCCGCGGAGCTGGAGACGCCACCGCTCCTTCAGCGGGACATCCTTCGACAAGGAGAACCCGATATCGATCATCCCATCCGTGCGTTCGGTATTCCGCCCGAGGGTCCCGAGTGTGCCAGCCAGTGGAGTCAATTGCGCCCTCGTCACCCCGCTAGCCAAGCGAATCGGGGTCGAGCATGACCCACACCGCACGAGGGTCCCCGGGATGTCGAGCAACCGGTTGTTGTTGCTTGCCTGTTGATTGACCGTCCCGGAAAAGAGAGTATAGGTTCTGCCGGACTGTGCAGTCGCCACGCTGCTCAGGCTCCACCCACCCAGCAGATGATTGAGCCAACGACGCGAGGCAACCTCGGGAAGTCGCCAGATTCCAGTCATCGTCAGAATGTGGGGGATGTCGAAGTCGGATCGCCCGCGGTCGAGGTAGAGCCTGTTCTCGTCGAACGGAATCAGCGCCCGGTCGAGCCCGGTATTGGTCGACGTCAGTCCCGAGACTTGATCGAGATACTTCGAGAAGGTGTAGGCCGCCCGGAGCTGCACCCTCGTCCCCAAGCGCTGAGACCAGCCGACCTGCAACGAGTGGTAGCTGCTGTTGGCCGAGGTCTCGAGGATGCTGACCACCCCGACCGTCGGATCTGGACGTCGATAGCCGACCGGCGGTGCCTCTCCGCCATTCGGCAAGCGCAGCCGTGTCTCTTTCCGGCCCAGCGTTCCGACGTAAGAGACCCGGAGCGTCGACTGAGGGTTCCAGAGCTCCTGCTCCACCGTCAGGTTGAGATGTTGGGCATAGGGAGTCGCGGTATCCGGATTGGGCAAGACGAGCCCACTCGGGATGTTCACCGTCGCGTTGCCGAGCAGATTCGACAGCGACGGATTGCCGACCGTGAAGGTCTCGATCAACGGAGGATTGAAGCGTGTCAGGCCAAGAAAGACCGTCTCGAGCGCGTTGAAGTAGATTCCATACCCGCCACGCAGCACCGTCCGCGGTCGCCACTGCCAGGCAAAACCGAAGCGGGGCGCAACATTGTTGGGATCTGTCCGCAGCAGGTACTGGGAAGGAATCCGGTTGACCGCCTCGCGCAGCCCGGTGTTGAGCTCATACCGGACTCCGAGATTGATCGTCAGATTGGGAAGAATTCGCCAGTCGTCCTGCACGAACGAGTGCCACTCCGTCCGTCGCAACCCCATGCGCGGATTGCCCACCCGCTTGAGGTAAGAGGCTGGGCGCCCGGCGAGAAAGTCGGCAATGTTGTTGAAGCTGAGCGCTCCCCGATAGTTGGCATCGAGATTGCCGTCATTGACCTGCACCCGCCGGACCGAGGTTCCGAATTTGAGCACGTGCCCCGAAAGTGTCCACGTCAAGTCGTCATTGATCTGATAGCTGTTGAGAAACTCATAGCGGTTGGCAAAGGCTGGGACCCCAATGGCCGTCAGCCCATTGACCCGTAACTGCCCCACCTCCCCATTCCGTGTGCGATCCCCCAGGAAGAGGATGTTCTCCGACGGCAAGTCGAGTGATTCGGTTCGGTTGAATCCGAAGCGTACCTCGTTGAACTGGCGCGGGGAGAGGACCCACGAATGTTGCAGGCTCCCACTCATCGTCGTCCGGTTGAGGTTGTTCGACCCGTCGATGACTCCGGCATGCCCCCCTTGCACAAAGCTGACCGCCTTGGCGATGTTGTAACGAGCCATCACCTTCTGGTTCTGGTTGAGGGCCAGATCCCCCCGGACGAGCCACGTGTCCATGTCAATGTTCTGTGCCAAGCCGAAGGTGAAGGTCGTCGCCCCTCCAATTGCCCGTGGGTAAAGATCGACCAACGCCTGGACGGCCGGCACTGCGGTCGCGCGCTGAGCATCCGAGAGGACCTGGAAGAGGCGCGATTGAGACCCGCGAATGCGGTAGGTCTCATACTGCCCAAAGATCCATGCCCGATTCTTGACGATCGGCGCTCCGAGAGTGAACCCGGCCAAGTTCGAACGGTTCGATGGCTTGACCCGGTCGATCGCGTTGCGCGCCGCGAGTGCGGAGTTGTTGTGATACTCGTAGACGGAGCCGTGCCATTCATTCGTCCCCGACTTGCTGACAATGCTGACGATTCCACCGGAGTTCCGTCCGTACTCGGCCTTGAAGTTGTGGGTCAGTACCTCGAAGCTGGCAATTGCCTCCTGGCTGATGAGCTGCTCATTGGCACCACGACCGGCAATCAGCCCCGTGTTCGGATCGTTGTTGTCGACCGAGTCGATGAGATAGTTGTTGTTGATCGCCCGCTGCCCACTGACAGAGAAGGGTTGATGGGCCCGGGTCGAGAGAGCAACCCCGGGGGCAGTGCGCGCCTGCGTATAGAAGTTGCGCCCCTGGGTACCGGCGGCCGTCGGAAGATCGTTCATCTCCTCAGCCGAGAAGCTGCGGGCCGTCTTCGGATCGGCCGTCTGCAGCACCGTCGCCGAATCGATCACCTCGACCACGTCGCTGACCTGTGTCACTTGCAGCCGGGCATCCACCCGGACGGAGTCGCCGACCCGAACTTGGATCAGCGGCCCGAGATAGCTGGCGAACCCGGGCGCTTGAACCGCCAGTCGATAGGTGCCGGGCTCAATCCCCGACAGCGTGTAGTCGCCTTGCCCGTCGGTGAGCAGACTGCGCTCCCGACCACGCTCCTGATCCCGAAGGGTGAGCGCCGCATTGGCAACGCCGTTGCCCTGTGTGTCGAGCACCCGCCCATGCAGAGAGCCCCCGATGCTCTGGGCGATGACTTGCAGGGAAAGGGAGAGCAGCAGACACCCACCCAACCAAAAGACTCGTTTCATTCGTACTCCTTCCGACAGCCGTTGCGGCTGCGACCTTTAAGACAGACGCTCCCCACTCCCGTCCGCCTCACGACAAACAGGAGCAGCAAGCTTGATCGGATTGTCAGATCAGATTGGTCGGCCTCGATCAGGCAGGAGGAGCACGAGGAGGGAGGGAGAGCAGCAGCGGATTCCGAACGATCCGTCGGGTCCTTCGGGGAAAGATGTTCAGGGCATGAAATTGAGTTTTCGCCAGACAGGAGACTGCTGGCGCGTGGGCACCTTTCGACGAAGATCCCGCCGGGGGAAGCGTGCAGGTCACCGGGCACCCGGGCGAGAGGGCTTCCACACCGATGGCGAGCTGCCCCGGGTCGACCTCCCCACCAAGACAGCAACACGCGCCATCCTCGGCGTAGCAGACCATCGCACAGCCGCGCGACGGCGGAAAAGCCCCGCCCAGCAGATCGAGCAGCACCCCGATCAGCAGGATCCAGGCGAGCACCGCCCTCCGCGAGCCTCGCTCCCGTTGAATCGATCGATTCCCCAACTGCTGGGAGGTGACCATTCCTCAATTCCTCCGCCATCTTCCTCGGCGGAAGAAGCGGGTCCCGCATCGACAATTCGCTCTGCCAGATCAGCCCCGACCCCAAGCAGGATCCAAGCCCACGCTTCAAAGGCCTGGGCAATCGACAAGGATCCACCTCCAAGGAGACGGAGATGAGCCATCTGACGAGCAATGGTTCGCGAAAGAATCGGTCAGGAGAAGAGGACGGGTGGGGATCTTGGGCGGGAAGAGGAGAACTTCTTGGGGGTCAGACCGAGCGGCACACGCCATCCAATCTCAGATGAGCGGTCCCCGATCAGCATATAAGGAGAGACGGGCAGGGCGTTCTGTCGTGTGCTGGTCTGGTTGGAGGGAACGGTCGCGCAGGGGACGGGGCAGGCTGAGCCCATCGATGCCCCCATCTGCCGCTGCCCTCCGGGCAGGGCCCCCTCCGGGGCGACGAAGCAGCAGACCCCGTCCTCCTCGTCGCAGCACTCCATGCCGCAGGGAGCACCGTCTCCCCAGGGAAACGACCCCGTCGGAACGCCCCATCCACAGCACCACCCGACCAGAAAGAGCACCCAGACGCCAGCCGCCTGCCGTTGCCGCTCCTTCCATCCTCGGGTCGATCGCTGCTTCATTGGTCTCCAACGCTCCTGCATGCCCAGTCTTTTGTGAAATCGTGCAAGGCAAAGCTAACAGATGGTCGCGCCCCTGACAAGGTCGCCCTCCCCTGCCCACCGGAGATCGGGGCGACGATGAGACGAGGTCGCACCCCGTGCAATCGATTCTGCGCCCCGGCCTATCCGAGTCTCACCGACTGGGTCGCGGCGTGGCCAGCCAAAGCAGTGACAAAGGTTTTGAGGCTGGTCATCGACGAGAGGTCCCGGAAGTCTCCGGTGACCAAGGCCGCCCGACTGGCGGTCATCACACAGGCAGAGGTATAGAGTTGTTCTTTGACCATTCGCTGACCCAGCAGATCATCGCGTTCGAGGTAGGATGTATTCTTGAACTCTTCAAAAATGGCGTAATGCGGAGAGACCACTTTGACCTTGTCACGTGAACCATGCGCATCTTCGACCATCATCACCCCCCCAACAAAGGGGGGAGGCTGTTTCCCAAAAGCATCTTCCCGATAGGCGGTCCAAAGATCGAGGGCCGAACCGATGGCCTCCTCCGTTCGGTTATTGGTTATTGAAGTTGTTCCCGAAAGATGACCCAATATGGCTCTTCGGTCGACGGGCGTCGCGGGTCCGACCCGGCAGTTCACGCCGGATGATGGTGATCGCGGGATAGGCGATGACCTCTGCCTGATGGGTGGATCCAGCCCGCTCCCTGGGGCGAGTGAGTACCTCTGTTCCCAGACTTCTCTCCTTTCCCAAGCAGAAGTCACCCGGCCTATGCCTTCTTCCCAGACGGCTCCCCTTGGAAAACTCAACTCCCATTCAGATCGATGCACGGACGGTCGGTGAGGCCGTTGCAACCACTCGTGAAATAGCAGTTCAGGGTACAAGTTCGATTGAGCCACTCTTGCACCGTTATTCGATTCGAGGGCCTACGGACTGAAGCGATCCCGTGATGCTTCGAACGGGTGGGCCAAGTCACTGCCCATTAAGCCGCGACGGAGGGACGAAGCGAGCTTTCTAACCGATCTAAGGAGCGCCATGATTCGCCAAACTTTACTTTTCTTGCTTCTGGCAATCTTTCTAGCCAGTACGCCTCTTGCACAAGGAACGAGGGAAATTCGAGGTCAGATTTCCGATCAGAATCAAGGATCCGTGTCTGGTGCCACGGTCATCCTGGTTGATCCAACCACTCAGCGCAGCAGTCGGACAATCTCAGATGCGCGGGGAGAGTATCGTCTCGATACACTCCCCGGCCAATATCGACTGCGAGTCACCAGGAAGGGGTTCCAACCCATTGAGAAGTCTGTCGAGGTTGCAGAACAGGCCCTCGTTCTCGATCTGACACTGGAGCCCGCTCAGCTTGGAGAGGTCATCAATATCGTCGCCGATGCTGGCGGATTGACGGCTGCCAAGCTCGATGTACCACTGCGAGACGTGCCGATCTCTCTGAACACGATCCCTGCGGAGCTGCTCGAATCCCAGGCACAGAACGATCTGGTCAGCGCTTTGCGCAATGTCAGCAGTGTCAACTCCTATGTCGGCTACGGTGTCTACGAGTACTACCGGGTACGTGGGTTTGAACAAGCAGTCCAGCTGCTCGATGGAGTTCGGAACGAAGGAAACCGGATGAACACGCAGTTGAACAGCATCGAATCGGTCGAGGTACTCAAAGGCCCGGCATCGGTTCTCTACGGCGGTGGAGCGATTGGAGGAGCGATCAATCTCGTTCGGAAGCGCCCACAACGGGATCCGGCCTGGGATTTGACTGTCGCTGGGGGAAGTTTCGCCACCAAGCGAATTGCAGGTGGCGTCACCGGAGGCTTGATTGGTGACAAACTGCTGGGCCGTCTTGATTTCGGATTTGAAGACGCAGACGGATGGCGGGCCAATTCCGCCCGACGATTCAATGTGACCCCATCCCTGCTCTGGTTGATCAGCCCTCGCGATCAGATCAACTTTCACTTGACCATCAACCGGGACCGCTTCGCGACCGACGCCGGAATTCCAGTGGTCGGCAACCAAGTTCCCACTATCCCGATGGATCGTCGTTTCAACACACCACAGGATTTTGCTCTCTCCCACGACTATAACACCAGGATCTACTACACGCGCACCATCAGCGAGGAGATTCAGTTTCGTAACACCTTCTCCTACCGCTACTTCAATGATGAGTATTTCAGTGCCGAAACGCTGAGCGTCAATCCTGCGGTCAATCCAACGCGTGTCAATCGAACGTTTCTCTACTTTGATCATCATCGCCGACCAGTCTTTAATCAGATGGAAGGCAGCGTCAAATTCAAGACGGGGGTTGAACATCAGGCAGTCGGCGGATGGGAGTACCAGCGGTTCTTCAACTTTACCAACCGCAGTGCGGCTGCCTCGACCGGGACAACCCCGATCGATCTATTCAATCCAGTCGAAACCCACACCAATCGCTCTTTCCCGATTTCGAGAATCGATTCGTTCGCCAACACTTTCAACGCCTTCTATTTTCAAGATCAGATCAACCTGACCAAGCGACTCAAGGCAATGATCGGAGGGCGATTGGACCTCTACCGACGGTGGAGTCGAAACGATCCGGTCAGCGATGGAGTCAGGCGAGCCGGTCAGCGGATCGAGCGGGAGAAGAATGCTCCTACCTATCGGGCCGGCTTGGTCTTTCAGGCGAAAGAGTGGTGGGCAATTTATGGATCGATGGCGACCTCGTTCACCCCAGTCAATGTGGTGCCGTTCAATCAGATCAACTTGGAGCCGGAAGAGGGGCGGCAGTTTGAGATTGGTCAACGGCTCGATCTTTTTCAGGGGCGATTGAATCTGACCATGGCTGGATATGACATCGTGAGGCGCAACTTGGCCATCTTCGTACGGAACATTCCCATTATCGACCCAGTGACGGGACAATCACAGGGAACTGGCCCCCAATTTGACCAAGCGGCGGCGCAGCGTTCGCGTGGATTCGAGTTTGATCTGACGGGCCAACCCTTGGCCGGACTGCGCCGCCTGCAACTGGTTGCCAATTATGGCTACACCAACACCAGCTTCACCGACTATCTCTCTCCGAGCACCAACTTTGACTATACCGGGCGAACCGTCAACTTCGTCCCCCGTCACGTTGGAAACTTCTGGACAACTTACCAGTGGAAGAGCGGCCTCGGTGGTGGTCTGGGTGGCCGCTACCTGAGCAGTGTCTTTACCAGCAACGAGAACGATGTACGGTTGGGCGGATACGCGACTTGGGATTTGACCGCCTTCTACCGACGCGAGCGCTGGGAGCTGACCTTCAATCTCTTCAATGCACTCAACAAGGAACGGTACTTCGTGGGTGGCATCTATCGGACGCAGCTCTATCCGGGACGCCCCTTGAATTACCTGGTTACCTTGCGAATCCGATCAAAGTAGATCGTAGCTTCTTCTCTTCCCACCCGTGAGCACGGAAGAAGCACGCCGCTCAGGCGTCATTCAGTTGGATCGAGTGGTGACGGGCAGCGAATTCGTTGCCCGCCACCACCGATCTTTCCGCAAGATAACCATGGCCATCAAAGATTTGACGAAGTGCGAACGACACATTTTTCTCTGTAGCGGTTCGAGCTGCACAGAGAATGGTGCGACAGAATTGATTCACACGATCCGGGAGGAGATCCGTTTGCAGGGTCTCCACGATTGTATACATACAACCAAAACCTTGTGCAACGGACGATGTGACGATGGACCGATTGTCATTATTCAGCCTGACGGCATCTGGTACCGCCACGTCGGAGCCAATAAAGCCCAAAGAATCGTCGACGAGCACCTCAAGAACGATCGGCCCATCGCAGATCTTGTGCTCTATCGATGGGGTCACTCGACCTTGGAGGATGAGTGATCCCGACGCCTCGCTCTTTCTGAAACAGACTCTGAAAGTAACTTACTGGTCGTTATGAAATACCTGAAGAAATACCTGATCTACCTTCACCGCTATCTTGGGCTGCTGTTCTGCCTTCTCTTCACGCTCTGGTTTGTTTCGGGGATCGTCATGGTCTATAAGCGAATGCCGCGGCTCTCAGCAGAAGAGCGGCTGCAACGATTACCGGTTCTCGATTTTACGGGAGCGAGACTGACGCCGGCAGAAGTGTGGCAGCAGAGAGGAGTGGCCGATCCACCAGAGAAGGTTCGGCTGGGAATGTTTGGGCAGCGACCCATCTATCATCTCCTCTCAAGAACTGACGGTTGGGTCTCGGTCTTCGCCGATACAGGGGAGCTGCTGCCACCAGTCTCGGCGGAGGGCGCGATCCAAGTGGTCAGCTCGATCTTTCCCGAGTCGATCGGGAAGAGAGAGTACCTCGGAGTGGTGGCGATTGCCGATCAATGGACACTGAGCAGCGCGCTGCGGCAGTTCAAACCCCTGCACAAAGTGGCGATCGACGACGAGGCGGGGACCGTTCTCTATGTTTCGCAAGTGACGGGCGAACTGGTAATGAAGACCACACGCGAGGGACGGTTCTGGGGATGGATGGGGGCCGTGATCCACTGGGTCTACTTCACTCCGCTGCGGCAGCGAGTCGAACTCTGGCGGAACGTCATTATCTACGGATCGCTGGTCGGCTGCCTGCTCTGCTTGAGCGGGATCTTGGTTGGACTGTGGCGCTATCGCACGCGGAAGCGGTACCGCATCGGGGGCCGGGAGAGTGGTTCTCCGTATGCCGGCATGATGCGCTGGCATCACTACTTGGGGCTGATCTTTGGGCTGGTCACCTTCACGTGGATCCTGAGTGGGCTCTTCTCGATGAACCCGGGAAAATGGTCACCAGGGAGCAGTCCGACAGCCGCGCAGATCAAGGCGGCGAGCGGTGGTCCGCTCAACCTCGCGGGATTCAAGCTGGCACCAGCCGGTGCCATAAGGGAGTATGCCGCATCCTTCAGGCCTCACGAGATCGAACTGGTGCAGTTTCGCGGTCGCCCCTACTACCTCGCCTATCAATCCCCTTCACAATGGACAGATGGACAATGGTCCAACACTGACACGGCCGCCTTTCTCGCCGCCGAGTCCCCGCTTCCTCACCTGTTGATTGCTGGGGATGGGAGCGGACAGCACCTGCGACAGTTCTCACGGAAGGAGATGGAGCAGATCTCCGAGGTGGCCATGCCTGGGGCAAGGATTGTCGAGTCAATCTGGCTTGAGCAGTATGATGCCTTCTACTACCACCAGAAGCGCGGACGACGGCTGCCAGTTCTGCGGGTCAAATACGATGATCCCCAGCAGACTTGGCTCTATCTCGACCCGCAACTGGGAGTGATTGCCCAGAAGGAGGAGCGGTTGAGTCGGATCGAACGATGGCTCTATCAGGGCCTGCACAGTCTTGATCTGCCCTATTTGTATCAATCATATTTGGCTTGGCAGTTTGTCGTGGTCGGCCTCAGCCTTGGTGGCGCGGCCTTGAGCCTGACCGCAGTCTGGCTGACCTGGAAACGGACGCGAAGAGTGGCCCGACGTTCAACAGCTTGGCGTGTACCGTCAATGACTCCTCGACTGCCATGGCTACCAAAAGGTCTGCAGAGGTCGGATGGAGCGGGGCGCACGCAAACGGGTCATCCGTCTAATGTAGAAGGAGGCACTTCCCCCTCGGCTATTTCAGTCCAATCGAGTTCGAGTTGAAGCAGATCATGCTTCAGCAAAGCACCTCACCCAGGTGTCGACGAAAGCGGGGCAAATTCACCTCCCATCAGCCACCTTTCTTCGGTCCCACCCGGCGCAGCCAGCCTTCCTTTTGCAGCCTTCGGGCGGCGCGCTCCACTGCGCTGGTGGATAGCCCCAGGGCAGTTGCTACCTCGTGCAACGTGGCGGTCAGCTGCCGGTGCAGGAAGGCCAAGATGCGCTGGGGTGTCTTGACCAGCGTTTCTACGGGCGTGCCCCGAATGAGCGCGAGGTAGTCGGGCGAGAAGGGAAACTCGATCCAAAGGCCGTTCGCCGCGAAGCGCACCAGTGGAGCGGGCGTCTTCGCTTGGCGGCAGGCGTCGAAAATGCGCTCGATGCCCCGGCCCCACGCCTCGATCTCGCCGGCGCGGAAGAAGGCATTGGCGATGTCTGGATTGAAGGGATGCGAATAGTGCGGTGCCAGGAGCGAGGCCTGTGTCCAGCCGTCTGGCAGGAAGCGCCAGCGCTTCCTCGTCGCAGTCCCGAAGAGGTTGTAGGGCTGGGCTACTGTCGCGAGGGAAGGAGACTTGCCGCTTGGTCAGTTCCTGAATGGCCGGCTGGGTCGCCCCCCCGGCGCCTATGGCGAAGAGGCAGAGTGGCACAGCAATCGAGCCCGTCATCGGCCCTGCTCTGAGTTGCGCGTCACGAAACAGTGCAGCAAACGATTGGCCCCTCACCCCTTTTCCCTCGCCCCTCGCCCCTTCTCCCTCACCCCTCGCCCCTTCTCCCTCACCCCTCGCCCCTTCTCCCTCGCCCCTCGCCCCTTCTCCCTCACCCCTCGCCCCTTCTCCCTCGCCCCTCGCCCCTT
>JBMOHS010000069.1:0-19282 GCA_049317725.1 Blastocatellia bacterium
CTGGGCTGGTATGCGGCGCCCCGTTGGGGCGCTGGCTGCAATCCCGCCTTTTCGAACACAAAATGTCCAAAGCCCAGGCCTGAAGCAACGCTCCGGGTATGCTCCCACCCCCATTCCCCACGTTCCTCAATTACTTGTCAGGCTCCACAGGGTTATACTTCGAGTTTCTCTCTCTTACACTCTGTCCTCATAAGAATGCTCCTGTTTCTTCATATAAGTGATTGTGCACAAAGTTGTTATCTCCTCAACAACAGCCTTTTTCCAAACACTGATGAGAAATGCGGGCTAGCCGCACAACTTCATCAGGAGAGAAGTGGGGTCATCACATCTGTAGTCAATATCCCACATCTCATCGGCAAGAATCGTCGTGGCAATTCCAAAGAGTCTGGTCGTTACGGTAATCATCTGACTGAAATTGTTCCGTGGTCATTCGTGGAGGTGGGAACATTCAGTCGTAGCGCAGGGCGCGAATCGGATCGATGCGCGCGGCACGGAGGGCGGGATAGAGGGCGGCAAGAAGGCTGATCAGGACAGCGAAGGCGAGGGCGCCTCCCCAGAGGTACCAGGGGATCGAGAAGAATTCGACTTGGCGGATGGTGCCGTCGACCTGCTGGGCGATCCAACGATTGGCGAGGAGATTGGCGACACGGTCGATCGTCCAGCCACTGGCGAGCCCGAGCAGGCCCCCGGCGGTGCCGATCAGTCCAGCCTCAAGCAGGAAGATGCGCATGATCTCGCCATCGGTGCCGCCGATCGCCTTCATGAGGCCAATCTCGCGCGTGCGTTCCCGGATCGACATGATCATGGTGTTGGAGATTCCGAACGAGGCGACGAGGAGGGCGAGGCCCCCGATCAGCGCCAGGCTGGCATTGATGATCAGGAAGACCCGTTTGATCTCGTCAAGGCGATTGCCGAGGCTGAGATAACGAAAACCGAGGCGGCGGATCTCGTTTTGGACCGCCTCGACCCGGGAGAGGTCGGCGACTCTCACCTCGGCGCTGCCATAGCCGGAACGGCCAGTCAGCATCTCCGCCATCTCCTGGAGCGGATCGCGCTGCCGCTCCGCAAGGCGTTTGACGATCGGGAGGGGAAGGTAGACCAGTTGACTCCCGGCAAAGGGAAGGTCGACTCCCTCGGCGGTCGGCAGCACCCCGACGATGGTAAACTCCTCCCGGGCGAGTCGATCGAGGGCCTCGCCCTCCGTCGGAGCCATCACTCCGCGCGGGGGCATCCGGGCACTGAAGTCGAACTCGCCTCCCGAAGGGGCATCGTCAATCGGAAGGGTCAGAATGGTCAGGGTCTGGCCGATCACGGCTTGGGCAATCCGTTGGCGCTCGGTGAGGCTCTGCTCAGGCGGCGCAACGAAGGGACCGCGGCGCTCGGTGGGGGCGCCATCTCCCGAGCGCGCCCGGAGGCGTCGCAGAAACCGCTCGGTGACGATCGCCTCCCGGGCCTCTTCACTCGAAAAATGGCGCCCAGCGAGCCGCTCTTCAAAGCGGGGGTTGGCGGCAATATTGATCGGGGCTGCTCCCATGCCGATCCGGCGCGTCTTCTCCTCGAAACGGACGTACCCCTCGAAGCGGATCTGCGGATGGACATCGCGGACGCCCGGCAGGCTTCGCAAGCGCTCCAATGCCTCGTCATCAAGGACCGGTGGCGGAGCAGCCGAGGTCCCGTTGGCAGTGCGCTCCTCGCGTGGCTCATCCGTGGCGGAGAGAAAGGTGTCGGCGGCTGGTCCCAGAACGGTGATCGTCGTGAAGAAGTCGATGCGGGTGAAGGCGTCGCGGAGCAGATTCTCCTGCAGGCCAATCCCGAAACTGACCATCGTCACCACCGCGCCGACGCCGACGACCACGCCAATGGTTGTCAAGGCGGTGCGCAATTTGGCTTGGCGGAGATTGCGCCAGGCGAGAGCCAAGAGATCGAAGAACTTCATCGCGGCTCCCCTTCCGGGACGACCTCGCCATCCCGCAACCGGATGATGCGGGAGGCATAGGCGGAGGCCAGCGCTTCGTCGTGGGTGACGAGCAGGACGGCCATCTTCTCCTCGCGGCACAACGTCGCCAGCAGATCGAGAATGTCGGCCGCGCGTCGGCTGTCGAGGTTGCCGGTCGGCTCATCAGCCAAGAGGACTTTCGGGCGATTGGCGAGGGCGCGCGCGATCGAGACGCGTTGCTGCTCTCCCCCGGAGAGTTCCGAGGGAAGATGGTCGAGACGATGGGAGAGTCCGACCCGGTCGAGCAGCTCCGCCGCGCGCTGGTAGCGGTCCCGTCGCGACATCCCTCCAAAGGCGAGGGCGATCATGACGTTCTCGCGGGCGGTCATCGTCGGAAGCAGGTGAAAGCTCTGGAAGATCATGCCGACGCTCGTCCGTCGGTAGGCCGCCATTTCGCGCGAGGTGAGCGGTGCCAAGCTCCGCCCATCAAAGAGGATCTCCCCGCTGGTTGGCCGGTCGAGCCCCCCGAGCAGATGGAGCAGAGTCGATTTTCCCGATCCACTCGTGCCGAGGATCGCGACGAACTCGCCCGGCTCGATCGAGACCGAGATACCAGACAAGGCACGGACCGTCTCCGCCTTCATCTGGTACTCTCGCGTGACGTTCCTCACCTCCAAGATCGCCATGTCTGTCTTCGATCCTCAATCAAGTGACGGAGTACCTGCCCCCCTCGTCCCTCACCCCTCACCCCTCGCCCCTTTCCCCTCGCCTGCTTAACAGAACTCCGTCGCGTTGAAGAAGTAGTGGAGTTCGATCTGGGCGTTCTCTTCTGAATCGGAGCCGTGGCTGGCGTTCTCGCCGACGCTGGTGCCAAAGTCTCCACGAATCGTCCCCTTCGGTGCCTTGGTCGAATCGGTCGGGCCCATCAGATCCCGCCACGCCAGGACAGCGTTCTCCTTCTCGAGGGCCATGACCACACAGGGACCGCTGGTCATGAAGTCGACCAACTCCCCGAAGAAGGGGCGCTCGCGGTGCACGGAGTAGAAGCCCTCGGCCACGCCGTGGCTCATCAACATCAACTTCATCGCCCGGATCTTGAACCCGTGGTCGGTGATCCGCTGAAGAATGTTTCCAATATTGCCAGCGCGGACAGCGTCCGGCTTGATGATTCCAAAAGTCATGGTTCCTGCTGCCATTATGCCTCCACCTCTCCTTGCCCGCTTACTCGATCAGTAGGTTCGACGCCCAGCCCGTCTCTCTCCAACCGCGAAGAGCGGCGCAAGAGCGAGGGGGGACGGCGATTTGAATCAGGACGCGCTCATCCGGGGTGACCCCGGACGAGCGCCGAACGCGAAAAGTAAACTCGCATCATAGCAACCCGTTTTCCGTGCGGTCAAACTGTAAACCGATCGACAGGGCTGGATCATTCCGCATCGCGAAACTGGAGCGAGGCCGAGTTGACGCAGTAGCGCAGTCCGGTGGGCCTGGGCCCATCCTCAAAGACGTGGCCGAGATGCGCGCCGCAACGGTGGCAGGTGATCTCGACCCGCCGCATCAGCAGACTGTCATCGTTGTGCTCATCGATGTTCTCCGGCTCGATCGGCTGCCAGAAGCTCGGCCAGCCACTTCCCGAATCGTACTTATGTTCGGAGCTGAAGAGCTGCTCACCACAGGCGACACAGAGGTAGGTGCCCGGGGCGTGCTGATGGAGGAGGGCTCCGGTAAAGGGGCGCTCGGTCCCCTTCTGGCGCACCACCCAGTACTGCTCTGGGGTGAGAAGCGCCCGCCACTCCTCCTCGGATTTGATAATCTTCTCGTCTTCCATGGATCTCTCCTCCTCCTGCTTGGGCCACCCCGGCGGCCATCGCCTCATCTCGACGGATGGCCGGCCATTGCCAGGGGGCCGGCGTGGATGGCGTCGATCGCCTCGACCAGCGTGGCAATCTCTTCCCGGGTATTGAAAAAATGGGGCCCGACGCGCATCCCGGCGCCTGGGCGATAGTCGACGAGGATCTGGCGCTCGGCAAGGAGGCGCACCACCTGGTCCGCCTGCGGCAGGTCGAAGATGACCGAGCCTCCGCGCTCTTCCGCCGCCCGCGGAGAGCGAAGGCGCCAACCTCTCGCCTCTCCGCGGGCGATCAAGTCGCTGGTCAACTCGATCGAGCGCTCGCGGATGCGCGAGACGCCGACCTCCTCGATGAGGGCATAGCCCGTCTCCGCGGCGTAGAGGGCGGGAATAGCCGGCGTGCCATTCAAAAACCGGTGATGATCGGGGGCGTATTCGATCGTCTCGGCGAAGGCGAACGGGTCGCGATGGGCCGCCCAGCCGGTCGCTGCCGGGGCCAGCCGCGGGACGAGGTCGGGACGGACGTAGAGAAACCCGGCCCCGGGCCCACCACACAACCACTTGACCGATCCGCCGGTCGCGAAATCGACCCCCAAGGCGGTCAGGTCGAAGGGGACTGTTCCCACCGACTGGTAGACATCGAGCACCACCAGCGCCCCGACCCGATGGGCCTTCTCGACGATCGCCGCGACATCTTGAAGGTAACCACTGCGGAAGAGGACGTGCGAGATCGGGACGAGCAGCGTCTCCTCGTCGATCGCCTCGACCATCCGCTGCGTCTCGACGACGATGCCATCGTCGCTCGGGACCTCGACGATCCGCGCGCCCGCCTCTGCGGCGTGCCGTTGATAGACATACTTGACCGAGGGGAAGTTGAGCGCCTCGTAGACGATCTTGTTCCGCCTCCCACGCAAATCGAACGCGGAGAGAATCAGCGACTGGCAGACAGAGACGTTGGGGTGCATAACGACAGACCCTTCCGGGGCTCCCATGATGCGCGCCAGTCGGTTGCCAGTGGTCAGCGGCATCTCCCACCAGCCCTCGGCCCAGGCCCGGATTCCCCGCTCTCCCCACATCTGGGTAAAGGCGGCCATCTCTGCTTCCACCCCGCGCGGCATTGCCCCCAACGAGTGGTTGATCAGATAGACCGTCGAATCCAGAATCGGAAATTCCCGGCGATAGTCCAACATTTGATCCATCTTCGCCCTACCTCCTTGAAGGTTCACCGGCCGTGTCCCATCCACACATCGCGCTCACCTCCCGTAGCCGAAAAGGACGATCCGGATCGACTTGAAGAGAATCCAGATATCGAAGAGGAGCGAGACGTTCTTGATGTAGTAAAGGTCGTACTGGAGCTTCTCGATAGCGTCCTCAACCGAGGCACCATAGCCATAATTGACCTGCGCCCATCCGGTCAGCCCCGGCTCGACGAGATGGCGCTGGGAGTAGAAGGGGATCTGCTGGTTGAGCTGGTCGACAAAGTAGGGGCGCTCGGCGCGGGGCCCAACGAAGCTCATCTCCCCGCGCAGCACGTTGAGAAATTGGGGGAGCTCATCAATTCGGCTCTTGCGGAGAAAGCGACCGACCCGCGTGATGCGTGGGTCTCGCGATTGGGCCCATTGCGGCCCTCCCCCCTCCTCGGCGTCGATGACCATCGACCGGAATTTGTGGATTCGAAAGACCCGATCGTGCTGGCCGACCCGCGCTTGGGAGTAGAAGACCGGCCCGCGCGAATCCAGCTTGATGGCGATCGCCACGAGGATCATCACCGGCCAAGTCACGAGCAACCCAACCAGCGCCAGCACGATATTGAACAGCCGACGAAGCGTATGCCAGAAGTTGGTCCGCCTCCCTCCGCCAGAGAAGATCAACCAGCTCGGCCGCAGCATCCGCACATTGATGCACCCCGTCAACCGCTCGTAGAGCGAGGTACCTTCTTCGATAAAGGCCTTGCCTTCGAGGCGGATGCGAAGAAGCTGATCGACTGGTAAATGGCCACGACGATCTTCCAGCGCGACGACTACCCGGTCGATTCGATATTCGCGGACCAGTAGGTCAAGCGTCGCCACGGTCCCGAGCAGAGGCACGGGCAACTCTTGCGTAACTGTCGGCTGGTCCTGCTCCGCCACAAAACCGACTACTTTATAGCCAAGGTCTGCCCGGGCCATCGCTTCGCGGGCAACATCTGACGCGAGGCGATCCGTCCCAATGATCAGCAGACGCTCTCCCAAGCGGGGATGACGGAGCAACCAATGAATGATCAGCCGCCAAAGCATCATCAGGGTCAGCGCAGTGATCATCGCCAGCAGGGGAACCCGATTGCCGAAGCGGATCTTTGCCCCCCCTGGAACGACCTCCTCATACCCGATCAACAAGGTTGGCCGCAGCACGAAGACGACCCCGAGCACGACCAGAACCGTCCCAACGGCTTGAAAGAGATCGAGGAGCAGTTCCCGCCGGATTCGTGGTTTCGAGATGTCGTAGAGGGAGTAGAGGTAGAAGATGAACTGGCTGACCACCGTCGTCATCGCGATCTTGTAGATGCCCCGCTGCACGAAGAGAATCCGCGTATAATCCTCGTCATAGCGGATCCATAACCCGAGGATGACGGCCGAAAAGATGATGCCCGCCTCGACGAGAAGCAGGAGAAGCGTCTTGAGCCAGACGGATGGTTGGAGGGAAAAATGCCACATCACTCGGAATTATACGGATCTTCCCCAAACCAAAGAAACCAAGAGTGGCTTTCTGCCTTGGTGGGGAACGAAATCTTCGAGAATTGTTCTCTTCAACCTCTTCCGAGCCTCCTCAGCTCGAATTGCCTTCCCAGCGACATCAGGGTAGAGTGAGCGAGTTTCCCGAGTAGTTTGGTTGTGGATCACCTCCACTCGGTACATCCGTCCCCGGGCATTGTCTTCCCGTGAGACCTGATGAGTGGACGACTGGAATTTGGAGAGGGAGCCAAGCACCAATGACAACTGCCATTTCAGTTCAACACGTCACCAAACGTTATGGCGACTTCGTTGCTGTCGACGATCTTTCGCTGGAAGTACCGGCTGGAACCATCTTCGGGCTCCTCGGCCCCAACGGCGCGGGAAAATCGACGACCATCCGCATGATCGTCAACATCACCATGCCTGACACCGGAGAAGTTCACCTCTTCGGCAAACGGATGTCCCAGGATCTTCAACCCCACATCGGCTATCTGCCAGAGGACCGCGGACTCTACAAACGAATGAAAGTCGGGGAACAGCTCGCCTTTTTTGCCGAGCTGAAGGGGATCCCGCACGAGACGGTGACGGCACGCATCGATCATTGGCTCGCCCGGGTCGAGATGACCGACTGGAAGAACCGAAAGTGGGAAGAGCTCTCCAAAGGGATGCAGCAGAAGATCCAGTTTGTCTCGACCATTCTGCACGAACCAGATCTGGTCATTCTCGACGAGCCATTTTCCGGACTCGACCCGATCAATGTCGTCCTGCTCAAAGAGATTGTCCGGGATCTGCGACAACAAAAGAAGACGATCATCTTCTCTACCCACTTGATGGAGCAGGCCGAGGAGATGTGTGATGAGATCTGCCTGATCAATCGCGGCCAGCGTCTGCTGAGCGGGTCGATTCGGGAGATCAAGCGGCGGTCCGGGTGGCGCTATGTCGCCATCGATGCGATCGAAGGGGTGGAAGCCGTCCTTCGTACCTCGCCGGATGTCGCCCAAGTCGAGGTCCGTCGCGACCATTTTGCGGTGACGCTTCAAGAGGGAGCCGATCCACAAAAGCTGCTGCGCCACCTCCTCGAAGCCAACTGTCAGATCACGCGATACGAGCTGGTCGCCCCTTCGCTCAACGAGATCTTCATTCAGAGCGTCCAGTCATCGAGCCGTCAAAGAGCTGCATCCTCCGTCGCGTCACGCTGACTTGGAGGGGGTACTGCAGTGGGGGATAGCATGGCCGGGGAAGCAGGCAGACCCGCGACTCGCCGCGATCTGATTCTTGCCGTCT
Organism: Blastocatellia bacterium; assembly: GCA_049317725.1. GTDB lineage: Bacteria > Acidobacteriota > Blastocatellia > RBC074 > RBC074 > CAIOZW01. The sequence goes on from JBMOHS010000069.1 coordinate 7,778, forward strand.
ACGACCAAGAGGCGATGGGAGAGGTGACGACTCGCGAACTGGCACTGATCCAGAGGGCACTGCTTACAGCCTTTGGGGAAGGCGGAGCGATGTCTCCGGCCGAGATTGCCCAAGTTCTTCTCTCCGAGGATCTTCCGGTTCGCTTCGACTCTCTGCTGGCGCGCGGGCCCGACGGTAGCGCGGGCCACCCATTCGACCGCTACGAGGAACTCTTCGCCGGTCGTGCTACCCCCTCCAGCCTGCGCGAGGCGAAGGAGACGATCCTCTTTCTCGACCGGCACTGGCGCCAATTTCAGGCGACGCGAGATCCCACCGGTACGCGCTACGCCCGTCAAACTGCCCGGCGCGCCCGGCAGTATGCCGAAACACTCGCCGCTCGGGCGGGAGATCCTCCTTCAGCCATTCTTTATCAGGAGATCGTACAGTGGTTCGCCATCTGGCTACAGACACCAGATCTCTTCTTCTCTTGGCTCTCTCTGCGGGAATCGACTGCAGATTTCAAGGCACGCTTCCCGGAAGCAGGCTGACCATCGCGCTGCTTGCCGAGCCACCTGAGAGCGAGGCCAATCCGTCTTTGACGATCACTGGCAGGAATCTCACCACGGCCCGGCAGGCGATTCAATGGGTGTTCCATCTATTTTGGGAGGTCTAAGCTGGAGCGGGACTGCCACTTGGCTTGGTGCCAAAGCCAAGGACAGCCCGCTCCAACCTCCGGCAAAGATATTGCCGGACACATTTGTTTCACACTGAATCCGCTCAATCTTCCAGAACTTTCTCGGACGATCTCAAATTTTCTCCCAGACCCCAATCCTGGATTTCGCACTTTCTTCTTCAGGCGCAACCGGCAAACGGGGTGGGAGAGGAGAGCACCGATGCCCCAGGAAACAGATTGCGCTGGAGAAGGATCCGACGTACCATCCTGCCGATCCAATCTCCCCCTGACCAGCTCACCACAGGAAGAGGAACAAGCGATGGCCGCGACAGGACTGATCCATAGTGACGATTACCTCCAACACGACCCCGGGGATCACCCGGAGCGGATCGAGCGGTACTTGGCCATTCTGGAACGACTGCAAGCCGAGACGGACCTTTGGTCTGGGTTGGAGAAGCTGTCACCGCGACGTGCCAACCGGGAAGAGCTGCTTCGTTGCCACACGGAGAACTCTCTTCTGCGCGTCGAACGGGCCAGTCTCGCCGCCGCTTTCGAGGATCAGGTGGCCCTCGACGCCGACACCTTGCTCTCGGCACGATCGAACGAGGCGGCCTACTTGGCGGCGGGTGGAGCCTGCCTGGCCGTCGACGCAGTGATGAGCGGAACGATTGACTCTGCCTTTGTCGCGTGTCGCCCGCCGGGCCATCACGCCACCCGCGGGACGGCGATGGGCTTCTGCCTCTACAACAACGTCGCCGTCGCTGCGCGCTACGCCCAGGCCACCTATCCTGACCGGATCCGCCGTGTCCTGATTGTCGACTTCGATGTTCACCACGGGAATGGCACCCAGGAGATCTTCTACGACGATCCGTCGGTCTTCTTCTACAGCCTCCATCAGTACCCTTGGTACCCTGGGACTGGCGCTGCGTACGAACGGGGAGTCCGCGCTGGCGAAGGAACCACGCTCAACGTTCCAGTCGAGGCGGGAACCTCTGGGAAAGACTATCTTGTCCTCTTCGAGCGGGGGCTCGCCCGCCTCCTTGGCAATTTCTCGCCTGACCTTCTACTGATCTCCGCTGGCTTTGACGGGCACGAATCAGACCCCCTCGGATCGTTGGGGCTGACCGACGAGACCTACCGCCAGATCACACGACTCCTCGTCGAGGCCGCCTCGACCAGCGCCAAGGGCCGCCTCGTCTCCTGCCTGGAAGGAGGCTACAACCTGGAAACGCTCGGAGAGACGGTGCGCACTCACGTCCACCAACTGATGCGGGGCCGAGCCTAGTTTTGGCAGGGACCAGATTCTTCTTTCCCCGTGCATCCCGTGTAGTGTAGAGTACTTGGTATTCGATCGCAGCGGGTTCCGATCTGTGCCCTGACTGTCCCTCGAGCTGTGCAAGGTCGCCACTTGCACCCGTTCCTCAGCCGTGCGCGTCTCGCGTCATCTACCCGTGGGGAGGGTCCGAGCCGCGAGCCGATCGTTTCGAGCAAGTGCAAGTGAAGGAGGCAGCAAAATGCGAACAGGGAAGACAATTCTTCTGGCAGTGGCAGCCGCCGTCGTGTTGGGAGCCGTGCCGGGCAGTGGGGGCGGAGAGGCCTTGGCCCAGCACCTCATCTCAACCAAGGCAGGCTTTGTCAACCGGACCGAGGGCAGGGTCGAGATTGAACGCTACGGCAGTGTCGACGAAGAGCGGGGGCGTGCTTCGACCGGGACCCAGATGCGGAAGGGCGACCGGCTTTCGACCCAGGCGGATGGTCTCGCGGAGGTTCTCCTCAATCCTGGGACCTACCTCCGGTTGAGTCCACGGACGGAGATCCGGGCGGTCGAGACCAACCTCGCCAACATTCACTTCGAGTTGGTCCGTGGCTCGATCATTCTTGAGGTCGGGGAGGTCGGCAAAACAGCTCCGATCCAACTGGACACTCCGCAAGGCCCCCTCACCATTCAGCGCGATGGCCTCCACCGCATCGAGGCGTCCGGTGGAGTGACACGAATCGCCGTCCGCCAAGGAGACATCTGGACTGGGGTTCCCGCCGACGTTCCCCGCAAGCAAGGGGTTAAGATTGGACGAGGCAAGCTGGCCCTCCTCCAAAACGGGACCTCGACACCTCAAATCGCCAAGCTCGACAAAGACCAAGCAGACGACTTCGACCGCTGGAGTTTCTCGCGTGCCCAAACCCTTGTTGCCGCAAACAATATGGCGCTGCGTGATTCGCGGACACTGACATCTCTCTCCCCCGGTTGGTTCTTCAACCCGCTGGCCGGGAGCTACACCTTCATTCCGCGGAATGGGCTCTTCTTCTCTCCCTACGGCTTCGGGTTCTTCAACTCGTTCGCCAATTGCTTCACCTGCTTTGGGAATTTTTTCCGGGGTCCTTGGGGCAATGGGGTTCCCGTCAACAACGGGCAAGGGGGACTGGGAGGGGGGAGCCTCGGGTCTGCGCCGGCGCGAGTCATTACGGGTGCGGACCGCACGCCGATCCAGCGCGAAGTCGAAGGGCGACGCGCTGAGTTTGGGGACGCGTTCGGGCGCGGAAGAGGAATCGAGGCAATGGATGGGTTCGGAGGGCGCTCGATGGGCAACCGGTCGATGGGAATGCCCTCCTCGCCCGTCATCATCGCGGCTCCGATGCCCACTCGGGGTGGTGGCGGCGCGGTCGGGGGTGGGGATGCCGGTGGCGGTCGCCCGGCGGGCCCTTCCCGGCCTTGAGGATCATCTTCAACGGGCTGCTTTCAATTGCCAGGGGGAGAAGCTTCGATCGGCTTCTCCCCCTCTTCGTTTCTGCCTGCTGCTGATCTCGTGAAGATTGGCATCTCTTTGTCAGCAACTACTCACGTTCTCAAAGATCTCTGTGGCTCGGTGGTGCCATCTTCTCTTCCGTTCTGACGTTGGGTGCTGGTTGGCCCAGTTCACTTTCTGATCTTCCTCTCCGGGAGCAGTCACCTTTGCCAAGAGACCTCTCAGATCAGGACGACTTCTTCTGCTTCTTTGGATCGAGAGGCTCCTCATACGCCCAGCGATCGATCACCAAGCGCTCCTCTTCCTTGATCAACATCAGGGGAATGATCTTGAATTGACCATCTGGAAACTTATAGACGCAGTCCTGTCGGACCAGCTCTGGTGTTCTTTCCCCGCTGGGAGTGGAGGCGGCCTCGACGACACGATCCTCTTTGCGGTCGCCAAGAATACTCTCCCGCAGCGTCTTGCCCTCCTTCGTCAGCCGTTCGAGAGCGCTCTTCGAGAGCATCTTCTCGGCTTCAGCCCAGGTTCCCTCACGGACGTAGCGGTTGAAGGTCGCGAAGGCTTCGGAAGTCTGGCGGAGATCTTCCAGCGACACAGGGGGGGGAGGTGGTTCCGGAGCTGGCTGGTTCAGCACCCAGCGATAGACCGACCACGTGCCCACCAGAAAGACCAGCATCACGAACCAGAGGATCGGGGGGATGAGCTTGCTTCCCCCCTTGCTCTCCTCTTCCCGGTTGCTGCGGGCGGTAACATCGTCAAAGATGGTTCTCATCATTCCCCCTCGTGATTTCCCGTTGGTCTCGTCTCGACTGTCCGCACCCGTTGGGCAGCTTCAGGCAGAGATCACGCGCCCTTTCCTCCACCCCCTTCCGCTCTGTCGTCACGGAGTGGGGAGGCTCTTCTTCGGCAGATTCCACTGACGATGGAACCGCCAGGCGACCAAGCCGGCGGCACCGCCAACCCCATCGATCAAGACATCCAGGGCGGAGCCAGTCCGCAGGCTCGACCAGCTCTGATGCCACTCATCGAAACTCGCGTAGAGCACGACCAGCCCAAGAATCCACAGAAGCCGCGTGCCTCCCAGTTCCCCCCGCCACGGCCCACTTCGGAAGAGAGCCCGAGCCCACAAGACAGCGAGGATCGCATATTCGGTGAGGTGCCCCATCTTGCGTGTCATGTAATGAAGACGCTGCACCCACTTTGCTCCCATCCACGGAAAAAGTTGGCTTATGATCTCGCCAAAGACAGATCCGGTCTTGTATGACGAAAAGTAGCCTGTTGAAAGGGCAAAGATCACTCCCATCCACACCAAGGGTGGAAGCCAATAGAGAACGAACTGTCGTCGTCGATCCTGCATATCAAAAAAGGAGTAACTACTCACGGCATCAATAAACTTCAAGGGGACCTATCTTCTTCTCGGTGATCTCTGCGCCTCTGTGGTGCAAGCCTCTCTTCCTCTCCGTGAGTAGATACAAAAAGGAATAGGGCCCGGAAGCTGACCCAGCGCCCCGGACCCCACTCATCTCGATCTCGTTTCCACACCGCCACCCGGGGCCAGCCAGATGGCGTCGGGATCAGAGTGCCTCGGCTCCGCTCACCACCTCGATGATCTCTCGGGTAATCTTGGCTTGGCGAACCCGGTTCATGTTAAGGGTCAACCGGTCGATCACCTCGTTGGCATTCTTGCTCGCCGACTCCATCGCCGTCATTCGTGCCCCGAGTTCGGAAGCGACCGATTCAAGCAGTGCGTGATAGACCTGATTCTCGATCAACTTGGGCAAGAGCTCGCTGAAGATCACCGCCGCAGGCTGCTCATAGAGGTAATCGACCAGCGATTCCGCTGTCTCCCCTTCCCCACTGGCACCCTCTACCCCCTCCAAGTGGCGAATCGGGAGGAGCTGCTCGACCACGGGACGTTGGGAGAGGGCCGATTTGAACTCGTTATAGAGAAGGAAGACCCCATCGATCGGGCTCTCCTCCGAAAGGTAGTCGGCCAAGAGAGCCCGAGCGATCTCGACAGCGTCCTCCACTCGGATCTTCCCGGTGCCGGTAATCCCGAGATGTTCGCGTCGAATGGTGACTGGGCGGCGCCGGAAGAAGTCGGCTCCCTTCCGTCCGATCAGCACCAGCTCGATCGTCAACTCCGGTTGGCTCCGCAAATAGTCCTGAGCCGCTTTGATGAGGTTGGTATTGAAGCCTCCACAGAGTCCCTTATCAGCAGTAATGACAGCGAGGACGATCCGCCGTGTCGGCTGCTCGCGCTCGTGGCCCGTCAAGAGCGGATCCCGGTATTCGACCGAACGGTTCCCAGCGTCCCGAAGGATCTGCATCATCTTCAGCGTGTACGGGCGGGCCGCGGTGACGCGCTCCTGCGCACGGCGCAACCGGGCGGCGGCGACCATCTTCATCGCCTTGGTAATCTGCCGCATATTCTTGACGGCACGTACCCGGCGCCGGAGGTCCTGTAAACTGGGCATATTCGCTCCCGAAATCGACCAAGAGATGGAGGAGGCGTGGGGATTGCCTCGATTCACCCTGCCCTCTGCGGCTAGGCTGCCGCGCCAGCCGCCGACTGCGCAGCGTAGCGCTGCTTGAAGTCGTCTAGACCCGCGCGAAGAACTCCCTTCATCGTCTCATCGATGGCGCGCTTCTCGCGCATCGCCTCGAGAAGAGAGGCACCGGCGTTGTCAAGATACTTGTACATCTCCGCCTCGAAGTGGCGGACCTTGTCGACTGGAACGTCATCGATGTAGCCGTTGGAGGCTGCCCAGATGGCGATGACCTGCTTGGCAACATCCATGGGCTCATACTGCGGCTGCTTGAGCATCTCGGTGAGCCGTTGCCCACGGGCGAGCTGACGCTGCGTCGCGACATCAAGATCAGACCCAAACTGGGCGAAGGCCGCCAGTTCGCGGTACTGCGCCAGCTCAAGCCGGAGGGTTCCGGCGACCTGCTTCATCGCTTTGATCTGCGCGTTTCCTCCGACACGGCTGACGGAGTTTCCGACGTTGATCGCCGGTCGGATGCCGGCGTTGAAGAGGTCGGCTTCGAGGAAGATCTGGCCGTCGGTGATCGAGATGACGTTGGTCGGAATGTAGGCGGAGATGTCACCCGCCTGGGTCTCGATGACCGGCAGCGCCGTCAACGATCCACCACCGCGGGCATCGCTGTACTTGGCAGCCCGCTCGAGCAGTCGGGAATGGAGATAGAAGACATCACCCGGATAGGCCTCACGTCCGGGGGGGCGTCGCAGGAGCAACGAGATTTCGCGGTACGCCGCGGCGTGCTTGGAGAGATCGTCATAGACACAGAGGACCGCCCGTCCCCTATCCATGAAGTACTCTCCGATGGCACAGCCAGCGTAGGGAGCGATGTACTGCATCGCGGCGGGTTCGGAAGCGGCAGCGGCGACGATGATGGTGTAGCTCATCGCGTCATACTTCTCGAGGGTCGCCTGCACCTGGGCAATGGTCGAGGCCTTCTGGCCGATAGCGACGTAGACACAGACGACATCCTTGCCGCGCTGGTTGATGATGGCGTCGAGGGCCACCGCCGTCTTGCCGGTCTGGCGGTCGCCAATGATCAGCTCGCGTTGCCCGCGGCCGATCGGGACCATGCCATCGATCGCCTTGAGTCCGGTCTGGAGGGGCTCCTTGACGGGTTGCCGGTCGACGATGCCGGGTGCAATCCGCTCGATGGGCATGAACTGATCGGCCTGGATTGGGCCCTTGCCGTCGGCGGGCTTGCCGAGCGCGTTGACAACGCGGCCCAACATCGCCTCTCCGGAGGGGACCTCGATGATTCGCCGGGTCCGTTTGACGACGTCGCCCTCTTTGATCGCCTGGTACTCTCCGAGCAAGACCGCTCCGACCTTCCCCTCTTCGAGGTTGAGGGCAAGCCCGAAGGCTCCCTTATCGAAGTCGAGGAGTTCGCCCGCCATCACCTTCTCAAGGCCGTGGACCTCGGCAATGCCGTCTCCCACCTTGGTAACATTCCCAACCTCGGCAACTGTTACGCTGAGATCGAAGTTTTCGATCTGCTGGCGAATGATGGAACTGATCTCATCTGCTCTGATTTCATCTGCCATTGTCTGCTCCCGTTCTGTTTCCAGGCGGTTGCCCATCCGCCACTGAAGACAGGGAAAAAGAGTGAAGGCTCACGACCGCGCATCCAGCATCTGTTGCCGGAGCTGCGTCAATTGATTGCGGATGGATCCGTCATACACCGTACTGCCAATCCGGGCGACCAATCCTCCGAGAATCGAAGGATCGATCCGGAATTGGAGTCGGACACGGCGGCCAGTCGCGTTGGCGAGTTGCCGCTCGAGCGCTTCGCGTTGGTCCGCGGCGAGAGCACGAGCCGAGACGATCTCCGCGGCGACGATGCCGGCACGGGTGTCCAGCTCACGATGGACCGCCTGCAGCATCGGATCGAGTTGATGCAACCGGCCATTGGTCAAGAGAAGCCGGAGGAAATTGGCCGTTGTCGGTTGGAAAGAGAGGCGATCAAGGAGGGCCTGCAGCACTCCACGTTTGCGCTCGAGGGGAAACGTTGGATTGGCAAAGACGTGACGGAGTTCCTCGTGGCCCCCCAGCAGACCGACAAACTTCGTCAGATCCGCCACGACCGACTCCACCTCTCCACGCGCCGCCGCCACGTCTACCAGCGCGCGAGCATACCGATTGGCTACTGTCGTGTTACTCATACTCTTCCTGACTGGGCTGCTTGGCCTGCCTGATGAGTCCTGCTACTGAACTACGCTCGACATCTGCTCCGTGACACGCCGGATCAGCCGCGCATCGTCTTCCGGGCTCAACTCTTGGTGGAGAAACTGTTCAGCGAGCCGGTTGGCCTCGAGCGAGACAAAGACCTTCAAGTCACTGAGGGCAATCTGACGGGCCGACTCGATCTCCCGCTGAGCCCCCTGGCGCAGGCGGGCAAGATCCTGCTTCGTCTCAGCTTCGATCCGGGCCCGTTCGGCAGCGATCTCGCGGGACGTCTGCTCCCGCAGCGCCGCGAGATCTTGATCCAGGCGCGCCATCCGCGCCGCCAGTTCGGCCATCTTCTCTTCGGCTGCTGCCTTCTCCCGGGCGGCCCGGTCGAGCATCTCCCGCACCTGCGCGAATCGGTCCGAGAAGAACCGGTGGACAGGACGGCGGACAATCCAGTACATCGCCAAGAGAAAGATCGTCAGGTTGATCGTCTTGGCCACTCCTGGCGTCAACCACCCGGCCCCGCTCCCCGCCAGCAGCAGCCAACCACTGCCGAGTTCCGGCAGGATCTGCGCACGCGATCTGCTCATTTGGATCTGGCTCCCCATGATTTGGTTATCCCTGCCTTCCGTCGGAACGAATCGCACGTCCAAGGAGCTGCGAGGAGATTGACGTGGCCATCTGGCGAACTTCCCCGCCGAGTGACGATCGGGCCATCTCCGCCTGGTCGGCGATCTCCTGCTTGGCCACCGCCAGTTCCTCAGCCATCTCTTCCCGCGCCCGTGCCAGCGACGCCGCCCGGGTCGCCAAGGCCTCGCGGCGGAAAGACTCGAGCTGCTGGTAGGACTCTGCCCGGGCAGCCCGGATCCTGCCCTCGTAGGCGGTAATCTGCTCGTCATACCGCGCGAGGATCGCCTTCGCTTCGGAAAGACGCCCTCCACCGAGTCGCTCCCGCTCCTCCAGAACTTGATTGATCGGCTTGAAGAGGGTGCGGTTGAGGAGAAAGATCAGGACAAAGATCGAAACAAAAATGAACAAAAATGATCCATCGACGCTCAGCACGTTGCCAGCCAGGGCGAAATTTACGACCGCCAATGTCCCAAGTAATGGCATCTCTTCCTCACACGGCCAGTGGTCCCGGCCACTGGTTGATCAATTCCTGTCCCAGCCTAGCCCGTCACGTCAGCTCACAATCGACCGGATTCCGCCGACTGCCGCTTCCCTTGACTCCCAATCTTTTCCTGAAAACGTCAAAGATTTGACCAAAGATTCGACTAAAGACTCAAGCTGATGCACCACCTGTCAGGCCCGCTAGCCGACGAAATGGGCCTCTTTGCCGCTTCGCAAAATTCAAACGGGAAAATTAGCACATCGTTTCACAAAGAGTCAATTCAGGCAGGGGGGTGACGCTGCCAGCCGCTGGAGGAAAGGGTCAGGAGGGGGACCAACAAGAGGCGTCTGCCAGAGCATGCCCTACCGGCAGACGCCAAATCCAATCGACTCTCCTGTGCCCAGAGGAGCGGCCGAAGATTGCCTATTTGCGGCTGGCGCTCAAGGTCGCAGCCGGGGTCTGCCAGCGGAGGGCAGTCAAGGCGCGCAGTTCCCGAACGAAGAGCTGATCGCCAGCGACGGCGAGGTGGGCCCACGTCTCATCGTCGGTGATGCGACGCTCTTCGAGGAGTTGAAAGGCGGTCGGGTCCGCTTTGATCAAGAGGAGGATGCCACGCTCGTCGAGACCGAGGATCCGATCCCCTTGGGCGACCAAACTGACATACTTTCCGAACGGAGTGGAGGTCCAGGTACGCTCCCCTGTTCGCAGATCGATGCAAGTGAACCGCTGGTTGCCGAGGTGCAGGTAGGCATAGCCATTAATAATGACCGGGGTCGACATGTAACCGGAAGCGTTGTTGCTCCAGCTCTCCGCGACTTGGAACTTCTCTCCGGTCCGGGTGATGTCGTAGCGCCAACTCTTGTTTTGATAGCTGCTGGTAAAGACCGCATCGCCAAAGACGACCGGCGTGAGGATGTTCATCCCGCGGAACGAGGCAACCGGGGTCTGCCAGAGAACCTGACCATCCCCCAGATCGATTCCCGCCAGGACTTCGCGGGACTGGACAACGAGCTGTCGCTTACCAGCAATCGTCGCCAGGACTGGGGAGGAGAAGGCCCCTTCCGACATGACTCCATACTTCCCCTCGAAGGCGCGCCAGAGAATCTTTCCGGTTCGTTTGTCGATCTTGATCGTCGAGTTGGCAGCCTGGACATAGAGGTGATCGCCGTCGATCAGTGGAGAACAGATCAGGCCAAAGTCCGGTACAGAGGTTCCGTACGTCGCGACAAAGTCGATTCGCCAGCGCTCCTTGCCCGTGGCACCGTCAAGCGCAACGACGACATCGCGCATACCGGCCACATAGAGCGTCTCCCCGTCAAACGCCGGGGTTGAACGGATCCAGTCTCCCCGGGACTTGGCATAGAACGGCACCGAGATTGCTCCCGGCCAAGAGGCGGTCCACCGCTCGGTCCCGGTTTGCCGGTCGAAGGCGCGGACGATCTCCGTCTGTTTCTCTTTGGTCTCCGTCACAAAGACGAGCTTCTCCGAGACGATCGGTCCGGAATAGCCTGGCTCGAGCGGTGTCTGCCAGACCTTGGCCAGATGAGACTCGGCGAGTGAGGCGGGCCAAGCTGGGCCCGCAATCCGTCCATCCCGGGAAGGTCCTCGCCACTGCGCCCAGGTTGCCAGTTTCTCTTCTTGGCGAGGCTGCGGGCGCGATTGCCCGCCCGACTTGCGGGCTGCCCCTTGGGGGCGGGGCTGTTGCGCCTCGGACCCCGAGAACCAGCTTCCCGCCAGCAGAGTCAGCAGAAGAATGGCCGTGGCTGCCCCACGAGCCACCCAGAGTCCCATCGGACGCATTGTTACCTGATTCAAATTCCTTGTTGTCTTCATTTTCTTGACCCCTCAAGTGCGGATGTCCGCGTCGACTGCAGCTGGCAGGCCGCCTGAATTGTGCGAATTGGATTCGGCGAGAAAGAAAAACGCCGCGAGGAGTCCCGGGACATCTCGGCAGACGGTCAGTGCAGGATGTGGTCGGACTGCTGACTCCAATTGCAGATAGGACCCGATCTCCGTCACGGAAGATTCACGGGGGAACAACGGATTCGTGTTAAACTGTCCAACGATTCAGATTGGGCATGCTGGCATCCGTCCGATCTGCGTTGTACAATGCCACGTCTACGCCTGAATAGAACGGGTCAGGAGTGGCTATGGTCGCCGGGTGAGGAAACACAAGAGAGCCAGACAATGCAACGATCTCCGATCACTGGGTGCCCATCAAGCAGGAAAGTCGAACGGGATGGTTGAACGGGATGGTTGAACGGGATGGTTGAACGGGATGGTTGA
>JBMOHS010000070.1:0-19221 GCA_049317725.1 Blastocatellia bacterium
ATCGCTCACACACTCCTCTTCTTTCTCTCGCCCTTGCCCCTCGCCCCTCACTCTTCGCCCCTCACTCTTCGCCCCTCGCCCTTCACCGGCAGAAAGAGACTCACGCGAAGGCGCGGAGGGCCAAATTCTTACGATAATCTAAGATCGAGTTGAACTCTCCTGAACATCATCTCTGTATCGTGTTGGATGTCCTGTCAAGGATGAATCTCATTTGACTTGCGCTCATCAGCCAATGCCTGCCCTGCCGTGTGGTTCAGACTGGGTTGAGGGAGGAGGCGAGAGCAATCGCGGATGAGGTTCCGATCGGCTGGTCTGGCTGGAGTCCAGATCTGGCCGCGAGCAGGTCTGCCCCGACCACAACTCACAACACGATGCCGAGTCGACTATGCTGACAACCTCCGTCATATGTTCCGGTCCGCTGCTGCGAGCGGGCCAGCTTGAGGTCTCCCTCGCAACGACGATGGAGGAGATCGACGCCGCTATGCGCCTGCGCTTTGAGGTCTTCAACCTCGAACTGCAGGAGGGGCTCCTCTCTTCCTATGACCGCGGGTATGACACCGACGCCTACGATGCGTTCTGTGATCACTTGATCGTGCGCGACCTGCCTACGGGGCGGATCGTTGGGACCTATCGGCTGCTTCGCCAGCGGGAGGCGGATCGGCAGATTGGCTTCTACTCGGAGAACGAGTTCGACTTGACCCGCCTGCGACAGACGGCACGCGAGAAGAGGCTGGAGCTCTTGGAGTTGGGCCGTTCTTGCATCGCCGCCTCTCACCGGTCCTTTGCGACGATCAACCTGTTATGGGCGGCGATTGCGCGCTATGCGATCGAGAACGGTGCTGGGCTCCTCTTCGGGTGTGGCAGCCTGCACGAAACGGAGCCGACGGAGATTGCCCGGCTCTATCGCCATCTTTCGCAGCAGTATCTTGCCCCGCCGATCTACCGGGTGACACCGGTCGATTCCTGTCGAATAGTCTTCCCGGATGGATGGGAGGACCGCCCGTCTACCGACGACGAGGCACGCTCCATCGCGCGTCGTTTGCCGACGATCCTGCGAGGCTACCTGCGGACAGGCGCGCTGATTGCAGGGGAGCCCGCGCTCGATCGGGCCTTTGGCACGGCAGATGTGCTGGTTCTGCTCAATCTGGGCCAGCTGAGTGACCGGTACAAACAACATTACGTCGGCTGAGCCTGTCGCAGGTGGGGGGGGCGAAAGAGGGACAGGCAAGGAGAGAAGAACGTGGAGATCACTGCAAGCACTGATCGGCTCCAGTCACGTCGAAGAGGTGGATCGATCCGTCGACTCAGACGGCTGCTGGTGTTGTTGATCGGATCGCTCTGGGCGCTGCTGCTGATGAGTGTTCTTTCCCTCGCTTGCTGGCCGTTGCCACGGCTGGGATGGCGTGTCCGGATTCAGGCGATTGCCAGTTGGGTGTGGTGTCGGTTTGTGGTCTGGACGCTGGGCATCCGCTGGCGGATTGAGGGGCAGGAATGGCGGCGGTCAGTACCGCGTGCCACGCTCATCGTCAGCAATCACCTGAGCTACCTCGATGTCGTGCTGATTGGGAGCTTGAGTCCAACAATCTTCGTGGCCAAGCAGGAGGTGGCTGGTTGGCCGCTGCTCGGATGGCTGGTGCAATTGGGCGGGACGCTCTTTCTCGAGAGGGGATCGACGGCGAGCAGTGTGCAGTGTCTCTACCGGGCAAGCCGTCTTTTACGTTCGGGGCAGTCGGTGGCAGTCTTTCCGGAAGGAACGACGAGCGAGGGGAGAGAGTTGTCGACCTTCCATCCCTTCTTTCTCGCGGCAGCGATTCGCAGTCGCCGGGAGATCTTGCCGCTGACGTTGCGGGTCGATTCGATCGAGGGGCAGGAAGTCGGCGAGGATGGGGCACGGGCCTTCAGTTGGGTGGGCGATGACGATTTCCTCCCGCACTTCTGGAACCTGCTGACCTTGCGCGAGGTGGAGGTGCGCGTGGTGGTCCACGCGCCGCTGCTGGTCTCGCGTCAGGACCGGGCGGCCAGGTTGGCGCCACAGGTCGCGGCACTGATCGAGGGGCCACTCGATCGGGAGCAGTGGGCAGGGCTCCCCAGGGCACTCTCCCCGGTCGGGCCAGCCGACGAGCCACGCGAAGTGGCCGTCGAGTTTCTGGCGGGCGCGCTCTTGCTGGCCCTTCTCGCCTCTCCGCAGGGAGACGCGCTCGTCGAGCGCTGGAGCGAGGGCGAGTCTGCTCATTGGCAGGGAGGGCAGGAGTGAGTCGACGGCAGGAAGAGGAGTGCGCGTTCTGCGCCGAGCTGCTCGATCCAGAGAGCGCGTGCCTCGGGGACGATCGGAAGGTCTACTGCTCTCCGGGGTGTGCCCGGGCGGGAGAGGTTCTCTCGCGAAGGGAGCACGAGCGGATCATGGAGAAGGTTGAGGGCCGTCCGTGATCTCCTTGCCAACTCAGCGGCGAGGGACGGCCGAGAGCAGGGGTTGAATGACGGTTCCGTGGACGTCGGTCAATCTGAAATGGCGACCCTGATATTTGTAGGTCAGCCGGGTATGGTCCAGCCCGAGGGTATGGAGGATCGTCGCGTTGAGATCGTGGACGTGGATGGGGTCACGGACGATGTTGTAGCTGAAATCGTCCGTTTCGCCAATGGATAGCCCCGGCCTCACTCCGCCCCCCGCCATCCACATGGTGAAGCAGCGTGGGTGATGGTCGCGCCCATAATTGGTCGCCGTGAGGGGGCCTTGCGAGTAGACCGTCCGACCAAACTCTCCCCCCCAGATGACGAGCGTCTCGTCGAGTAATCCCCGTTCGGCAAGGTCTTCGATGAGGGCGGCTGAGGGCTGGTCGGTCTCGAGTGCCTGTCGGGAGATGTTCTTCGGCAGGTCGCCGTGCTGATCCCACCCCCGATGGAAGAGCTGAATGAAGCGAACTCCCCGCTCCGCCAACCGGCGGGCCAAGATGCAGTTGAAGGCAAAGCTCCCCGGCTGTCGCGCCTCCGGACCATACCGCTCGACGACCCGCTCGGGCTCTTTTGACAGGTCGACCAGCTCGGGCACCGAGGCCTGCATCCGGAACGCCATCTCGTACTGGGCGGTGCGGGAGAGGATCTCCGGGTCGCCATAGGCTTGAGCGTTCTGCTCGTTGAGGGCGGCCAATTGATCGATGAATTGGCGACGTTGGGTCCGGTTGACCCCCGGCGGATTGCTCAGATAGAGAACCGGGTCGGCACCCTGGTGGAATTTGACCCCCTGGTAGCGAGAGGGAAGAAAGCCGCTGCCCCAGAGCCGATCGTAGAGCGGCTGATCCCCGCCTGCTTTTCCGACCGAGACCATGACGAGAAAGGCGGGGAGGTCGGCGTTCTCACTCCCCAGCCCGTACGACAGCCACGCCCCGAGGCTGGGACGACCCGCCAGTTGAAACCCTGAGAGGGCGAAGGTGACGGCCGGATCGTGGTTGATCTGCTCGGTGTGCATCGAGCGGAGAAAGCTGATCCGGTCGGCGATCCGGGCGGTATGCGGCAACAGCTCGCTGAGCCACGCCCCGGAGGCTCCGTGCTGGGCGAAGGAGAACTTTGAAGGCACGACGGGAAACTGCGACTGAAAGGCCGTCATTCCGGTCAGCCGTTGCCCTTGCCGGATCGACGGCGGCAGATCCTGTCCACGGTAGCGGGCGAGCCCCGGCTTGGGATCGAAGAGCTCCAGTTGGGACGGGCCTCCCGCCTGGAAGAGGTAGATGACCCGTTTGGCGGTCGGAGCAAAGTGGGGAATCCCGACATCTGTCGCGGCCAGTCCATCCCGGCCGAGCAGGCTCGCCAGTGCGGCGGTTCCCAGCCCCAGACTGGCGCGGCCCAGAAAATGGCGGCGGGTCAGGCCGAGGCGTAACTCCTCGGTTGGATCGCTGGTCGGGTTGAGTCTCGGATCTCTGCGCATTTCCTGCCTCCCTGGCGTCTTTTCTATCGGAGCGGCTACTGCCGCGTGATCGTCTCGTCGAGGTTGAGGAGCAGGCTCGCGACCATGGTTCGCGCCGCCAGTTCCACCGGTGAGAGGGACTGGTCGCTCTGGCGCAGTCCCAGTGCCAGCAGCGCCCGGGCATTCTCCGGGTGTTGAGCGAAGTAGCTGCGCTGGGATTCGAGGTAGGCGCTCAGCCGCTCTACCTCCGTGGGGCGAGGGAACCGCGACGTCGCCTCGCGAAAGGCCCAGCGGAGCTGGTCGGTCGCCTGTCGTCCACCCTCGCGGAGCGAGCGCTCGGCGAGGAGTCGGGCAGCCTCGACGTAGGTGACGTCGTTCATCAGGTTGAGCGACTGGAGCGGGGTGTTGGTGCGGCTCTCGCGGACCGTGCAGAACTCCCGGGCGGAGGCGTCGAAGACCTGCATCGTCGGGGCGAGGACGGTCCGCTTCCAGTAGGTGTAGAGGCTCCGTCGCCAGAGCCCTTCTCCCGTCTCGGGGGTGTAGCCGGTGAGGTTCGAGAAGGTCAAGTCCTTGTAGAGGCCCTCCGGCTGGTAGGGTTTGACGGAAGGGCCGCCAAGGCGCTCGACGAGCAGGCCGGCGACCGCCAGTGCCTGGTCGCGAATCATCTCCGCGGGGAGGCGCAGCCGCGAGCCCCGGGCGAGCAGCCGATTCTCCGGGTCCCGCTGCAGCCCATCGGCTGCGATGGCCGAGGATTGGCGATAGGTCGCGCTCAGCACCAGCAGGCGGATCAGCCCCTTGGTGTCCCAGCGTGCACGGGAGTCCCCCTCCCCGTCGCGGAAGGTCGTTGCCAGCCAATCGAGCAGTGCCGGGTGGGTTGGACGCTCGCCCTGCGAACCGAAGTCCTCGACCGTTCGGACCAGCCCCGCGCCAAAGATCATCTGCCAGAAGCGATTGACGGCGACCCGCGCCGTCAGCGGATGGTCGTCCCGTGTCAGCCATCGCGCGAGCCCGAGTCGATTGTTCGGCTCGTTCTGCAGGAGCGGCGGCAGCACGGCTGGAACGCCGCGCTCGACGGGCTCGCCGCGCAGGTTGTACTGGCCGCGGCGGAGAATCCACGTCGGTTTGGCCTCGGCCATCTCCTCCATCACCATGAGGGTCGGGAAGCTGTCGGCCAGCTCTTGGCACGCCTCTTCCCGCTCTCCCAGCCGACGCAGGGCTTCTTGCAATCTTGGCTTCGCACCGAGAGACCGATAGGCGTCACGCAGTTTGAGCGACTGAGCGTGGGTCCGCTTCTCCGCCGGCAAGGCGGCAATCTTCGGGAGTGGATCGCCGCAGCCGAGGATCGCCTGCTCCTCCTCACGCAGGAGGCCACGGTAGAGTCGCAGCTCCGCCAGCCCACCGCGGAAGCGCATCGCCGCTCCCCCGCCGCCGCCAATCCGCAGGGGCGTGTTGGGCTCCCCCCAGTAGAGGTGAAGGTTTGGCTGCGGCTGCTTCATGCGTTGTTCGATCCCGTCGACGAAGATCCGGATTCGGTCTTCGTACTGTCGGAAGCCATCGAACTCGACGAGGACGTGGTACCAGCGATCCGGGGTCAGCCGATCGACGGTCTCACCGCGAAAGCCGTCGTAGTTCCACTCCCGCACCATCTGGAAGTGGAGCCGGCCATCGACGAAGAAGAGCCCGAGGCCTCGTTGGCGGGGGAGCCCATTCTCCGTCTCCTCGACCTGGTCGCTCATCTTGGTGAGAATCGCCCCGGCGTCCGGTCCGTTCGGGGCGATCCAGACGGAGATGGTGAAGCGTTCCCGATAGTCCAGAGTGGTCGATTTATAGCGGACATCGGCGACACGTCCGGCGTTATAGGTTAGCGACCCGTCGAAGCGAACTCCCTCGCCGGTTGGCGCCTCGATCGAGGTCGGGCCGTGTGGGCCCGCTCCGCGAAAGCCCGGCAGGCCGTCTTCGTCGACGCCCGTCGGTTCCGGTTCGTCCTTCTTCTTGGGTCTGGGCAGCCGATGGTGGTGCGGTCTGGGCGAGGGGTAAAGCGTCGCCTCGCCGCCGCCGGCCAGTGGATGGTGGAGGAGGAGGCCCCGCTCGGGAAACCATTGGCGTGGTCCCTCTACCCGGGCGATCTTCTCTTCCCATCTTTGTGGGTGGGATCCCTCCCGTTGAATGGCTCTCGCGACCTCCTGCTGCGCTTGCTGACGGAGGGCCTCCAGTTCCCGTTGCCGGGCCTCTTGCTCCCGGGTGGGGGCTGGCATCCACGGCGCGGAGTTGCCCCAGTCGAAGGCGCGGCCATCTTCGCGGATCGAATTGAAGTACCCAAAGAGCTGGTAGTACTCCTTCTGCGTCAGCGGATCATACTTGTGGTTGTGGCAGCGGGCGCACCCCACCGTCAGGCCGAGCATGACGGTGGCGGTGGTGTCGACCCGGTCGGCGACATATTCGACGGCGTACTCTTCGGGGACGATCCCGCCCTCGGCGTTGATGCGGTGGTTCCGGTTGAAGGCCGTCGCAATCCGTTGGTCGAGCGTGGCCCCGGGCAGCAGATCGCCCGCCAACTGCTCGACGATGAACTGGTCGTAGGGCAGGTTCCTGTTGAAGGCCTCGATCACCCAATCGCGCCAGCGCCACGCGGAGCGATCACCGTCGATCTGGTACCCATTGGTGTCGGCGTAGCGTGCGGCATCCAGCCAGCGGAAGGCCATCCGCTCGCCAAAACGCGGGCTGGCGAGCAGCCGATCGACGGCTCGCTCATAGGCTGTGCCCGAGCGATCGGCGAGAAACCGGTCGAGCTCCTCCTGGGTCGGGGGCAGTCCGGTCAGGTCGAGCGTCACCCGCCGCAGCAAGGTTGCCGGATCGGCCTCTGCCGAGGGGCGCATCCCCTCCTCTTCGAGCCGCGCGAGGATGAAGTGATCGATGGCGTTGCGCGGCCAACTCGTGTCGCGGACGGTCGGCAGGGCAGGGCGCTGCGGGGGGACGAACGACCAGTGGCTCTCCCAGCGGGCCCCTTGCCGGACCCACTCGACGAGGAGCTGCCGCTCTGCCTCGCTCAAGGGGTGGGGAGAGGTTGCGGGAGGCATCCGCAGGGCCTCATCCGGCGACGTGATCCGACGCACCATTTCGCTCTTCGCCACGTCACCCGGGACCAGTGCGCGTCGTCCCCGGCCGAGATCGGCCCGCGCCCCCTCCTCCGAGTCGAGCCGCAGCCGAATCCCGCGACTGGCCGCATCAGGACCGTGGCAGGCGTAACATTTGTCCGAGAGAATCGGCCGGATCTCCCGGTCGAAATCGATGCGGCGCTCCTCCCCTGCGTCGACGCCCGGGAGCCTCTCCAGTGAGGCCAACCCCAGCCCCAGAATGATTGCTGCCAGTGCTCGCCGGACCTGGGTCCGCTTCCTCCACTCGTTGTTGCGTGCGCGATCTCTGGACATTTCGCTCCCCTCCATTGGCCGATCCCACTGTCTCGGTCAAGATAGGCAGCCCTTTCCGCCAAGTCAATCCTTTCTTCTCCTCTTCTTTTTTCAAGATTTTGCTCGATCTCGCGAATGGGAAAAACTGAATGCAATTTTAATACCGATTTAAGGTGGAGCGGGTAGTCTCTTCGTCTGGTCACCCATCCGATAGAAGGGCAGAAGGGATCGTCAGATCTGCCGTTGGGTGGAGATGCCTTGCGATAGCGTGGGGGGAAGGAGTACTGGAGGAAGTGTGATCTGATGCTTCCGGACTCAGCCGCGGAACTCCCCATCCCCTGCTCGGAGCCGCTTCGGGTGGAGCGACTTGCCAGCCAACCAGTTCTTGCACAACCGAGGAGGAGTAAGCCATGCCAAATCGAGAGATGACCATCGCGCCGGCGACGGGAAAGCTGGGGGTTCTGATCCCCGGAATTGGAGCGGTATCGACGACCCTCATCGCCGGGGTCGAAGCGATCAAGCGTGGAATCTCCGCGCCGATCGGTTCTTTGACCCAGATGGGTCGCTTACGGCTCGGCAAGCGGACCGAGAACCGCTCGGTGCTCATCCGGGATTTTCTACCGCTGGCGACATTGGACGACCTCTGTTTCGGGGGGTGGGATCTCTTTCCAGACCGGGTCGATGAGGCGGCGGAGAAGGCGAGTGTCCTCGATCCGGCACTCCTCGCCCAGGTCAAGCCGGCCCTGGCGGAGATTGTGCCCTATCCGGCCGTCTTCGATCCGGAGTATGTCACGCGGTTGCAGGGAACTCACGTCAAGACGGGGGCGACGAAGCGGGAGTTGGCCGAGGCGTTGCGCGAGGATATCCGTGATTTTCGCACCCGCCACGGCTGTGAGCGGCTGGTCATGGTCTGGTGTGCCAGTACCGAACGGTTTGTCGCTTCCGGAGAGTGCCATCAGACCCTCGAAGCCTTCGAGCGCGGCCTGGAACAGAATGATCCCCTCATCGCTCCCAGTCAGATCTACGCTTATGCGGCCCTGCAGGAGGGGGTCCCGTTCGCCAATGGCTCCCCCAACCGGTGCGTCGAGATTCCCGCCCTGCTTGCCTTGGCGCAGGAGCGAGGCGTTCCGATCAGCGGCAGCGACTTCAAGACCGGCCAGACCTTCATGAAGACGGTGATTGCGCCGGGGCTCAAGGCGCGCCTGCTCGGGATTGCCGGATGGTACTCGACCAATATCCTGGGCAATCGCGATGGCGAGGTTCTCGCCGATCCGGGTTCTTTCAAGACGAAGGAGATCTCCAAGCTGGGCGTCCTCGAACAGATCCTCGAGCCGGAGCGCTACCCGGAGCTCTACGGCGATCTCCATCACCAAGTGCAGATCAACTACTACCCGCCCCGGGGAGACAACAAAGAAGGGTGGGACAACATTGACATTGTCGGCTGGCTCGGCTACCCGATGCAGATCAAGATCAATTTTCTCTGCCGGGACAGCATCCTGGCGGCCCCGCTGGTCCTCGATCTGATTCTGTTGATGGACCTCGCGCAGCGCAGCGGCTTCTCTGGAATTCAAGAGTGGCTCTCGTTCTACTACAAGAGCCCCCTGGCGGCTCCTGGTCTCAAGCCCGAACATGATTTGCAGATCCAGCTCCTGAAGTTGCACAATACGTTGCGATTTTTGGGACGGGAAGAGCTGATCCACCATCTTGGGCTGACCTACTACGGCGTGGAGGAGGAGTAGTCGACGTCTCCTCTCCCGAAGAGCCCGCAAAAGGAAACGAGGAGACCGATGGAAGCATTAGGGATGGTCGAGTGTCGGGGCATGATTGCCATGGTCGAGGCGGCGGATACGATGGTCAAGGCCGCCAACGTCACGCTGGTCGGGTATGAGCGGATCGATGCGGGGCTGGTGACAGCGATCGTGCGCGGAGAGGTGGCGGCGGTCAAAGCGGCTGTCGACGCCGGTGCCGCCGCAGCGCGTCGGGTCGGGGAGGTCGTCTCGACTCACGTCATCCCGCGTCCTCACGGCGAGGTCGATGGCGGAATCCCCGTCCTCAACACCGGGGAGACCAACCGCAAGCCGATCAGCGGGTCGGTCTGACGACTGGCTGATGCCTATTCTGAGACCAGTTCGAGCAGGGAGATCTCCGGCGGGCAGCCGTACCGCAGGGGCAGCACGACGGTCCCAAGGCCGCGGTTGACGTAGAGCTGCGTCTCCCCGAACTGGGCGTGTCCACGGATCAGCCGGCGGGAGGGGCGTTGGAGCCAGCGCCGAGCCCGCTCGTTCTCCCGACCCAGCAGGAGTCGCCAGTTGATCTGCCCGCCGTGCGTGTGGCCAGAAAGAACCAGATCGAGCCCCGCCCGCGCCGCTTCACGGATCATCCGAGGATTGTGTGAGAGAAGGATCCGGGGCTCCCGACCGTCCGTTCCGACGAGTGCGAGCCCCAGATTGGCCCGCCCAACTGTGGCGTCATCGACGCCGACCACCTGAAGTCGATCTCCCCCACGCGTAATCGAGAGATTTTCATTGATCAGGACGCGAATGCCCTGCTCCTGAAGGGCGCGTGCCATGGCGGGGCCGTCGGTCCAGTGGTCGTGGTTGCCGAGGACGGCAAGGACGCCGTGTCGGGCCCGGAGGGTGCCGAGCGCCCGGGCGCATCCCGCGATGAAGCTGGGAGAGTGGGAGACATAGTCTCCCGTCAGGACGATCAGGTCAGGCTGAAGCTGGTTGGCGTGTTGTGCCGCAGTGAGAATCTCGGCTTCGCTGAGGAATGGGCTGTGGTGGATATCGGAGAGCTGGACGAGCCGAAAGCCGTGAAACGATTGGGCGAGTCGTGCCAGTCGGATCTGACGGCGGGTGATCTCGATCGTCTTCGGTTCGAGCATCGCCGCCTGCAGGAGCGCAGAGAAGGAGTCCTGCCAGCGCAGGCGCAATCGCAGGCGGAGCCCGCTCCCCATCCGTTCCGTTCGACGTCGTGTGAGACGACTGAGGATCAATCCACTCCTCCTCTTGGACAATCAATCTCGTATGGCAAGGCGCCCTCTGGATCACTCCCTCCGACGTGCCGCTCCCCGGGGGCCGAAACAGAAGGAAGAGATGGGGTCGTTTGGTTGCAAGAAGAGCCAACTCAACGCAAACTGTTCGCGCCAGAAAGAATCTGTAGTATACGAGTCCTCAAAGATCCGTCAAAGAGAAGGGAGCAGTCAATGAGCAGGCATCACGGATGGCCAAGATCGTTTCTCACGGCGGGATGGGGGATCTTCCTGGTGGGGGTGTTCCTCGGGAAGGGGTTGGGAGCGGAACCGGCACGCACGCTCGTTCTGGTCCCGGTTGATGACCGCCCGGCCGTCGGTCAGTTTGCCCAGATGATCGGGGCAGTGGCCGATTATGACGTGGAGATGCCCCCCGCGGAGATGTTGGGGAACTTCACCACCCCGGGAAGGCCCGAGGCGATTGCTGACTGGCTGCTCTCCTCGGAGGCAGGAGATCGACCAGCCCCCGCGGCCCTGCTCGTTTCGGTCGACATGATCGCGTATGGAGGATTGGTGGCCTCGCGGACGCACGCCGTTCCCCTCGACGAGGTACGTCGGAGGCTCGACCTCTTCCGGCGGCTCAAGGACCGCTATCCGGGGGTTCCGATCTATGCCTTCAGCGTGATCATGCGGGTGGCGCCGACGGCCAGCCGCACGACCGCCGCGATCCACGACCAGCTGGCGCGCTGGGCTGAGCTGAAGGACCGCGTGCCCAAGACGGGGGATGGGGTGCTGGCGAAGGAGCTCGAGGAGTTGACCCGGCAGTTGGGGCCGTCCGTGCTGGCCGATTACCTCGCCGCGCGGCAGCGCAATCTCGAAATCAACCTGGCGGCGCTGGCCCTACGGCAGTCGGGCGTCATTGACGAACTGATCCTGCTGCAGGACGATGCCCGCGCGTACGGGCTCCATCGGCAAGATCAGGCCGTCCTGCGCACTCGCTTGGCAAAATTGGGGCTCGAGCGGAGCGTCCCGATCTACAACGGAACGGACGAGGGATCGCTCTCGCTGGTCAGCCGGGCGATCCTCGCGCGGGAGCGCCGCACGATCCGCGTCGCGGTGGTCTACTCCTCAGAGAAGAGCCGCGAGGTGATCGCGCCCTACGAGGATCACCCCCTCCAGTTCACAGTCGAAAATCAGGTGCGAGCTTCCGGGGCGACGCTGGTCCCGGCGAGAGAGCGTGCCGACTATCGCCTCTTCATCCATGCCCCGGCGACGACACCCGCCGAGTACCAACGGTTCGAGAAGCGACTGATTGGGGATTTGAAGGCGGGTCGATCCGTCGCCTTGGCCGATCTTCTCTTTCCCGCCCCGCATTACAGTGGAGCGGATGAGCGGCTGGTGCGCGCGCTGGTCGAGGCGGAAGTGGTCGATCGTCTCACTGGCTATGCTGCCTGGAATACGGCGGGCAACACGCTTGGGACGGCGATCCCGCACGCCAACCTGCGGCGGCTGGCGCAGGGGATGGCCGCCCCCTCTCCGATCCGGCGTGCTGAGGCGGAGGTCGCGCACCTCCAGTTTCTCCTCAACCGGTTCGCGGGGGACTATCTCTACCATGATCTGGTCCGGCCAGTGGTCAATCAGCGTTTGCGGGAGGCCGCGGCGCAGGAGTCGTTCACCCTCTCCGAGCTGACGCCGGAGCGGCGGGCCTGGGCTGAGCGGTCGGTGGCAGAGGATCTGGAGCCGCGGATGGAGGCCTTCTTTCGGGCCCATTTTCTGGGCCGCCGCTACCCGATCGACCGGGGACGCCAGTTGACCGTGACCGGTCTGCGGGACGTCAAGGTGACCTTGCCGTGGGCACGGACCTTCGAATGCCGGATCGACGGGCGGATCGAGTCGCGGGTGGAGGAGCGAAGACGATGACGGCTGTCTTGATTCTGGTGGTCTTTCTGCTCTTCGCTGGGCTGATGATGACCCGGCGAGTGCCAGCGATCCTGGCGATTCCGGCGATGGCGGTTGCCGTGGCCTTGGTGGCGCGGACGGGGCCTGCGGTGATTCTCGACCAAGTGGTGACACAAGGAGCGACACGTCTCGCGGGGCAGTACCTTATGGTCGTGGCGGGCGCGATGCTCGGTCGGATCGTCATGCAGACGGGCATTGCCGAGAGCATCATCAAACGAGCCGCCGAGTTTGGCGGAGACCGCCCGATGATCGTCGCCGGGACGATGATGGTCGCGGTGGCGTGGCTCTTCACGACATTGACCGGCCTTGGTGCAGTGATGATGGTCGGCAGCCTCGCCTTGCCGATCCTGATGAGCATCGGCGTTCCGCGGCGCTTGAGTGCCCTCTTTTTTCTGCTCGCCTTTGGGCTCGGCTTTGTCTTCAACATTGGGATGTGGGGGTTCTACCAGGGAACCTTCGGGATCGACCCGACCTCGATTCGCCAGTTTGCCAGCGTTCTGGCGGTGATCGATGGTGGAGTCCTGATCGTCTTTGCCTTCCTCGCGGCGCGGCGGATGCGGCAGGAGGGGGCGTGGGCGGTCGAGACACAGCCCGCTCTCCCACCTGTCGAGCGCACGGTGCCCTTGATCGCCTTGCTCGTCCCGATCCTGCCGTTGGGGCTCCACGCGGGGCTCGGAGTCCCGGTGGTGGCCTCCTTCCTGCTGGCAGCGATTGTTGGCGTCCTCGTGACGCGTCCCCGGGAGATGGTGCGCCAGCTCTCGAGCGCGGCGGTCAAGGGGGTCGAGGATGTCGCACCCGCCGTCATTCTGATGGTGGGGATTGGGATGCTGCTCAACGCGACGATGCTGCCGGCGGTCAAGGCTTCCGTGAGCCCGCTGCTGGGAGGGATTCCGCTTCGGTCGCCGCTCGTCTACGTGCTCTTCTTCGGGCTGCTCTCGCCACTGGCCCTCTACCGGGGCCCGCTCAATCCCTATGGAATCGGGATTGGGCTCTACCTGCTGATCCGCGACCTCGACCTGCTTCCACCGCTGGCCTTGCTGGCGGCGGTCATGAGCGTTGTGCAAGTCCAGACCATCTGCGATCCGACCAACACGCAGAATGTCTGGGTCGCCAACTATGTCGGGGTTCGGGTGGAGGAGTTGACGCGTCACGTGCTGCTCTTCAAGATGGCGGTCTGCCTGCTGGGGTTACTCGCCGCGGTCTGGCTCTATCTGTGGCGCTGAAGAGGGGGAGGGGCGCGTGGGGCAACGGAATGGGCCAGTGCGGATCGGAATCGACGTCGGGGGGACCTTCACCGATGTGGTGGCGATCGACCAGACGACCCGCGAATTGATCGGGCAGCTTAAGGTGCCGACCTCGCACTCCGCCAGGGAAGGGGTGGCGCGGGGCATCGTCGAGGCGCTCGAGCGCCTCCTCACGGCCTTTGACATTCGACCAGAGCAGGTCAGCTTCATCGCACACAGTACGACCCAGGCGACCAATGCGCTCCTCGAAGGGGACGTCGCGACCGTGGGCGTGGTGGGAATCGGCCAGGGGCTGGAGGGATGGCTGGTCCGACGGGCGACGAGGATTCCCCCGATCCCCTTGACCAGCCTCCACCGTCTGGTGGCCCCGCACGCCTATCTCGACCTTGGTTCGCTTAAGTCTGAGGACCGGACGGAAGAGATCGACCAAGAGATCGACCAATCGATCGACCAATCGATCGACAGGGCGATCGACCAGTTGCGAGCCGCCGGTGCCGAGGTGATCGTCGCCAGCGAGGCCTTCGGCGTCGACCGCACCGCCATCGAGGATCTGGTCGTCGAGCGGGCCCAGGCGATGGGTCTTCGTGCCACTTCGGGGCACGAGGTGAGCAGCCTCTACGGCCTGCGCGTGCGGACGCGAACGGCCGTCATCAACGGGGCGATTCTTCCGAAGATGATCGAGACGGCGGAGATGACCGAGCGCTGTGTCCGCGAGACGGGGATCACCGCTCCGCTCATGATCATGCGATCGGATGGCGGGGTCATGAGCGTCGCCGAGGTCCATCGGCGGCCGATTCTGACGATGCTGTCGGGACCCGCCGCGGGGATCGCCGGAACGCTCCTTCACGAACGGGTCTCTGACGGGATCTTCATCGAGGTTGGCGGAACGTCGGCGGATATCTCGGTGATCCGGGACGGCAGCCCGGCGACCCGACCCGCTCGCCTCGGCGGCCACCGGATGTACGTCGACACGCTGGACGTCCGGACATTGGGAGTGGGAGGGGGCAGCCTCGTCCGGGTCGGCCTCGATGGGCAGCGGCCGGTGGCCCTTGCCGACGTCGGCCCGCGCAGTGCTCATATCGCCGGATATGGCTATGTTTGCTACACCGATCCGGGATTGCTGGCCGGGGCGGTGCTCGAGATTGTCCAGCCGACCGATCGCGACGCACGGGATCACGTCGTCTTTCGCTTGCCGGACGGGCAGCGAGTCGCGCTGACGACGACCTGCGCCGCCAACTGCCTGGGCCAAGTCTCCCCGGGCCAATTCGCTTACGGACAACGCGAGTCCGCCCAACTGGCCTTTCGGCGATTGGCCGAAGCCCTGGGGTCTCGCGCCTCTGGCGAAGAGGTAGCGCGGCAGGTCTTGACGATCGCCTGTCGCAAGATTCGCGAGACACTCGAACAGTTGATGGTCGAATACCGTCTGGCGCGTGATCAGGTAGTCCTGGTCGGGGGAGGGGGAGGCGGGGCCGTTCTGGTGCCCTTCACCGCCGAGATGATGTCGCTGGAGCATCGTCTGGCGAGGAATGCCGAGGTGATCTCCCCGATCGGGGTGGCCATGGCAATGGTCCGAGATACCGTCGAGCGGACGATGGTCGACCCGACGCCAGACGATCTCGTCCGGGTGCGACGCGAGGCGACCGAGGCGGCGATTGCCGCGGGAGCGGTCCCAGGAAGCGTCGAGGTCGAGGTCGAGGTCGACCCGCGGCGCAACCTTGTCCGCGCGGTCGCCATCGGTGCGACAGAGCTGCGTCGCGATGCCTCTGAGGTCTCCCTGCAGACGACGGAACAGTGCCAGCAAGTCGCTGCCCGCTCGATGCGTGTGCCGGAGACAGCAGTTCATCTGCTGACCGAGGCCGGATCGTTCCTGGTCTTCGGGGCGGCTGCCCCCGCCCCCTCCCGCTTTCGACGCTGGCGCGATCCGGGGGAGCTTTTCCGGATTGTCGACCGCACCGGGGTGGTCCGGCTCCAGCGGCAGGGAAGGGCCGTCGTTCGGCGAAGCACTCCCCGCACCGTTCGCGAAGAGCTGACGCTGGCGGTCGAGTCCCTCACCGATTACGGCGATGCTGGCCGGACCCTCCCGGATCTCTTTCTGCTGTACGGCACCCGGCTCGCCAACTTCTCGGGGCTGGCGACCCTCGAACAGGTGCTGACCCTGGTCGAGGTCGAGTTGGGCGGACTCGACCCGGACTGTCCGCTCGGGCTGGTCGCCTGCGCCAAGGAGTTATAAGCCAGCTCTACTGGCGCCGCTCTTCGCTGAGAGCGCACCCAGCATCCACACAAGTCAACGAGAAGAGAGAATGACGGGAAATCGGACATCACCGGAGCAACGCCGATCGCGCCCGAGGGGCCACCTCTCGCTGGCCCTCGTTTTTCTCTTCCTGACTCCCTTCAAGTCAGTCCAGCCAGTCCAATCAGTCTGGGAGGGAACGGCTGCGGCGCGCGTCGATGATCGGAATTCCCGCCAACGAGCGGCCGAGATCTTTCGCCAGTCCCGGGAGCGGGTGGGGACCGATCCGGAACGGAACGGCCCGCGGACCTTCTCGGCGAGCGGCAAGTCGCGCCGGTACATCCGCTACCTCAGCGTCCAGTCGCCGACGCGGGTTGTCGAGAAGCAGAAGGTTCTCAACGGCAAGCTGGAGATGGAATTTGCCCTTCCCGACCGCTTCCGGCTGCGCATTCGAGGGGCGACTCTCACTGGGTTTGGATTTTCGATCGAAGAGATCGTCAATGGAGAGAAGGCGTGGCGCAATCCACCGATGTCCGTCCGCTCTTTTCAACGAGACCAGCGGGTGATCGATGTCGGAGATGCGGAGCGAACCCTCTTGCTGCAGGCCCGCACCGCCCGTCAGCAGATTGCGTTCCATTCGCTCGGCTGGCTGGTGACGAGTCCCTCCTCTCTCCCGCTCGAGCTTTCCTCTACTGGTCTCTTCCGCCCCCTCGCGGGGCCCTTGCGAAGACCTGATCAAGAGGCCTACCAGTCAGTCCTGGCAACGAGTGATGACGGCCTGCGGCTCGTTCTCTACTTTGATCCCGAGAGCTGCCTGTTGAAGGCGATCACTATTGCCGATGTCGAAGTCTTTCGGGAAGCAGTGGTCGTGGAGGTAGCCAGTTTTGATCGACGGGTGATTGCGGGGAGCTATGCCCGGGCGAGGGAGGAGCGGCGCCGCCGTGCGCGTCCCGCCGAACGGCAGGAGGTGACGTGGCAGTTCTTCGACCATCGGGCGGTCGAGGGCCTGGTTCTTCCCCATCGCGCGACCATTCACTTCAACGAAACGTTGATCGAAGAGATCGAACTCGAGCGGGTGCGGGTCGACCAGCCGATCAATCCCAAACGTTTTGCTGGTCGGGAGGAGGTTCGCTATTGAGACGAGGAGTGCATTCTGATGCTCTTTGGATTTGAGCCGCGTGTGGTGCCTCCCACTCTCTTGCCGCTCACCTGGTCAGAAGTGTCCTCTCTCACCGATCTGGTCGAGGACTACTCCTTGCCAGAGGAGCGGTTGGCGATCAAGATGGGGCTGGATGCCGGGGATCTCGAGACGCTCGCTGTTGGTTGCCAGACAGCGCGCCGATTGGCGGAGAAGCTTCGCGGAGAGGCAAGAGGGGCAAGTCCGCGCCGCCTCGCCGAATCGTTGGGGATTGCGGTCGTCGAGGAGCGATGGGGGCTCGTCGCCGGGCGTTTCTTTCAATGGGGGGAGTGCGCGGGGCGAGCCAAGCGAATCGTTCTCAACCGCTGGGCCGTCGAGCAGGTCACGGCCGGGATGGTTCGCTGGGGGCAGCCGCGCGAGCTGGCCGCACTGATTGCGGAGAGATTGCCTGGTCTGATCCTTGCCCACGAGCTGCACCACTGCCTGCTCACCGATGCAGAGGAGCCACCGGCAGCGCCCCTTGCCCGGGAGTTGGCCGCTCACAGCTTTGCCCGTGCGTTCTGCGAGTCCCCCTACTCGCCACTCCTCTATGATCGACTGGTCATCATGGCCACGGGGAAGACCGTCGACCGTCTCGCGGCAACAGAAACTGGCAAGGAGTCACAACGATGAAGTTCTATCTCGGAATGGACGGGGGACAGAGCCACACGACCGCTCTGCTGGCAGACGGGCGAGGACGCGTGCTGGGGCGAGGAGACGCCGGCCCCTCGAACCATACCCGGGAGCCAGGTGGGCGCGAGCGATTGATCGCTGCGGTGACTGGCTCGATCGAGGGCGCGCTGCGGTCCGCTGGGCTCCCGGCCATTCGGCCCCGTTTTGTCAGCGCACACTTGGCGCTGACCGGAGAGCCGGAGGAGAAGATCGAGATTGTCCACGAGTTGATTGCGGCCGACCACCTGGTGGTGGGCCACGATGCCCCGGGTGCGCTGGCTGGTGCGCACGCGGGCGCGGATGGCGTCATCGTCCTCGCCGGGACGGGATCGGTCGCCTGCGGCGAGATCACCGATCCGGATGGCCTTCACCGCTATGTTCGTGTCGGCGGCCACGGCTATCTCTTCAGCGATGAGGGGAGTGCTTTCCAGATCGCGCAGGAGGCCTTGCGTCGGGCACTGCGGGATGAGGACGCCGGACGGGAAGGACCACTTCGCGCGCCGCTGCTGCGCCATTTCCGTCGTCCGACCCTCAAGTCGATCGCGCAGGACTGTTATGCGGGCACGATCTCACGCGACCGGCTCGCCTCCTTTGCCGCGGTTGTCGCCACACTGGCAGAACGCCGTCCCGGACTGGCACGGGAGATCCTCAGCGAAGCCGCGCAGTCGCTCGCCGCCCTCGCCATCCTCGCACTCGAACGACTTGGCAGCCCGACACCACTGCTCGATGTCGCCTATGGGGGGGGAGTCTTTCGCAGCGAGCAGCTCCGCACGATCTTTGCCCAGTCTCTCGAATCCCGCTTTCCGGGCATCCAGGTTCGCCCACCGCGGTATGGGCCAGAGATCGGCGCCCTGCTTCTCGCCTACCGCGGTGCGGGTAAGCGTCTCACCCCAGCTTTTCTCGAAATGATTGAAGCGTCGTCAGCCCCTTTTCTCGGCAAGGCTGACCACCAGGATCAGAGTCAAGGAGCCTCCCGTCATGACCAGTGAAGAGTTGAAGAGAAGCGAGATGACGCCCCTGCAGCTCGCGCCCGTGCTGGAGCGGCTGCGCGGTGGCGTGATCGTCTCATGCCAGGCTCCCGACGACTCACCGCTCAACGATCCCCGTGTCATCTCGGCGATGGCGCTGGCGGCGGAACGACAGGGGGCGGTTGGCGTCCGCATCAATGGCCCGGAGAATATTCGGGCGACGCGGGCGCGCGTCTCGATTCCGATCATCGGCATTCACAAGGTGGTCACCCCGAGCTCCCCTGTCTACATCACTCCGACACGTCAGATTGCCGAGCACCTGCGGGATTGCGGCGCGGACATCATCGCGCTCGATGCGACCCATCGTCCACGCCCGGATGGCGCAGCGATCGGTCCGCTTCTCGCCCAACTGCGCGCCACCCTCGGGATCCCGGTCATGGCCGATATCGCTCGCGAGGAGGAGGGCCTCGCCGCGGCGGAGGCCGGCGCAAACCTTGTCGCGACGACGCTGGCCGGGTACACCGACGAGACGCGCGGCACGCCCCTGCCGGCACTCGATCTGGTCGACCGGCTGGTGCGGTCTCTCGACGGGATCGATCAGCCCGGGGTCGTCTGTGAGGGCGGCATCGAGACACCCGCTCAGGTCGCGCACTGCTTCGCGCTCGGCGCCTTCGCCGTCGTCGTCGGGACTGCGA
>JBMOHS010000071.1:0-19026 GCA_049317725.1 Blastocatellia bacterium
GGTGGAGGGGATACGAAATAGACCGTTTAGAACCCGAGGCGAAGCCCAAAACGATATTGACGAGAATCGTTCAGCGCGCTGGTAACCCGCCCAAAGTTGACGTTGGTGATGTCCCCATTCGGGTTGTTGAAGTGGGGAGTGTTCGAGAAGTTGAATGCCTCGACACGGAACTGAAGGTTGACCCGCTCCGTGATCGAGAACTGCCGGAAGAGACCGAAGTCCCAGTTGGCGAAGCCAGGGCCGCGGAGAACGTTGAAGGCTGCGGTCCCGAAACGGGCCTGTGTCACCTGGGCGAAGGCGCTGGTGTCGAACCAAGTGCCACTGGTCCCGATGTTCTTGTACTTCTCGACCGTACTCTTGACCAGATCGGCCCGTTGGCTGCTCCGTGGGGCATTGAGCGAAGTCCCCGGCGCCGTCACGCTGAAGGGGGTGCCGCTCATGAAGCTGAAGATGTTGTTGATCTGCCAGCCTCCGACAAGCTGCGAGAGAAACCCCTTGTCACTGATCCACTTGCGCCCCTTGCCAAAGGGCAGCTCGATGATGTTGGTGATCTGGAGGTTGTGCGTCCGGTCGAAGTTGCTGAGCGCTTGGTTGAGGTGGAAAAATTCCGGGATGTTGATGCGGGGGGTGTTGTCGCTGTTGTCAACGCCCGCCGTCGTGATCGACTTGGACCAGGTGTAGTTGGCCCCGAAGGAGTACCAGTCGCGGAAGCGACGGTCGATGCGGACCTGCATCGAGTCGTAGCGGCTGTTGCCGATCGGTGCTGCCACCGTTGTGTCGGCAACGCGGCCAAACCGTTGGTTGAGAATCCGACCGGGGGTTCCCCCTCCGACAGGTGCGTAGTTGATCTCCAGCAGGCCGAGCTGGCGGATCTGCCGCGTCGCGACGTACCCGATCTCCCCGGTGAAGCCAAGCCCAAGCTCTTTCTGGAGGGTGGCGTTCCAGGACTGGACGTAGCCTCGATTGAAGAAGTCAGGGAGCGTCGTCGCCCCCACATTCGCGGGCATGTCGATGATCCCGTTGCCAAGGCTCGGGACGCTGATCGCATCGATTCCCTGGGAGAGCCGTCGCGCCGGCATGAGCGCGTTGACCGCCGGAATGACGAGACTGATCAGGACCGGGTGGTTGGTGCGCATCGGACGCGCCAAGGCGTAGGGGTCATTGGTCAGCCCATAGCCAGCTCGCAAGACGAAGGTCGGGGAGAAGCGGTAGGCGAGCCCAACCCGCGGCGCGAAGAGTCGCTTGCTGACCTCGACCCCCATGTCCTCGGGAACAGAGCCGACTCCGCCAATCTCCATCTTGTTGGTGCGTGGGTTGTAGCGCTCCAGACCTCGATCCGCGCGGGTCGGAACCGCGAAGTACTCCCAGCGGGTTCCGATGGAGAAGGTCAGCCGGCTGTTGACCTGCCATTGATCCCGGGCGTAGAGGCTGTACTGGTTCTGCCGGGTCGTGTACGGGGCCTCTGTCAGGCCAAGACGGCCGAGCTGCGTTGGGAGGCCGAGCAGGAAGGTCGCCCAGCTGTTGAAGTTGCTTCCCAAGCTCGCCTGGAGGCAGCGTGATGCGTTGGCGGGGTCTGGCCGGACGCAGGCTTGGGTCGGTCCCTGCCCGAAATCGAAGCCGCCGCGGGCCCCGTAGCTCGCCCCGCCGACAAATTCCGGCTGGGTGTGGTTGAGTTGCTGGACCGAGAAGTCACTGCCGAACCGGAGGTTGTGCGCGCCTTTCAACCAGTTGGCATTGAAGACGTACTGGAACTGATCATCGCTGCGGTAGTAGGGCATGTAGGTCTCTGTCACCCCGTACCGCTCGTAGCCGCCGACGTTGAAGAGTGGGAAACCACCCTCATACGCCCGGCTGCCATTGGTTCCCGGAAGGCCCAGCAGGTCCAGACCCGGCCGCGAATTGATGTCGCTGTGCTCGACCCCCGTGTTCATCCGCACGAAACCGAAGTTGCCGTCGAGAATGAAGTTCGACCGGAGCGTGTAGGTTCCCCCGATGGAGAAGTTGTAGGTTGTTCCGGACCCGGTGCCCGGATTGCCGCCAGCGATCGGGGCACCCTGGAGGACGGGACCAAAGGTCGCCTCGTTGAAGGTCGAGAAGTCGAGGTGGCTGTAGCGCCCGAAAAGGTTGAGCTTTTCGTTCGGGGTCCAGTTGACCTTGGTGTCGAGCGTCCAACGATCGAAGAGGAAGGGGGCGGAGGTGAAGTAGTTGTTCTGCTGGCCGATCGCTCCCCCGGCACCCACTTGGTTTGGCAGCGGAATGAGGGGCAGGATCTTGGCGACGATCGGGTCGATCCGGTTGGCGCAGATGACATTGGCGACCCCATTGCAGGAGATCGGTTGACGGTCGGCGGGGTTGGCGATCAGGTTCCCTCTCGCATCGAATGGATCATAGATCGTTGTGTTCGAGACGCGCAGATCGCCGGTTCGCAGGGCTGCCGTCGGGACCGTCAGATTGGGGCGCTCCGAATTGCGCCGGTCGAAGGTGCTCTCATAGCTTCCGAAGAAGAAGAGCTTGTTCTTGATGATCGGTCCCCCGAGGGTACCCCCAAACTGGTTGTAGACGATCTTGCTCCGCTTGCGCAGCGAGCCATCCGCGTTGCGCGGCTGGAAGAAGTTGCGCGCGTTGAGGAGCTGGTTGTTGTGATACTCGAAGGCTGACCCGCGATATTCGTTGGTCCCGCTCTTGATCTGGACGTTGATTGCCGCGCCACCGGCAAGCCCTTGCTCGGCGTCGAAGCTGTTGGTGACGACGTTGACCGTCTCGATCGATTCGAGCGCCGGAACGTAGGCGGTGACGTGCGGCAGCCAGAGGTTGGTCGAGCTGGCACCATCAATGCGCGTGTTGTTCGAGCTGAAGCTCGATCCATTGGCATTGAACGTCAGCGAGCGCGAGGGGTTGGATGGAATCGAGTGCGCGTCGGCAGGAGGGGTGATGCCGGGCAGCGTCTTGAAGAGGTTCTGGTAGTTGCGGCCGATCGGCACCGGCAGGTCGCGCAGGGGCCGGCTGGTGATCTCGGAGCTGACGTCGGCGCGATCGGTCTTCAGTTGAGCCGACTCCGCCGTGATGACGACCGTTTCACTGACCTGCCCGACCTCGACGGAGATGTCAGCGCGGGCGACACTGTTGAGGGTGACGACGATGTTCTCGCGGCTGACGGTCTTAAAGCCATCTTTCGAGGCACGCACGGTGTAGGTTCCGGCAAGAACGCTCGGGAAATCGAAGCTCCCAGTGGCGTCACTGACACCTTCCCTTGTTTGGCCTGTCTCCTTCTGCGTGATGGTGATTGTCGCCCCGGGCAAGGCGGCACCGCTCGGGTCGGTCACACCTCCAGTAATGGAACCGTAGAGAACTTGGGCCTCTCCTGTCATCGATAGACAAGAGAGCGCGAGGAGCGTCAGGCCACACAGCAGGAATCGGCTGTGCCGGGCAAGCACTCCCGGACGATTGCTTTTCATATTCAAATCTCCCGTTAGGTGGTGAATAGGGACGTGCCGGCCTTTTCCGGCGAGAGATTCATCCGCATCAGCAAGCTGGTATTGTTCAAGTCCGTCAGTAGATTGTTCTTTTGAAGAGGGTCCTTTAGACCGGTGGATTATCGAAAAGGTTTGACCGACTGTCAACCCTGCATTATGATGCGCACGCTTTTCCAGACAACCCACGTCTCCATCGTCATCGAAATCCGCGAAAGGTCGACGACGCAGGCGGAACTGACTCTCTCATCGTGTGCGCGGTCGCGCATTTGGAGGCTGAATGAAAGACGAGCCCACGGCTCCTCCCCGGAGGATCATTCGACATCTGCGTTGGTACATCTGCACGCTGCTCTTCTTCGCGGCAACGATCAACTACCTCGATCGACAGGTGATTGGCATTCTCAAGCCGACGCTCGAGAAGGAGTTTGGCTGGTCGGAGATCGACTACAGCAATATCGTCTTCTGGTTTCAGGCAGCCTACGCCGCAGGTCTGCTGCTGGTCGGGCGCGTGATGGATCGACTGGGAACCCGCAAAGGATTTTCCCTGGCGGTCATCTTTTGGAGCTTGGCTGCGGCAGGCCACGCGCTGGCGCGGAGTGTCTTTGGGTTTGGGGTTGCCCGGTTTACCCTGGGGCTTGGGGAAGCAGGGAACTTTCCGGCCTCGATCAAGACGGTTGCCGAGTGGTTTCCGAAGAAGGAGCGAGCGCTGGCGACGGGCATCTTCAATGCCGGGACGAACGTCGGCGTCCTTGCCGCGGCGGCGATTGTGCCATGGGTGACAGCGGCCTTCGGCTGGAAGTGGGCGTTCATCGTCACCGGATCGGTTGGCTTCGTCTGGCTGGCCTTCTGGTGGTTGATCTACCGCCATCCCGACGATCACCCGAATCTTTCCGAGGAGGAGCGAGCGCACATTCAAAGCGATCCTCCCGATCCGGATGTCAAGATTCCGTGGTTGCAGTTGTTTCCACACCGTCAGACGTGGGCGTTCGCGGTCGGCAAGTTCATGACCGACCCGATCTGGTGGGTCTATCTCTTCTGGTTGCCGAGCTTCCTCAACAACAAATACGGCATCGATCTCAAGACGGTCGCGCTTCCGCTGATCATTGTCTATCTGATCGCGGACGTCGGAAGCGTGGCGGGGGGCTGGCTCTCGTCGAGTCTGATTCAGCGGGGATGGACGATCAATCGGGCACGCAAGACGGCGATGTTGATCTGTGCAGTCTCGGTGACCCCGATCGTCTTTGCTGCCCAAGCCTCAAATGTTTGGGTGGCGGTGTTGCTCGTTGGACTTGCCGCGGCGGCGCACCAGGGCTGGTCGGCCAACATCTTCACGACCGCTTCAGATATGTTCCCCCGTCGGGCGATCGGCTCCGTGGTCGGAATTGGAGGGATGGCCGGATCCATCGGAGGCATGATCATTGCCAAGGTCGTTGGCTATATTCTCGAATGGACAGGGGGCAATTACGTCCCCATCTTCATTATTGCGGCGTCGGCGTATCTGGTCGCCCTCCTGGTCATTCATCTCTTGGCCCCCAATCTCGAGGAGGCCAAGTTGTAGGCGTTGGGTCGACTCGACGAAGGACCAAGAGCCGTCAGTCTGTGAAGGGCAGCCCGAAGCTGCCCTTCTTCGTCCGGGAGGCGGGTCAGGCGGGATGAGGATCACCATTCGTTACGACAAGGAAGCTGGGGGAGAAATGGGGGAGAGAATGAGCAACAGGAGCCATCATCACGACAGCAGGACGCGGCGCCTGATCAGCAAAGGCCGATGGTGGGGGCGGCTCGTGCCGGGAGTCCTCTTGGGAATCTCGCTCGTTGCTTGCGGGGGAGGACCACCTGGCAGCGAGTACGATCTGGTTCTGAAGGGGGGGCGGGTGATCGATCCAGAGTCCCGGCGGGAGGCCCAGCAGAATGTGGGGATTCGGGATGGGCGGATTGCTGCGCTGACCGCCAGCCCGCTTCAGGGGCGGGAAGAGATCGATGTCGCCGGGTTGGTGGTGGCTCCCGGTCTGATCGACCTCCACTCGCACGGCCAAGACGATGAAAACTATCGCTACAAGGCCCGCGATGGTGTGACGACAGCCCTGGAGATGGAGGTCGGGACGAATGATGTCGCCGGGTGGTATGCCGAGCGCGAAGGGCGCTCGATCATCAATTTTGGCGTGACGGTCGGCCACGTTCCCGTACGGATGAAGGTCTTTGGGGATACAGGCAGTTGGCTTCCCCGCGACCGGGCGATCCTGACACGGGCCACACCCGCCCAGAATGGCGAGATCGAGGCGTCAATCCAGCGAGGTCTCGACGAGGGAGCCTTGGGGATCGGGTTTGGGATTGCGTATGTTCCTGGTACCCGGCGAGCTGAGATCTTCGACCTTTTTGAATTGGCGGCGAAGGAGGGTGTCACCTGTTTCACACACGTACGCTCCCACGGAGCGGTCGAACCCGGGAGTGCGCTGGAGGCAATGCAGGAGGTGATTGCTGACGCGGCGGCGACTGGGGCCTCGCTCCACATCGTTCACGTAACCAGTACCGGGCTGGTCCAGACCCCCGACTGTATCCGGCTGATCGATGGGGCCCGCCGTCGAGGGATCGATGTGACGACGGAGGCCTATCCGTATACTGCCGCAATGACGGGGATCGAAACGGCGATCTTTGATGACGGCTGGCAGGAGAAACTCGGAGTCACCTTCCAGGACCTGCAATGGGTCGCCACCGGGGAGCGTTTGACGGCGGAGAGTTTTGTGCGCTATCGGCAGCAGGGGGGATTGGTGGTGATCCACTCGATTCCAGAACAGATCGCGGCCTCGGCTGTGCGGCATCCGGAGATCATGATCGCCAGCGACGGTTTGCTGACTGGAGGGAAGGGCCATCCGCGAGGTGCTGGATCCTATGCACGGGTGCTGGGTCACTACGTGCGCGAGCAGAAGGCTCTCTCCCTGATGGAGGCATTGCGCAAGATGTCTTATCTCCCGGCGGCCCGTTTGGAAAAGGCGGTCCCGATGATGGCGCGTAAAGGCCGGGTCCGGGTCGGTGCGGACGCCGATCTGATCGTCTTCGACCCGGAGCGGGTCATCGATCGGGCGACGTTTGAGGAGCCGAGCCGTTATTCGGAGGGGATTCGCCACGTCCTGGTCAATGGCCAGCCCGTCGTCCGCGATGAAGCTCTGGTCGACGGAGCCAAGCCGGGACGTGGAGTGCGCCGGTTGATGGAGCCGCCCTCCGCTTCGGCGCAGGGAACGGGTCGCTAAGCAGGGAGCAGGCCGATGGATCCGTTGACACAAGGAGTGCTGGGGGCGGCGGTGGCGCAGTCCCTCGTCGGCTGGCGCCGCGGGGAACGGGTGGCCTGCGGGCGGTGGCTCGTCAGCAAGGCCGCTCTCCTGGGGTTGATCGGAGCGATTGCCGGCATGGCCGCCGACCTCGATGTGTTGATTCAGTCGGCGAGTGACCCGACGCTGGCATGGCGATTTCACCGCCACTTTACCCACAGCCTCCTCTTCATTCCCATTGGGGGAACGCTGGTCGCGCTTCCCTTTCTCCACTGGGTTCGACATCGGGCGGATTGGCCGTTGATCTTCGGGGCGTCCTGGATTGGATATGCGACGCACGGGCCCCTCGATGCCCTGACTGCGTATGGAACCCTCCTCTTCTGGCCCTTGACGGATCAACGGGTCGCCCTCGACTGGATGGCGATTGTTGATCCCGTCTACACCTTGGTGCTGTTGGTTGGAGTGGGAATCGCTGTCGGCCGCGGAAGTTTGCGTGGCGTCCGACTGGCCCTGCTCCTCTCCCTGCTCTATCTCGGTTGGGGGGCTTGGCAGCATCATCGCGCCTTGGTCGGACAATCGCGTCTCGCCGCGCGACGGGGAGAGACCCCGGTGCGTGCCCGGGTTCTTCCCGCCCCCGGTCCGCTCCTCTATTGGCGATCGATCTACGAGATAGATGGCCAAGTTCGGATCGATGGCATTGCGCTCTCCTGGCCCCCCGTTTCGACAGAGGCACGTTTTCTTCCGGGCGGAGTCGTGCCGCTGGTGACCGAGGCACAGCTCCCTGCTGGGCTCCGTGCCCATCCAGCCCTTGGGCACCAGTTGGCCACCTTCCATTGGTTCGCTGATGGCTGGTGGGGAGTGCCCTCTTCCACAGAAGGAACTCCTCCCGAGCGAATCGTTCTGGGAGATTTGCGCTATGCTGCCGCCGTCGAAGAGACCGTGCCGCTCTGGGGGGTGACGGTCGATCCAGTCGCAGGCACAATGACCCGTTGGTCCCCACCCCGCCCTTTTCGCCGATCGTTCCTTCCTCTGCTGCGCTCGGCTCTCCCGGGTGATCCCCGCTTTCTTTCGTTGGACAACCTTTTTCCTCCAGCCAGACTCTGAGCAGTCGTTGAATCGGCCCGCAATCCAGCAAGAGTTCTCTCCATCCGCTCAATAAGAGTCAAAATCGGTGGAGAGAACCGCCTGGCTGGATCGAACCAGCGCGAGTGCAAGGAGAAGAGAGAGGAGAAGAGGAATGAGGCGAGATCCACAGTTGGGATGGAAGAGAAGCTCGAAGAAGCTTTCTGGACGGATCGCACAAATCGGGAGGGCTGCGCTCGTCGTTGGGTTGGTGGGGTGGCTTGCTGGGGAACCCTTGATCAAGGGAAGAGTCGCCTTCGGACAGATTCTGGCGCTCCCTGGGCAAGACCAGGATCCCGGGCGCCAGCGTGCCGAGCTGGCGGCTGAG
Source organism: Blastocatellia bacterium (assembly GCA_049317725.1). Lineage (GTDB taxonomy): Bacteria > Acidobacteriota > Blastocatellia > RBC074 > RBC074 > CAIOZW01. Next base: position 8,184 of record JBMOHS010000071.1, read on the forward strand.
ATCGCTGCGCGACGGGAAGAGGCAGCGCGGCTGGGACGGCCGACGGAAGCCGCCGACCATTTTCGTCAACTGGAAGGACGGGTTCGGGAGGAGGGGCTTCTTCCCGTCATTGTTCGTGTCCGGGCGATATTTCAGCCGGAACCTACCCTGCAGCGTGCGGTCGAGGTCGAAGCGCAGCGCACGCTCATTACGGAGGCACAACAGGACGTCGTTGAGTCCCTGGTGGGCTATGACCCCGTTTCTATCAAACGCTTCGAGTTCATCCCCTACATGGTTGTCTGGGTCAATGGAACAGGGCTGGCATCGCTCCGTTCCGACCAGGGAGTGCTCGATGTGCAAGAGGATCTGCTCTCCCCGATGTCACTCAGCCAGAGCACCGAGTTGATTGGTGCGACCCGACTCGCCACTGCGGGAGTGACCGGCCAGGGCCAGACCGTTGCGATTCTCGATTCCGGGGTCGATAAGACCCATCCATTTCTTGCGGACAAGGTCGTCGCGGAGGCCTGCTTTTCGACCAATGCCACGGCCAATTCGATCTCGTCGCTCTGCCCTGGTGGCGTGACCTCCACGACGACACCAGACTCAGGCCTCCCCTGCGGGTTGACGGGTGTTGGATGCGAGCATGGCACTCACGTCGCTGGGATCGTCGCCGGGAAGGGAACTACCTTTTCGGGGGTAGCTCGCGATGCGAAGTTGATTGCGGTCCAAGTCTTCTCCCGTCTTGACAACCCTTCGAGCTGTCAGGGAAACAGACCCTCTTGTGTCGTCTCGTATGATTCCGACATTATCCGCGCCCTCGAAGAGGTCTACCGCTTGCGGACCCTCCATTCGATTGCCGCGGTCAACCTCAGTCTGGGAGGCGGGCAGTTCTCTTCCAACTGTGACCGTGCGGAAGGGGCGATGAAGGCGGCGATCGACCTGCTGCGCGGGGCGGGGATTGCCAGTGTTGTCGCCTCTGGCAACAGCAGTTATACCGACGCGCTCAGTTCTCCCGCCTGCATCTCGACGGCAATCAGCGTTGGCTCAACGAGTGATACCACTGGTCAAGTTTCGAGATTTTCGAACACTGCCTCATTTCTTCACCTCTTGGCGCCCGGAGAGGGCATCATCTCTTCGGTTCCTGGAGCGCGCTACGGGAGCGCCAGTGGTACGTCGATGGCGGCACCGCACGTTGCCGGGGCTTGGGCGCTTGCACGACAAGCAGCCCCCACTGCCAATGTGACCCAGATCCTCGAAGCGATGACGAGCACTGGGGTGGCGGTCACCGACACTCGCGTCAACCTGACCAAGCCCCGCCTGCAGATCGATGCGGCCGTCGATCTCTTACGCACAGGCTCTTCGACTTCTGACAGACCCCAGGCGCCCACTACGCTTACGGCGACCGCTCGCGGCGAATCGCAGATCGACCTTTCCTGGCAGGACCGCTCGACCAACGAGACTGGCTTTCGCATTCGGCGGCAGAATGGCGGGACAGGATCTTGGCTGACGGTGGCGACGGTCGCGGCGAATCAAACGACCTGGAGCAACACACGTCTTGTCACCGGGGTGACGTACAAGTATCAAGTGGTTGCGTTCAATGCGCAGGGAGAATCTCCGCCTTCCAATGAAGCGAGTGCAACGACCGCGACCACCCTTCCCTCGGCACCGACAGGCTTGACCGCGGCGACCGTCTCCGGCACGCAGATCGACCTTGCCTGGCGGGACAATGCTGGCAACGAGACCGGATTTCGCATCGAGCGTCGTGGCGCCGACAGCAGCCAATGGACGGAGGTCGGCACGGTGGCACAGAACGTAACCGTTTTTCGCAATACCGGTCTCGCCACCGGGGCCACGTACCTCTATCGTGTCTTGGCCTACAATGCGGCGGGAAACTCACCGCCTTCGAACGAGGTCAGCGCGACACTCCCCACTGCACCGCTGGCACCAAGCAATCTGGCCGCGCGTGCGACCAGCTCCACCCAGATCGAATTGACGTGGCGTGACAATGCGTCCAACGAATCCGGCTTCAGCCTTGAACGGAAGACCGGAACGACGGGTGGCTGGAGTGAGGTCGCTCGCCTCTCTCCCAACACCACCCAAGTGGTCAATCGGGGGCTGCGTGCCGGAACGGTCTATGTCTATCGACTGCGTGCCTTCAATTCAGCGGGATTTTCTGCTTGGTCCAATGAGGCAACGCCGACCACCGGCGGAGGAAGCGGTGGCGGGACGGTGGCGCAACCATCCTTGAGTGCGCCAAGCTCTCTCCAAGTGACCGCGCTCTCGGTCGACCGGGTCGGTCTCGCTTGGCTCGACAATACCACGCAAGAGACGGGGCTCATCGTCCAACGTCGGGCGGACGGGGAGACCACTTGGAACCAAGTCGCCAATCTCCCGCCGAATACGACCAGCCACGAGGAGGCGGGGCTCGTTTCCGGGGCGCTCCAGTTCTACCGGGTTCTGGCAGTCGATCGGGCCGGAACCCAAGCCGCTTCCGAGCCGGTGGCCGTCCGTTTGCCAACGATTCCATTCCGCCCCCTCACCAACGAGGAGGTTCACCAGACGACGGTGGATGGCCGGCAGAGTCTCTACTATCGGCTCTACATTCCCGAGGGAACGACTCGGCTTCTCGTGCAGACGAGGGGGAGTGGAGATGTCGATCTCTACCTCCGCCCTGGCTCACAACCGACCCAGTCGACCTTTCTCTGTCGTTCCATCTCCTTCACCTCCAATGAACTGTGCATGGTTTCGTCTCCCACGGCGGGAGATTGGCACATCATGGTCTACGGGTATGCAAGGGGAAGCAGCTCGTTTCTAGTGACGGCCACCCATGCGGGAGGCACCACGCTGCTCCCGGCGCAGTCGCTGCCGCTCGCACTGATCCACTCCGACGAGGCAGATAACCAAGGACCTCCCGACTCAGCACGCCGTCCACCGCGGTGACGTGCCTCTCAACTGTTCCAAACGGAGGCGCGCGCGGTTCAGCGCGCCTCCCGCTGGACTTCTCCGCTTCTTGACGATAGCATTCAGCCCCCACTGTCCAGGGTGGGTTTCGCATCTGGTACAGAATGATCAGTCAAGGAGATGTCCTGATGAAGACGAGCCTCCCGCAGGCCACGGCTGGAAGTGTCCCTCTGGCCGATCGAACGCGCCGCCGGATCCACCGGCGGATCATGCCCTACCTCCTGCTCCTCTATTTTATTGCCTTCCTCGATCGGACCAATGTCAGTATCGCCGCGCTCCAGATGAAGAATGACCCCCTTCTCGGCTTCTCCGACGCCGTGATCGGGACGGGAGCCGGCATCTTCTTCCTTGGCTATTTTCTATTGGAAATTCCTGGGTCGTTGATCGTCGAGAATTGGAGTGCCCGCAAGTGGATCGCTCGCATCATGATCTCTTGGGGAGTGGTCGCATCCCTCATGGGGCTGATCGGAACCTCTTGGTTGCCTTGGGGCAGCACGATCGATCAGTTTTATGTCTTACGGTTCGTCCTGGGGGCAGCGGAAGCGGGGTTCTTTCCTGGCGTGATCGTCTATCTGACGCACTGGTTTCGGGCTGAGGATCGAGCGCGGGCGAAGGCCAGTTTTCTGATTGGCATTCCCATCGCGACGATCATTGGAGTCCCGCTCTCACGTTTGATCATGGAGAACGTCACGTGGTGGGGATGGCCCGGGTGGCGTTGGGTCTTCATTCTCGAAGGGCTGCCGTCGATTCTCCTGGGGGTGACGACGATCTTTCTCCTCACAGATCGGCCGGAGCAGGCGAAGTGGCTCCCGGCAGAGGAGAAGGAGTGGATTGTCACCGAACTGGCCCGTGAGCGGGCCGAGAAGTTGGCAGCAGGCGAGTCCTCGATCTGGCACGGGCTCGCGCGGGCTTTTCGAACTCCGCAGACCTATCTCCTCGCGACCATCTATCTCTTCGTCGTGACAGGGTATTACGGATTGACCTTCTTTCTTCCCTCGATCACGGCGAAGATGGAGGGCACCTCGATTCTCACCCAGACGATCGTCACCATGCTCCCCTACATCTGCGGATTTGGCGCGATGCTCCTCAACGGCGCCCATTCCGATCGGACGGGCGAGCGGCGCTGGCATACTGCTTGGCCGATCTGGTTGGGGGCCGTCGCGATGGGCTTGAGCATCCTCACCGGGGACTCGCTGGCGCTGACGATCACGTTTCTCTGTCTGGTCGGGGTTGGCGTGCACGCCTATCTCCCCGTCTTCTGGACTTGGCCGAGCACGTTTCTGACCACCTCCGCCGCGGCGACGGCGATTGGGTTGATCAACTCGGTGGGAAATCTCGGCGGATATCTGGGGCCGAAGGTGGTGGGGATGCTCAGCGAGCGAAGTGGCAGCTACAGCTTTGGTCTCTGGTTTCTTGCGGTCTGTATTCTGATCGGGGGGCTCTTCTCCTTGCTGCTTCCAGGAAGAGGCGCTGCCGTCAGGTCCAGCCGTTCCCCGGTGCGAGGGGCTCGCTAGCCTTCAGGAGAGAATGTGGATCCGAGCCACCTCATCGCCAATTTTGGTGCATTTCTCACGATGGGCCTTGGCCTCCTCGGGCTCTTTGCGCCCGCCAAAGTAGCGGACTTCACCAGTCTCTCACCTGCAGGACTAAACGGCAAATCGGAGATTCGGGCGACCTATGGGGGCCTCTTTACCGCGATGGGCGTGTCGTGTCTGGCGACCCAAGCGGAGGGAGTATTTCTGACCGTCGGGGTGGCTTGGATTGGCGCAGCAATCGGTCGATCGTGGTCTGTCGTCGTCGATCGGAACTTCTCATCGAAGAATCTGGGCGGCGTCGCCTTCGAATGCTCGATCGGACTGTTGTTGACCGCTCCGGTGTGGTCTCCGCGCTAGCCATTCAGGTCTGTGGACGAGATGTCCTGGGCCCTGCGGTGGGGCAGTCTGCCTCCAGAGGAGGCAGTGCAGCTCGCCGGTGCGGCCTCAGCTTGGACGGCCCGTCAGTTGGACCAGTGGGATCTCTGCTCCGAGCACCTCTTCGTGGAAAGCGTCACAACCAAGGCAGTAGTTGCGGTACTTCCGGCCATCGGAGAGGGTGACCGTCGAGGCTTCGAGAAACTTCTCCATCGACCATCCGTACTGAATCCCCATCCGCTCGGGATGGCCCATCGAGAGAGCTTCGTAGACAGGATGACCGACCAGTCGTTCGAGGATCTGCTCCAGCGGCTCCTCGACGAGATTGCCGATCGGTCGCTTTGTTTTGAGGCAGCACGGATAGACGTTCCCGTTGGGCTCGACGCTGACCTCAGATCCCTTGTAGCGGTATTGCAGGAAATGCTGGGCTCCAGACCAGCGAGCGCAGAAGTTGTCCTCCAGCGTCGCCTTGGAGAGGCCATTCGTCCAGGCACGTCCTCTCGGCCAGAGCGGGCCGATCCAACGCTCTTCTGTCGCACCAAAGAAATGAAAGGATCGATCTTCGAGTGAGCGGCTCCTCTCCGTTGGGTTCTGCCGCAAAGGATCGAGCTTCATCCCACGGGACTCGAAGAGGCGGGTCAGGGTTTCGACCTGTCGAGTCCGCGCTTCTTCTGCTTCGAGCCCTTGGTGATACGCGTCGATTCCCGAGACGGAGATCTGCCAGACGTGGCGTTCCAACAGTTGATCAAGGATCTGCTCAGTCAGCAGATCCCCGGTCGTCTGGACGATCAGCTTGACGCGCCCGGCATAGCGAGCGAAGAGTCGCTCCAGGGCCTTGTAGAGAACGGGCTCTCTCACTGCGTCCAGGAGAACTTCGCCGCCTGCCAGGACGATCCGTCCAATCTCCTCCTGCGCCTTCCCCGTGACCGGATCGATCTGGCTTGGATCGAGATAGGTCATCTGTTCTGGAAAGTGGTCGATGATGCGCGGGTGCAGCGAGATGCTCTCTTCCAGCACTGAGCGGAGCGACTCCCCCCTGTATGGGCGAAATCGATCGTCATAGCAGTGACGGCAAGTTCGATGGCAGAGAAATGTAACGACATAGTAGATTGATTCCATGGCATTCTCCTGGAGATGGAAGCTGGCTAACGTCGTTGCCAAGCGAGCCAGCGCCGCAGAAGGCGACGCTGGCGAGGCCCCCATTGGGCAAGGCTGTACTGGTCAGCGATGCGCCGGATGGCCTCTGCCTGCGTCGGGTAGGGGAAGATGGTCTTGGCGAGACTCTTGATGGAAAGCCCCCCGGTCATCGCTACCGCGATCGTCGCGAGGAGATCCCCGGCGTGGCGTGCCGCAATTGAGGCCCCAACGATCTTTCCCGTCCGGCGATGGATGTGGAGGCGGACGCGCCCCTCTGCCTCCCCATCGAGCAGCGCGCGATCATTGTGACATAGATCCTCTGTTCGCGTCTCGATCTGCGCTGGATCGAGTTCCTGCCCATTTGGTCCGAGATGCGCAATCTCCGGGTCCGTGTAGGTGCAACGGGGAATGAGTAGTCGGCTGACCCGCTCACGCCCAGCAAAGAGGGCGTTGCGGATGGCGATCCGCGCCATGGCGTCGGCCGCATGGGTCAATTTGTTCGCTGAACAGACATCGCCAGCGGCATAGACACGGTCGTTGCTCGTTTGGAGAAAGTCGTTGACCTGGACGCCGGCCGTGGTGAAGGCGATTCCCGCCTGCTCCAGCCCCAGTCCTTCGAGGTTGGGGGATCGCCCCGTGGCCACGAGAATCGTGTCGCATTCGAGTTGGACAGTCTGGCCGTCAGCCTGCGAGGCGAGGTGGACGACGCGCTGGCCCTCCGCACTCCGCTCGATTCGATCTGCCCGGACGCCGAGATGGAGGCTGACTCCTTCACGGCGGAGTTGATCGGCAAGAATTTGGCTGATCTCCGGATCTTCGCGGGCCAGGATCTGGGGTTGGGAGTCGACCAACGCGACTTGGCTGCCAAACCGTCGGAAAGCCTGGGCGAGTTCACAGCCAACTGGTCCAGCCCCGAGGACCACCAATTGACTGGGGAGAGTCGTCCGGCCGAAGATCGTTTCATTGGTCTCATAGCCCGCTGCCTCCAATCCGGGAATGGCGGGAATCGTCGGACGTCCCCCGGTTGCGACAATCGCTCGCGAAAACCGCAGCCGGTGTCCACCGACCTCGACCGTCTCCCGATTGAGAAAACGGGCTTCCCCGAGGTGGACTTCGACGCCATAGGTCGTAGTGAAACGCTCGACTGAATCGTGCTCACTAATCCGTGCGCGCACCTGCCGCAGGCGTTGCATCACTGCTCCAAAATCGACCGTGGGCTCCTGAGCCCAGCGCCCCCCAAAGCGCTCTCCATTCCGTTGGTCATAGATGGCCCGGGCTGCCCGCAGGATCGCCTTTGAAGGGACACAGCCGAACGTCAGGCAGTCTCCTCCCAGCAAGGCCCGCTCGATCAGGGCCACCTTCGCTCCAAACATCCCAGCTCCTCCGGCGCTGACCAATCCTGCTGCCCCCGCTCCAATCACGACCAGGTTGTATCTGCCCGTCGGTTCAGGGTTGCGATATGTCGCTGGGTGGCAGTGGCGGATCAGTTGGTTGTCCTCCTCCGAGTCGCTGCTCAATCCCCTCCGCCAATTCTCCTCCATCTCTCTCCTCCCGCTCCCTAAGGCCAGCCTCCAAAGAGAAAAGGCGAAGCGGAACTCGATCGCTCCTCCTCGCCTCTTCTCGCTCCCTCTTTTTGGGTAAGGAGCAACTCTCCTCTCCCCAAGGGCTGTTCATTCCATCGCCGGTCGGCTCCTTCCCGATCGTTACTTCTTCTTTGGTGGAACAACCGACTCTTTACAAGCCTTGCTGACCCGGAATTTGACGACTGTCTTGGCTGGAATCTTGATCTCCTCGCCAGTCGATGGATTGCGCCCCTTGCGCGCCTTGCGTGACGCCTTGTAGAGCTTGCCAATCCCTGGCAGTGTGAACGCGCCCGCCTTCTTCGTCTGGGCCGTCGCCACCGAGGCCAACTCGTCGAGAATCTCGTTGGCGGCTTTCTTCGTCATCTCGAATTTCTCGGCCAGATGGGCCGCCAATTCACTCTTTGTCATCTGTTTGACTGCCGCTTTTGTTGCTGCCATGTTCCTGTTCCTCCTCTGGTTCGGGCAGGCGCTCTCCGCTTGCCCTCGCGATATGAATCGATTTAAGTTTGATGAGGGGAGGGGCGCCTCCGAGGCGTCATCGATCTTCTCTCCCTTCTCTCCGCGGCAAGCTTCATCCTCTTTCGCAGGAGCCGCCGGCTTCGCAGGGGCCGCCGGTCCACCCGAACGTCTACCAGACATTCGCTTCGTCTTGCCTGGAGTAGAGCAGCCACCAAGAAAGTTCATCCACCAGCAGTTGCCATTGCGTGAGAAGGACCGACTTTCTCCAAGAGCGCCAGATGCCTCTTTCCGCATCTGTGTGTTGTGTCCATCGGGGAGGGAATATACCGTAACTGGTAGAGCCCACGCAAGAACAATTTCTGATTCCCAGTGTCGAAAGATACGGACTAATAAGGGTTTTATGAGGTCGACGCCCAAAAGCCCTATTTGACAGCCCTTTTCCTCTCTCTTTTTTGAGCTATTGGAAGCAGCATGGACGATGGAAGAGGATTGCCAAACTGATCCATTTTGGGTAGATTCTCCCGTTACCACGAAGAGGCCGCGAATCAACGCTATTCGCGCTTGCGGAAAACTCATGGTTCGATCAAGAAGGAGGACATTCTTGCCGATTGCCATCTGCCCGGAATGTGAAATGGAGATCCACGTTGATGAAGACCTCGACAAGGGCGATCTGCTCAACTGTGAGGAATGCGATGCCACCCTCGAGGTGGTTGGGCTTGATCCCGTGGAACTCGATCTCGCCAGTGAAGAAGAGCCCGATGACGATGATGATGACGACTATTGACCCCGCGGACGGGAGGACTCCTCAACGGCTCTTCCCGAAGGCGCTTGGTAGCCTTGGCGGCTGATCCGCACGCGTACGCCGGGGCGGGTGGTGCGAACGGTGAGCGGATGGAACTGGCCGTCAGTTCGCTCGACATAGAAGGCGATTGCGTAACTGGAGCGGATCTCCTCAGCCAAGGCTTGAAAGACTGGCTGGAAATTGCTTGTATCAGCAGTAAAATCACTCCCGCCAGTGTGGTGGACCAGACGGGTGGCGTCGAGTGGCGTCAGGACCCGGCCCCCGCGCTGTGTGGGTGAGAGCATGTACGAGGGGAGCGTAATCGAATAGACGGTAACGCCAGCGGCGATGGCCCGTTTGACCATCTCGCGCCGATCGACCACACTCGCCGAGTCGAAGCCATCGCTGATGACGACAATCGCTCGCCGCAGCGGAATTCCGCGAAGAGATCGGGGGGCCTCCCGATCCAGCAACTGCACCGCACGATCGATCGCGTCGTAGAGGCGGGTCGAGCCCTCGAACCGGACGACCTTCCCGAGTGCCTTGGCGAGCTTGCCCGCGTCCCGGGTGAAGCGTTGTCGAATCTTGACTTCGTGGTTGAAGGTCAGCGCGGCAAAGACCGAATCGCCCTTCATCAGCTCGACAAATTTGAGTGCTGCCTCGCGCAACGTGACCGTCTCCTCTGGCTTGAGGCTTCCCGAAAGGTCAAGGGCAATGACGGCGGCGAGGGGGCGCGAGAGTTCCGATTGATTGCTGATCGAAAAAAGATCGAAGGGCCGGCGGACTCCATTCTCGAAGAGTTCAAACTCCTCGCGGCGGAGGTCCCGGACGTAGTTGCCTTGGCCATCGATCGCCGTCACATCGAGGGCGACGATGTTGGTCTCCACCCGGACCGTGAGGGAGGGGGTTGAGCGGGGAGCTGACTGCCCGTTGGCTGAGCGGGAGAGGCCCAACATGAGAAGAAGACAGGCGAGAACGACCGGTAAAGCTCTCATCGGTTGTTAGTCCCTCCTCTTCCCGTTGGTAACGCATTGGGGCGCCCTTTGTGGCGACGCTCCGTGACGATCGGTTGGACATCTCCTGTTCCACAAAGAGGTTAATTATGGCATATCCCAGTGATCGGCTACACGGCAAAGGAGAGAGAATGTTGACGCAGCGGAAGCGGGAAACTCCCAATCGTTGCCGTTGGGCAGGCATCTCGGCTCGTTCTGCCTTTTCGTTTGCGGCGTTCATGCTGGCTGGACTGCTCTTCTTCTCTCCCGTGTCAGTTCTGACGCGGGGACAGGATCGTCAGCAGAGCGCCGAGACTGGCAGTCTGCGCGGGAGGATCCGCGAGCAGAGAGGAAAGTCGCTCGCCAGGGTCAAGGTCGAGGCCACGCGCCAACCCGGCGCGGATCTCACCGCAGAACCTTCCTCTCCCCCTGTGACTCGCACTACCGAGAGTAACACCCAAGGAGAGTTTCTGCTTGGGTCGCTTCCCCCGGGCGATTATGTTCTCTCCTTCTCCCTGTCTGGTTATCGAACCTTTACCACCCGCCGAGTGACAGTCGCGGCCGGCGAGTCGGTCCGACTGAGCCGGGTCATCGAGCTTGCCCGGGAAGAGGCCCCGTATGCCGTGATTCGGGGCGCCGTTCTCCACGGCGTTGGCTTCACCATGCCCAATGCCTTGGTCACCCTCGAACGGATCGACGGAGGAGGAAAGTTTCGCCAGCGAACCATTTCGCGGGACGGCGGGGAGTTTGCCTTCCGCCTGCGTGCAGAGAAAGCCACCTACCGCATCACCGCGAGCTCCCCCGGCTGGAAATCTGCCACACAGGAGATGGAGATCGAGAACGACGAGGTGCGAAACATCGCCCTTGTCCTCGAACCCCTCCCCTGATCCTCCTTGCTTGACAAGGCCTGCTCCTGACGGGCACGAGCTGGCCAGACGGATCTCGACAGCCTTACTGGTTCATCGAGGAGAGGAACTCAGCGTTGCTCTTGCTCTTCCCGAGCCGCTCGAGAACCAACTCCATCTGCTCCACCGGAGAGAG
>JBMOHS010000072.1:0-18911 GCA_049317725.1 Blastocatellia bacterium
GAGTTTTAGCCCCTACAACGGTTTAGCAAACCGCCGCCTTCAGCCACTCGGCCATGCCTCCAGAAGTTGCTATTGTCTTCATCCGGGGAGGGGCTGTCAAGGCAAATAACCAGATTGATCGAGTGTTCAGCGGTCAGGAAGAGCAGCGGCGGCCTGCCGAGCCCTCACCTGACGACCCTCCTGACGGCACGCATCGACCACCGCATCCCAGAGTGCCAGACGCCCGAGCAGTGCGGCCTTGGCGACCTCTTCGGCCTCCGTCAACCGCTGCGGATCCTTGCCAACCAGCAGCTCGACCATCCGACGGGCCAGGGGACCGTGATGGCCGCCATCGACCTCGACGTGGCGTTCAAGGTAGTACCGGAGATCGTCAAGGTCGGTCCCCGGCGGGGGCTGTAATTGATCGAGAATCCCAAGAAACATCGTCGGAATGACCTCTTCCCGGCCAAAGGTGAAGAGGCTGGCAACCTCGTGCGGGCGGCCCCGCTCGACCACTGCCATGGTCGCCTCGACAAAGCGGGCTGCCGCGAGGGGAGCCCCCGCCGCTTGCAGTGCCGCCGGAACCGCAACACCCGCTTCGAGGAGCGCGAGAAACTGTTCGATCGATTGGGTCGAGGCCCCAATCCCGCGCATCGCCGTCAAGTAGATCTCGAAGTGGCTCTGGCGTCGACCGTGACGGTCGAGGTCACTCTCCTCTCCCGTGACAATATCGTTGATGAGGTACCGGACCTCCGGATCGCCCTGTGGTCGCCAGGGATGGGTGACACAGGTCAAGGATCGTTGGAGCGCCTTGACGATCGACATGAAATCCCAGACGGCCCAGACGTGGTGCTCCATGAACCGGGCAATCCCGGGGGCGGTCGTCAGCGACTGATAGAGGGGATGTGCCGCCAACCGCTCGCGGATTGGCTGTATTGCCAGCTCGATTCCATCAAGGCTCTTCTCCATCTCTTTCTCCCTCATCTGCCTCCCCAGCGCGGGCCCTGGCTTGCCCCTCAAACCAGCGAGCGGGAGAGACGAAATCCCAGATCATAGAAGTGGGTGTCAGCAGTATCGTAATACCGATAGGCCGAGCGGCAAGCGGAGGCGACGTAGTACCAGCCCCCACCGCGATAGACCCGATTGGCCGAGCGAGGAGGATGGTACCAAGCCCGACCGTCCTCTGGTGCACCGTGGTAGTTCGGATGCCAGTCGTCCTCGCACCACTCCCAGACGTTCCCGTGCATATCGTAGAGCCCCCACGGATTGGCAATCCCGAGAGCTCCGACGGGGATCGTCTTGTCCCGAAAGACGCCGGGCTTGCCGTTCCCATAGTAGTTGACCACGCTGGGAAGGATGGTCTCGCCAAAAGAGAAGGGGGTAGTGGTCCCGGCACGGGCGGCGTACTCCCACTCCGCCTCGCTCGGCAAGCGATAGCCCGTCGGGCCCTCCAATCCGAGTTTGCGATTGAGCCGGGCGAGGAACTCCTGCGCGTCATCCCAGGAGACCTGCTCAACCGGACGATTGGCTCGCCGAAAGTAGGAGGGCTGCGTGTCGAGATCGAGACGTACCTTGGGCAGCGCGGCAATCAGCTCCCATTGGCGCTGCGTCACAACATACTTTCCCAGAAAGAACTCGCGGACTGAGACGACGTGTTGGGGGCCCTCGGTGTCATTGCGCCCCTCTTCGCTGGTGGGCGAGCCCATTAGAAACTTTCCCGCCGGGATCCGCACCATCTCGATGGCGCAGCCGCGCCCAAGGTCGACCGAGTAGACGTCACACTCCGCTTCGCGCTTGACCAGTTTCTCGTCGACGATGGTTCCGGTGGAGAAGCTGACACGGGCCAGCCGCGGCAAGGGGCTGGTCGGCATCTGTCTGGGGAGCGGGACGACGACGGGGCGTGCCGGAACTCTCTCTTCCCGCGTCAAGACTCGCCGCAGCGCCTCGCGCATCTCCGCCGCCGATTGAAAGCGGTTTTGCGGATCCTTTTCGAGCGCCTTATCGACGACCCGACGTAACCCGGGGGCAATCCCGGTGGGCATCTCTCGTGGTGGTTCGTGGATGATCTTCCACATGAAGGTTGGGAGGTCAGAGGCGGTAAAGGGCGACCAGCCGCAGAGCAACTCATAGAAGATGACGCCCGCAGCCCAGATGTCGGTCAGCTCGGTCCGCTTGTTGCGGAAGGCTTCGGGGCCCATGTAGGCGAGGGTGCCACCGGCTTTCGAGTTGCCACTCGAGTGATGCAGAACCCGCGCGAGCCCAAAGTCGGCCAGTCGTGGATTCTCCTCCTGCAGCATGATGTTGGCGGGCTTGAGATCCCGATGAACGATCTTCTGACGGTGGAGATGGTCGAGGCCCGCGAGAATGCCCATCATCATCTCGATCGCTTGGCGCTCCGTGGGGGCTTTGCCACCGTGGCGCGCCAGCCAATCGAGGAGCGAGCCCGACTGGGCATACTCGCTGACGATCAGCAACTGCCCGTCGTAGACCCCTGCCTCGATGATCGAGAGGACATTCGGGTGGCCACTGGCCCGCACCCAGACCTCGGCCTCCCGCTTGAGCACATCCATGTCGATATCGTCCCGCGTCGGGAACTTGATCGCACACGGCGGGGCAATGACCTGGTACTTCTCGGCCTTCCAGACAACGCCATACTCCCCTGCCCCCAGTTTTTCAATCAACCGGTATGGGCCAATGACCTCGTTCTCTTTCGGCATGGCAGATCCCCAACGCGGGCCTCCTCTCCCGCTCTCGATCCCTTCCTTTTTGACACCCATCGACCAAATTGATGAATGGCCGCCGTCGCCAGCCCTTTCCTCGCCAACAAGAGCCCTAAAGAGCCCAGTGTCAGTTTGGTAGACTACTCAAATCTTCGTTAAAAAGAAAGGTAGGGGTTTCGGTCGCCTTCGGGGCCCTCTGGGCCCTCTGGGCCCTCTGGGGATGATGGCTGCCCGAACGACGCATCGATTTAAAGAAGGACCGAAAAATCAGCGAAGGAATGACCCTGATGACGATGGACGAGAGCTTGGCGCTCCTCCGCGCCTACCGTGAGACCGATTATGTCGTCTTCGCCGACCCGCCCTTGACCCTGCGCGTCGACGAAGCCAGCCCGGCGCTGCTCGACCTCCACGAGGCCTACGGTGTCCGTGCCAGCGCTTACCTCACCGCCTGCAATCCGGGCAGCCGACTCCTGCCAGACCCCGAGAATGCCGACCGTCAGGCGCGGCTGCGGTCGGCGCTCCTCACGCAAGGGCACACCCTTTTCGATGGGATCGGAAGGCACCCGGAAGGCGGCTGGCCCGGCGAAGCGAGCTTCCTGATTCTCGGGCTGGAACTGGCGGAAGCCGTGGCTTTGGGGCGGGAATGGGACCAGCGCGCGATTCTCTGGGCGGGCGCCGATGCGATCCCCCGTCTGGTCTTTCCCGACTAATCCCGGGCAGCTCCCCTCAGCCGTTCAAGGAGAGAATCTTCTGCAGATCCCGCAGGTGGCCGAAGAGCAGCAGGAGGTCCCCTTGCTCGATCCTTGTCTCGGGAGTGACCACGCCAAAGACCTTCCGACTCTTCGCCTTGATCCCAAAGATGTTCGGCCGTTCCTCCATCTTGATGATCGAAAGGACATTGAGCTGGTACTCCTGGCGGAGCTTCGCCTCGGCGATCGTCTTGCCGACGAAGAGATCCGGCGTCTGTGTCTCGATGATCTTGTACTCGTCCGAAACATCGAGGGAGTCGAGGACGCCGGGCATCTGGAGCCGTTTGGCCATTCGTTCAGCCGAATCCTCTTCCGGATGGATGATCTCGTCGACCCCGATGGCGCGGAGGACGGTCTCGTGGACCTTGTTGATCGAGCGACTGATCAGACGGCGGACTTGGAGCTGCTTGAAGAGAGCCGTCACCATGATCGAGGCCCCAAAGTCCTCTCCGATCGTGATCAAGACGACATCGGCATCCTGGTACGGCAGCATGCGGATCGCGTGCGCGTCCGTGGCATCCATCCGAATGGCGTGCGTGATCGAGTCCTTGACCAGATCGATCTTCTCTTCCCGCGAATCGACGCCGATCACTTCGTGCCCGAGATCGGTCAGTCGCGTCGCGAGGTACCCCCCAAAGTTTCCCAATCCAACAATAATGAATTTCATGCGTGCGGCACAGGAACCCGATCCAGAGCGTGGATCAAGTGATGAAGACCCCCTCTTCAGGGTAGTTGTAGTTGAGGGTACGGGCTTTGCGAACGAGGGCGACCAGAACGGTCAACATCCCGACCCGCCCGAGAAACATCAGCAAGGCCAGCGTCAGCTTCGCGGGGATCGAGAGGCCCGGCGTAATTCCCAGACTCAGCCCCACCGTCGAAAAGGCCGAGATGACCTCGAAGACGACCGACAAGACCGACAGCTTCGGCTCGAAGAGCAGAATCAGGAAGACCCCAGTCCCAATGACCAGTAAGGAGAGAAGAACGACCGCAAAGGCCTTGCGGATGGTCTCCTGGCTGATCTGGCGACGAAAGACCTCGACCCGGTCCTGGCCCTTGGCGAGACTGACGATGTTGAGGATCGCCACCGCCAGGGTACTCGTCTTGAGTCCCCCTCCCGTCGAACCCGGTGACGTCCCAACCCACATCAATAACAGATAGAGAAGCACAGTCGGCAAGGCAAGCCCCGTCATGTCGACCGTATTGAATCCTGCCGTGCGTGGCGTCACTGCCCCAAAGAAGGCCGTCACCCAGCGACCATACCCCGTCAGCCCCTGCAAGGTGTGCCCTTGCTCGAAGACCCAGTAGCCGAGAAAGCCGATGACGAGCAGGAGCAATGTGGGATAGAGCATCAGGCGGATGCCGACATTGACGACTCGCGGCGCGTGCCGGTAGTCCTCAATGCCCAATAACTGCTTGCGAATTCCCGTCCAGACGTGGCGAAGATAGGTGTAGTACCCGAGCACCACGGGAAACCCGATTCCACCCAACACCACCGTCAGCGCCAGAATCAGGTGGACGTGATACTGCGTGCGAAACCCTGGCTCGTACAAGCCCAGGGAGAGCGTCGAAAACCCGGCGTTGCAGAAGGCCGAGATCGAGTGGAAGATCGCGAAGAAGAGGCGCTCGGCGCTCCCAGGTCGCAACCCTGGATCGAGCAGCCAGAAGATCAATGCTGCCGCTCCCCCCTCCACCAAGAGGGTAAAGAAGACGATCCGCAGCAAGGTGCCCCCAACCTCCCCGATGCTCTCCTCATTGATGAAGTCGCGCAGGAAGAGCTGATTCTGCAGCGAGAAACTGCCCCGAAAGAGGAAGCCGAAGAGGCTGGTAAAGGTCATCATCCCCAAGCCGCCAACCTGGATGAGAAAGAGGAGGATCAACTGCCCGAGCAACGTAAACTCCGTCGCCGTGTCCCGCACGATCAGTCCGGTGACACAGACCGCCGAGGTCGCCGTGAAGAGGGCGTCGACAAGACCGATCTCTCCAACCGTCGCGTTCGGCAGCAACAGCAGCCCAGTTCCCACCAGAACGACCAAGAGAAAGCTGAGCAGAAAGACGAGCGCCGGGTGGATCCGCAAGCGGTTGACCGAGAGGCTCCAGTGGCTGAACTCGATCAAGAAGAGAATCAGGAGAGGAATCTGCGTCGGAAACGCCGCGGGCGCCAGCCCGGCACCCGCTTCGTCCAGCGCGAGGGCAGAAAGCCGTAAACTGTTGGCCGCGCCACCCAGGAGCAGCAGGATGACGAGCCCCTGCGCCAGTCGCCGGAAACGCCCCGCCTTCTCACGCTCTCGCCAGAGACGAAGGGAGAGACCAATCGCCAGCCCCAACGAAAGCCCCGCGTAGATGATCGCCCAGCCATCGGACCAAGGCACCGTGCGAAATCCAACATCGAGAACGAGGATCGCCCCCGCCACGAGCGCCCCCGCCTGCAGTCCCCTCCGCAGCGGTTGGTCCCCCCACCAGCGACGCGGAGTCACCGTTTTCTGCCCTTCCCCGCTCAACACGTCGAGTTTCATAGCGCGGAACGTAATATGCCCCCCCACCGATCGTCAAGCCATCCTTGCCTCGCCTGCCGGCTCCACTCTCTCATTTGACATCCCATTACGCAGAGATGGACTGCTGAATTGCGGAGAGGTCTTCTCGGCCTCCCTCCCAATCGCGCGGCAACATCTCCAGGAAGAAATCGAACTGCGCCCGCACCGAGTCGATCTCTTTCTGATCAGCACGCCCCCGGAGCGCGTCTCGGTACCCTCCCCCGATC
The DNA here is from genome assembly GCA_049317725.1 of Blastocatellia bacterium. GTDB lineage: Bacteria > Acidobacteriota > Blastocatellia > RBC074 > RBC074 > CAIOZW01. The sequence continues at coordinate 6,207 of JBMOHS010000072.1, forward strand.
CGCGCGACGTCTTCATCTGTCAATGGCCCTTTGAATAAGGCGACCAGCAGCTCAGCATCCGGCGTGTGGAGCCGCTGATAGACGTCATCAGACTGCTGCATCTTCGCCGCTGTCTGGAGAATCTCGCTCAATTCTTTGGGGGGCGCTGAGTCCGCCTCGCCACCGGACGGCGGTTTGGACTTCGCTCGGTGTTGCCGGACGACATACTCACAACTCAGCCAGTTGAGACCGGGATAGGGATCCCCCTGCCCAGATCGCTTCTTCGAGACCTCGTACGCTTCCTGGTACTTTTCTGCCGCCTTCCGCAGCCTCTCTTGTCTCGACTTCGACAATTTCTCAAACTGGGCCCATCGCTTGTAGAGGCTCCCAAAGAGAGCGAGAAGCTCCGATGTCTCATTTGTTTCGTTCAATCGAGAAAGGGTGAGGAGGAGCTTCTCTGCATCAGCGAGCCTCTCCCTGATCTTCCCGGGTGGCGGAGGCGCCTGATTCTTCGGCGTGAGTGACCGGACAAGAAGATTGGCAAACTGTTGCAGGGTCCACAAAGAGATGAGCCCCGACTCGTGCTGCTTCGCCTGATAATACAAGTCGATCGCACGATCAAAATCGCCGAGGGAGCCCCAGACATCTCCGAGTAAGCCCAGCATCTCGCCATCCAGCCACTCCCCCGGCAGGGAATCGTGCATCAATTTCAGTTGTTCACGCGTTTGGTCCTGATGCTTGCCTTCCCGGGAATCTTCCCAGATCGCCTTCAAGCGATCCTTGGCTTGCTGGCTGGTCAAGGGGGCCCTCCACGTTGACGATCGCCCCTTTCCGTTGGGAGGTCTCAGCTTGAAATCGGGATTGCCATAACACTGATAGGCGCCCCAGGTATTGGACTGGGGATGTTGCGCATAGACCTCGTCCCGCGCGCTGCGAACAGCCTCCCCGAATCCTTTTCCCTCCAACATCTCCTGGTAGAAGATCTTGGCAAAGGTGAGGGCCGCCTGATCATCGATCGCCCACCCAGCGGCGACCACCGCCTTGACTCCCATGCCGATCAGCTCTTGGGAGAGGCTGGCAGCAAGCCGGTTCCACTGCTCGCCCTTTCGTTCCATCTTGCCGAGATGGCAACAATTGAGAAAGACCAGATCGGGCAACGCACGAAGCTGCCGGAACTCGGCAGAGCCGAGCCAGAGCCCCTCCCCAAGCAACAGCCCGCTGTTGGTCGGACGCTCGGCATCGAAGTACCCGTGTCCCGCCACGTGAATGATGCGGTAGTCCCGCTCAAAGAGCCGACGAAGGAGGGCCAGCGGCGCATCCTGGATTGCCGGTTCCACCTGATACCCGCCACTCTGCAGTTGCTGAGCGACCTGTTCGGCCTCCTGCTTTGCCCCATCCAGTTGGTTGGCCCTCTCGTCGAGCTGTGGGTCACCAATCACCAGAACATGGTCACCGTTGGCGGCAGGTCGCAGCGGGAGAGGTCGCGCCGTGACAAGTTGCCGGATGATTCCTCTCCCAAGGGCAATCGGCCGGACCTCGTCGCGGGAGCGGCAGGCCATCAACTCCCACGGATAGTTGGCCGCTTCTCCATCGACGACCAGAACGAGGTCCCCCTGCGAGAGCAACTGGTCCTTGTAGGTCACCGGCACCATCAATTCAAAGAGTGCCGCATTGAGGTCAGAATCATTCTCGTACCGATCGATCGACTGCTCGACCAGCCGGTCGATCAATCTGCGCTGGGTGATCAGCTCCTCCTCTTCGACCCGGGCTCGGTCCGTGAGGACCGTCAATCGCATCCTCCTCTCCGGAGCAGGTGTCCCTTCGAGAGCGTCTTCGACCGTAATCTTGACGCGACGCCACCACCCAGCGGCAAACAGGTCGGCCGGGCGCTGCGGGCGTCCCCCGCGCTTTGACTTCAAGTAAGGGGAGTCGAGAACCAAACTCGCTTGGCCATGGTCGAGTGAAGGGTTTTGGAGGATCTCCTGCACCGCCTCGATCGCTTGGCTCGCAATGTCCTGATACAGCTCGACGATCTCGAGAGCACCAATGCGCACCCTGACCGTTGCTTCTCCCGCCGCCGCATCCCGTTCGCGCGACTCGACAGATTCGAGCAGCCGGTTGGCCTGGATCACGCCCTGCAGAATCGCCTGGACCGACTCGTAGACGCTCAACTGGGAGTTGCTGTAGGTTCCCAACAACAACGTACTGAGCGAGACGACCAGCTCTTTGGCAGTCCCCTCGCTGGCCTGCCGCTTCTGCTGGCAGCGCAGGGCATAGCGCACGGCGGCCTCGGTGACCACAGCGCGGATCTTTTCCCGGGTCAACTGGCCCATCTCGCCGAGCCCGAGAACCAGCGCGCCCTTCAAATGCTTCGTCTGGGGATCGACCGCGTCGAAGATCTCGACGGTCCCTTCCGGCCCTGGATAGAGGCCGAGCTGGAACATCCGCGAGAGCTGCCATCCCAAGAGCCGGTCAATATGGGCCTCGGCTCCGACAATCGCGTCCTCCCGGTAATGGCCGACCATGATCGGGTAGGAGGCGTCCCGCAGGTTGGCGTGAACAATCGAAAGGTGCAAGATGGGGAACTCCTCCGGCTTTTGCTCCATCCCGATCGCGCTTTCGATCAGATCTTCCTCGGCCGGAAAGACAGCGGGGATCTCCATCTCTGGATCGAGAACCTCCTCCTCCCTTTGCGAGAGGGGAAGACCTTCCCGGAGTTGACGGGTCTCTCCCCGTTCAAGCAGCTCGAGGAGCCCTGGAAAAGACGCTGGATAGTCGGCCAGACTGCCGTGGGAGGCGCTGACAGACCAGGTGCGAACCTTGTCGAGTTTGGCCTGCTGGTGGGTGACACGCCCATCTCCCGCCGCACCAGCCACGAAGACGTGGGGAGCACGGTCCTCGCGCAGGTCGCTTGGCGTCAACGCTGCCACTCCCGCGACCAGCACCATCGACGATCGATCGACTTTCTCAAGCGACCGATCGAGCTCCTCCCGAACCTGACGGGCCTCTTCCAACGCCGTTGGAGCGGGGGGCTGGGCAGACTTCCACCGACTCCACCCCTCCGGTTGCAGCAGCCTCTCGGGAAGCAGCTCGAGGATCCCGGGAAAAGTGCAGAAGAGGGCTGGCAGATCCTGCCCCTCCCCCTCCAGTTCGAGCATGGCCAGTTCGTGGATCAACCGGGCCTCTCCCGCGAGGAGCCGGGCGACCCAGTAGCTTCCCCGATTCGGCGTGCCGAGCATAAGCAGCCGCCCGCCCCGTTCGCTGACCCGCCGCCAGAGATCCGGCTCCATCGCCATCATCGCCCGCACGGCGAGTCCCCCCGCCGAGTGGCCGAGAAAACGAACCGGGTGTGGAGTGCCATCCAACTTCTCCCGAACCTTCTCTGCCAGCTTCCTGGCCGCATCCTTGATCGACCGGCGCCAGTCGTAGGGGAAGGGGACGACTTCGTACACTCCCGCGAGATGTTCGATCAAGCGGTCATACACTCCCGGCAGGAGTGCCTTCGCCTCGAGTCGCTGGTCCAGCTTGAGTCCACGCAATCCCTGCTCTCCGATGGTCACGGGATCGAGCCAGAGCGGCCTCTCTCCCGGCGCACACAGCTGGGAGCCCATCATCCCCGGCAGCAGAAAGAGGGTCCCCTTCTTCTCTGGGAAGCGGTCGACTTGCGGACTCCTCTGGGAGGGGCTCGCCCCTCGTTCCCGGATCAAGGGAGCAAACCCGACATCCGCCACTTTCTGACGATCCTCCGCCGGGGCGAGCAAATAGCCAGCGATCCGGCTGCGCGTGTCGAGGTTCCGGAAGTAGTTGAAGTGGCTGACCTCTCGTCCCTGATCCTCGTAGACCGTCGCGCTCGTGCGGCGCAGCCCGCCCTTCATCGCCGCGCAGTTGACCACCAGATCGTGGTCCTCCCGGAAGAAGCGGTCCGTCAGAAAGACCGTCAAGCGTTGGAGCAGATCGCCCCCCTCAATGTCCCCCGCCACCACTGCCAGATCGGACTTCGTCGACAGACCGAGGTTGTTGAGCGTGTAGACCAGGGGGGACCCAGGCATCATCGCTTCAATCCCTGGCAAGACCTTCGGATCGGTCCGCCGCTTGACCAGTTCGAGAACGAGGGACTTGATGACCCGGTAGGTCGGACTGGCGGAAAAGACAGGGATCGCCCCCAGCAGGTTGAGCAGCAGCGAGAGGGTCAGGTCGAGCCGGCCGGCGAGGGCGACCGTTCCTCGCGCCGGACAGGCGACCCGCACAAACTTGTCAATCTTGAACCGCTTCTTCGGCAACAGCGTGAGCAGCGCCTCGAGATCTTGACGGTCCTCCTCCCGATCCGCCTCGCGCCACGGACGCAGCAACTGGTCGATCTTCCCGCTGGCGGTCGCGGGATCGAGCAACTCCTCCATCTGCCCCAGACAGAGCAGCTCCCCGACCAATCCCCCCCGGGAATGGGAGAGCAGGTGGAGGGTCGCCTGCTCGGGCAGCAGCTCAGCCAACTCCAACGCATTGCGGATCGGGCTCTCGGAGAAGGTGCGGTGCTCATATCCCAACATCCGCTCCGGATAGCGGGCCTTCAACTTCTCCCATTCGACCGAGTCCCCCAGCTTGAGCGTGTCCCCCGCGTGGCGGTAGCCCAATTGCCCAAAACTTCCGACGGTGCTCGATGCGGTTCCGTGCAGAAAGAGCAGGTAGGGCGACGTACGGTCCAGTCGCGCCGGACTGACCACCTTCTCCAAATGGTTCGGTTCCAGGTAGTGATAGAGTCCTGGGCCCGAGTCGACCAGCTTGCTTTCAAAGTACTTCGCGACCATCCGCGCGGAGGCGGTAGCGGCCAGCTCGACGATCGCCTCGGGGAGGCGAGTCTCGAGGACCCGCACCTCCCTGGCCCGCATCTCCCCTGCCCCGCCGCGCGTCTTGCTGGTCGATCCCCAGGTACTCGGGATCCTCAGTGGCCCCCTCTTCCCCCGCGTTGCAGAGCCCTCCTGCTCTTCCATGGCGGTGGCGACGGAGACCCACCTCGTCGTTCCTCCTTCGAAGACGATCTCGAGGACGTCATCGGCGGAAGCGTCCGGAACCTCCACCTCCCCTTCCCGTTCCCCTCCCCGCAATGTCGGATCGAGCTGGGTCGCCTTCCGGATCCGCACCTCGGGCAACCCCTCCGGCAGATGGCGGTACTCCTCCTGCAACCGGTCCAGGTTCTCCACGTCACGGCCAGGCAAATAGAGGCGTGTCATCTTCCTTCCTCCCTGCTGCGAATATTGGTTGAACGTCGAGGGAAGTTCCCCTTTCTCCCCATTCTTGCCCATTCTGGATCGCAGGCTGGCGTTCTACTTGGTGTTATCGAACAGGTCTTCCATTTCAACTTGATGCTGTCAGACGAAACCGTGGAGAGTGTGCCGTGACCTCCCACCTGCCTGTCTTCGGCTCAATGCACGATCACAGGATCCATGGCACTGACTTCGTCACATCCCCCAACAATTTCAAGATCCGCCTATCGCACGACAACAGCGGTGCGTCAGCCTGTCAAATAGCCATCAATTAAGCACATCAATCCTTAATAGTTTATTTTCAATAATTTAGAACTTACAGCGACTATCACTTCACGGTTTTCATCAATTACCCATCAATTAAAATGGCTATGCCCAAAAGGGTATATATTTCATCATCTTGCGGGACGCATCCTCATTGACTGGTCGGATCATGCCGGCATCGACCGCCTCCCGGATATAACGTGAAACGGCAGCTTTGTTCCTTTCTTCGACACCGAACCGTTCGCGAAGTGAGGTGTTGGTCAGACAATCCCGTTGGACATAGCGCAAACAGGCGTGCAGATAGCAGGCACGGATTCGCTCGACTTTGTCCATTTCATTGAGGTCTCGATAAGAATAAAGGACAGCTCGGGTGTGCTGATCAGTGGTTTCAAAGAGTGGAGCCGGCAGCTGGTATAGCTCCGTTTGAAACACTACTTTGTCCACCCCACTGCCGCGTTCCTCACAAACACCGATACGTCGGAGGAAGGAGGCGAGGCCCTCATTGCGAGAGCGTGGTGGGCTGTCAAGAAAACGGTCGGTCTGCACCAGCGGCAGACCAGGGTTGGTAATCTCAATGCGGCCGGCAAAGATTTCCACCATGGGTCCGGTGCCGGTCAAGTAAAAATCTTGGTGAATAATAGCATTGGCTAACAGTTCACGGATTGCCAGAAGCGGAAACATTGGGATCTGTCTGCGGAGAGCCTGACCGATGACCTCGTTACTGGGCAGCAGGTTGGTGACAAACCCAATCAGCCCTTCAAATCCAGAGGCATAGCCCTTACCGCCCTCCTGTTCGCGTACGGTTTCTACCCGGTTTTCCCCTTTGTAAAGTACAACCCGTAAGGCCTTGCGAGTGAGCGTACGGAAGCTGGCTAATCGTCTGGCAAACAGTACAGCCCCGAGGTTGGTGATATTCCATTTACTGCCTTTCCCAAGGCTAATCAAGTCGTCAGAGGCCAAAGCTGAAAGAATTCCCTCACGGCCCTCGGGAAGCGGCAGGGAGAGCAGATCAAAATAGGCTGGGTAATCCAGTAGTTTTAACACATCTTCGGGGGCAATATTCTCAGCAGCAATCTCCTTTTCAAAAGGTATGCGGTCGAACACTCGCCAGAGTTCACGCTCTTTTTCAGGAAAATCTTTCAGCCTCTTCTTGTTGGACCCGACGCGGATATACTCAGCCCCACTGAACTGCACCGGGTGACGAAAAGCGGCGCTGATTTCCATCAGTACGACGGACTTCTGTTCGAACTGAAAAGTGTAAAAGTGAAAGTTGATCTTGGGCGTGAGCAGACGCAGCAACCAGCTTTCCAGCTCTTCATTACCAACTTTGGCTGTTGCCGGATTGAAGGTAGTGCCGACGACCTCATGGGTCACATTGTGTACGCCCCAGATGAGCCAAGCGACCACTTTACCGTTCAAGGCGGCCGAATTGGCGAGCGCGGAGAGGTATTCACCGACCAAGTGTGGGTCGGCATTGTTATGCTTGAACTCAGCCCATTCGGTTTCGCAGGGTAATTTGCGCAACTCGACCAGAATGCCGCGCAGCTCGCTTTCCGACCGATCAATGCTCATTTCATCACCTCGCGTAAGAGTTCCCTGATCCACCTCTCAACCACTTCCAGCTCGGCGTCAATCACAGATAGCAGCATTGGATGCCAGAATTTTGCTGATCAAGTGTCTCGCGGTCGATCCAGGCATCATACTAAAAGGATTTCCGGTTTTCGTGTGCGTCCGCCCCTACTTCAGGAATGCTTCCCCCTCCCCAACGATCTTTACGGCAACTGTCGCTCTGGTTCCGGATCAAGGACTCCTGCCGGAAGAGATGGGCCAAACGGGTTCCCGCTGCAGATGATTCGAACGGATGCCTGGCCGGTCAATTGCGAAGCGGTGTTCCTTCAGAATAAATTCTGGTATCCCTGAACGCTCTGTGATGTTTTCGCCTTCCCACACAAACCCCGGAAGCACTCTTCAATTTTCTCTTGCGAAATTCTGGGGTGAACGGTTGGTGGCTTTTGGTCATCTGACACCTCCAAGGCTAACGATGAGGTGTCCACTAAAACTGCTCGACTTCACTCGTGTGCTCAGCAACTGATTTCAAGGCTTTTTGAGCAGTAATTTTCCTGGGGTGACTAATCATGAGGCGCGCAGCAAATTGGGAGAACTTTTAAAATGAGAAAATGTAGGGCAGGCAGAAGTACTAATAACCGATTATGAGATTTTAATTGTTAATGGGATTAGGTTGATAGGGCACCAGCAAGAACATTTACTCCGATTGCCCAAATTGTTTCAAGTATAGCATTAGAAGCTATGCAATTTGAGTTTTCAAGAATATTTTGCTTGTTGTTTACTTTCATAGGCTTGTTCCTTTCTATTTTGCAAGTTGTATCTGATAGATTTAAATTGCAAAATCGTACAATGACGATTAGAAAAAAGAAGCAAATGGAGTAAACATACTTCCAAGGAATCGAACCTTGGCCTGTCAACCCTATCAGCCTAATCCCATAACTCAAATAACCAGCAGAAATGTACCATAAAGTTTCATTGTGTCAAGAAAATAATGCGACTAACTTATGCTATACATCCCATCCCTATTGCGCAGCACGGAGGATACCGAAAAGCCCAAATTTTAAGTGGTTAATTTGACCGAGTGATCAGGCCTAGAAGAATACATTCATAAGAGTACCGTATAAAGTAATAATGACACCGAAAGCCTGTTGCTTGAAGTCGCCAGTGATCGCTTCCTCTAGTTTTGAAGAGATCTGCTTGGCTATCGTGGTGTTCTGAGCAACGTCCGTCGATAGTTTAGAGTATAAATCTGCAATACGGTCATTGAGGACGCGTATATCTTCATTTGTCTGCTGCCGAACTTCTTCAAGTTGGCGTTCCAGATCGGCAACTCTCTCTTCGATTGTGGAAGTTGCGCGAATAGTGGAAATGCGGGGAGTGCCAAAAGTCGTAGTGCTGGCTTTGACAGAAGCATTTAGGGTACCGGTAACAGGCCTTCGAAAGAGCGGAAAAGACTGAATCCACCCCCTGATAACTTTGCCAAGGTGTTGATTTTTGAAAAGGCCCAAATTTGAATTAATCGAATAGAGAATCAAAAAGCTACCGATGACCTGTAGCGTACTGCCTGCAATCTTGTCCACCAAGACAGTATTATAAGAAAATAAAGAGTAAGCGGCTCTATGAGCCAACCAGATAGGCCCGAGCGATAAAACCGGCCATGCTCGAATTAACCAGAAGAAGAGTTTGGAAAGTGAACGCAACATACTAAATTCACAGGTAAATTGATGAATTCAAATTAAATCGTATATTTACGATTCCGTAATACGCCAAGGGCATTGAGATAGGATTCTAAAACTTTAGTCAACTTTCAGTAGTTCTGAAATGTAGCTATCGTTGTCCTCATCCTGGAAGAGCACGTGACGTCGCTTCATATCTTCCTTGGTCATATTCCAGAGAAGCTGCATCGTAGCTGACGACGTGTTGGACACGATGTAGGATTTGAGCTCCACGGACGGGTCACCAAGCCGCTGCTCGATCTCCTTGATGGTCTGGTGGAACTGGATCTTCGGGTCCGTCACACCCAGATTTCGGATTCCTTTGGGGTCGACGAAGATCACCCGCTGCCGGGAGCCATCGATTAGCCAGAGAATAAAGTCCGGATGAAAGTTACCAGCCTCGAAAAACCCGACGCCACGCCCCTTGCTTAAGTTGCGGAGGAGGTAGAGTTCTCGGGTTTGGAACCAAGTCGCATTCTGGTCGTGAAACGCCCGGAGGTCTTCCACAAACGCCCTCTCCCCCTTGTTGAGAGGCACCGGACTGATCTCCACGATGCTCGAGTCCAAGTAAAGCAGCGGCTGGTAGAGGTGCCTTCCGAACCACACGGCCTTCATTCCCTGGAACTCCCAAGGCTTCATGTCTCCCTTGCCGATCGACGACTTGAGTTCTTCAAGCTTGGCAACGATGTCGTCTCGCGACTGGTCTATGAGGATTCGGTAGTATCCTTGATCATCCGAATCCCGTGCGCATAAGAAGTTGGGATCGTCCCCTTCGAGCTCTCGGTACTCGAGGTGAGGCATTTCCCACTCCCGCTTCCTGAAGGTGTAGTAGCGCTCGGTGTACTTCTTGAGGAGTGCAACCGCGATCTCTTCCCAAAGGCGCACCTTACGCCCGAAGGAATCGGTCTCAAACGAGGCGATCGCGAGCTCTGTTTCCGGGATCTGCAGTCGGTACCAAGTCTGGTCCAACAGCAACGCCTCGATGCCAGTTCGAGTCAGGTTGAGATTGTACCAGCCTCGTTCTGCCTTGTAGCGCTCCAGCTCGAAGTAGACCCGATCGAGGTCGAGAAACGCCACCTGCCGTGCGGTCAGGTGCGTCTCATATGGCGCTGCGTTGGCATCCCCACCAACGAGACCTCCCGACTTCATCGCCTGGATCTTTGGGTACCAGTTGAGCACGAGGCGGTTCCCATGAAGATGTCTCGCCTCGTTCGGGTCCTTGAGGTTTGGGGGAGCAATGGTCGGGACGGGCGCGAGCTTCCGGAAGGCGTCGCCGAACTCGGTGCTCACCCCGTTGATCGTCTTCTTCAGCCGGATAGTCTTCAGCTTCTGCGTCCCCAGGTTCTTGATGACAGGCAGCAAGAACTCGACGCGATCGTCGTTGGTCGGCAGTCCTTCCTCTTCGAGAAAGTCGCGGAACTGTGCCATATAGTCCGCGTGAATGCCGAAGATACCCAGCGTTTCCAGGACGGCAATGTGCTTCGGCCGTTCAACTCCGTCGGGAAGTGCCGTCCGTCCGCTGCGCTTAAGGCTCAGGTTGTAGCCCTTCAAGCGGACACCACGACCAAATAGCTGGATGATCTGCGCACCCTCGCCCTTGCCCACGTTCATCAAGCCCATCGTCGATACACGCCAGCTGCTCCACCCCTCGGTGAACTTCTTCGACCCGATTAGAAGATTCACGGTGGAGTGCGGCTTGTTGATGTCGTGGAATAAGGATCCAGAGAATTCACGCTCACCGGTCTCAAGTTCGTTTTTCCGGCACAACTCCACCAGCTTTGTATCGTCACCCACGTTGATGACACCGAAGGCTTCATTCTCCGCGCCAAGCCGCAACGCAACTTCGCCAGTTGCACCTTTCAGATTCTCCACGTAGAGCTGGCCGCCCGCCGGGGCGTTGAAGAGCGTTGACAGCGTCTCCTCGAAAACTTGGGTGGGGGTCAGGCCAGATGCAATCAGATACTTGAACCGCTCGGCAAAGAGATTGCGCCCGCTGGAGGTCACCAATCCTTCATTGAGCACTTTCTGAATCCGCGCAATGCTGCCTGCACGGTCTGCCACATAGCGGGCGAAGAACTGCAGGATCTCGACGATATCCGACCCATCCCGCGTCGCCAGCGTCGCCGTCACACTTCCGCCAACGAATACCCAGAGCGGCTTTTCAAGGTTGAATCCTCGGAACTGCAGGCCCTGCTCCCGGTAAAGCCGCTGTTGTTGGTAGAAGGAGAGCAGTCCGGCCACCAGGTACAGCTCGAGGTGGTCGCGCTGGGTCGCCTGATCCAGGTTCAGAATCTGGTAGTCTTTGCCAAAGCCGTCGCCATAGAAATAGCGGTATGAGTAGTCAAAGAGTGTGCTCTTGGCATACTGTTCGGTCAGCTTAGCCTTTCCCTTGACCGCCTGCCCAAACGTTGCCGAATACTCAAAGGAGAAGCCTTTCTCGCAGAGGGCGTTGCGGTAGCGCATCCAAGCGCCATCCTCGCCTCCACTTGCACCACGGTGCCCTTCGTCGACCAGCACAAGGTTGTTGCCCTCGAAGGCGTCGATGGCAACCGTCTTGTCGCCCATTTCGTCGCGCAGACGTGTGACCTCCAGGATCTCGACCGCACGCCCTGCGAACAGACTTCCTCGGTCCTTGTTGAACATCTCTGCGTAAATACCCGCCGTGCGGAACTCCCGCAGATGCTGCTGCGACAATCCCTCGTTCGGGGTGAGCAGCACTACCCGGTTCAGTTCGCGGCTGCGCCCGTGCGTCTCGAGCGCGTATTGATACTGGAGAATGTTCGCGTGCATGAGCAGCGTCTTACCCGCGCCAGTGGCCATCCAGAACGCGAGCTTATTGAGCTGCGGCCACGGATCAGTTGTCTCATCCAGCGGCGCGATCAGGTCGGACTCTGGCTTGCCATCGTTGTAAGCCACAATCTGGCTGTTGAGCGCCCTAAGCAGCTCCAGCGGGTCCCGGAAGTATCGGTCGAGGTAGATCTCGGTGAACAACAGCGCGAGGTACTGGAAGTACTTCCAGACGATCGGCTCCTCGCCGTGGGTGAGGCGTCGCTCGTTGAGGCGCAGTGTGTGTTTGACGATGTTCTGGTCGTATTCGAGCAGCAGCTCAGTCGGCAGCTGGGTCAGGTTGAACAACTGCGCGGTGAGCGCATGATGGAACCAATGAACATTGTTTTCGTCGAGACCTTCGAGGGCCTCGCTGCGAAGGGGCTCAGCGAGGTCCTTGAAGGACTTCACGTTGAACAGTGAGAGCAGCCACTGGTTGAGAACCAGCTTGTACGCAAACGGCACCTGTGTCTGCGTTGTCGGACGGGGACGTGCTGCCGTTGGTGCGTTCGGGGTGGATGTGGTGTCCTTCTTGGGGCGTCCGCGCGGCATTACATCCCCTCCGTGTCGAACATCAGCCGGTGAAAGTCCTCCTCGATGAGGCGCACCTTCCACCGATCGTCAGGTGTCTTGAGATTCTCCAGGTTGTTGCCGCCGTTGACCCAGATGACGTCGAACTCGCTGTCCTTCGACGAATAGCCCTGCTTGGCGAACCACTCGTCGAGGATGAGGTTGTCCTGCTCGGGGTCGGTCGTGAGCTTGCGCCAGATCACCAGGGCCTTGCGGCCGTCAGGCGTAGTCCCCGTCACGGTACGGAACCAGTAGGGACCGTCGGCATCCTGCCTGAGACGTCCCTTCACGCGAAGGCGCTTCTCGCTGTCGCGCTCACACTCGGCCGCGAAGGTCTGTGGCGCTGCGATATGCTTGACCGTGAGGCCGACGAGCCAGTTAAAGGTTTCGAGTAGGTCGACATTCACCTCGCGGCTTTCGTCCGAGCCAGGGCGCTTGACCTTGAGCTTGTACGCTGTTGGGTCGCGGAAGGCCTGCACGTTGAGCAGTGACTGGCTGCCACGCGTCTCGACATTGAGCATGTAGCG
>JBMOHS010000073.1:0-18746 GCA_049317725.1 Blastocatellia bacterium
GGGCGTTGCCCTGGGCTGGTATGCGTTGCCCCTTCGGGGCAAACAGATCTCACCAGCTTGAATCAGGAATTCTGAGAGTGTAATCCTGTCTCATCTGGCGCTCCGGGAAATTCTGATGAGAAATGCGGGCTAGTGCTGCAGCCACTTCCTGGAGAGGACGGGAGCGGAGACGCCGGCTGGAAAATCGAATCGGGCCGCCAGGAACGGGTCGATCTTCGAGAGCTGTTCGAGGAGCGTGAGGCCCTCTTCTGGACCCAAGAGGCTGAGAGTAGTTGCCAGGACATCGGCGGTGGCTCCATGGCGGGCGCGGACCGAGACCACTCCTGGTCGAATCGCCCCCAACCCGGTTCTTGGGTCGACGATGTGGGAGTAGCGACGCCCGTCGATGGTGACAGACTGCTCGAGATCGCCCGAGGTTGAGACGGCGGCGTGGCTGAGGTAGAGGAAGTGAGCCGGCGGACGGCTCGGATCCTCTGGAGAAGCGAGTCCGATCTTCCACCCGTGGGTACCAGGGGGAGCTCCGCTCACCGCAATGTCCCCTCCGATGGCCACCAGTGCCCGATCGATCCCGTGCGCAGCGAGCACAGCGAGGGCCTGATCGGCGGCATCTCCCTTGGCGATCCCCCCGAAATCGATTCGCATCCCGGGCTTCGCCAGTCCGGCTTGACGCGTTGCCGGGTCGAGCCGCAGGTGCTCGATCCCCACCCGTGACTTGGCCTCCGCCAGTCGCTCTGCGTCAGGGAGCTGGCGCGTTCGCCGGGCTCGCCGCCAGAGCTGCACGATCGGTGCCGCCGTCACATCGAAGAGACCGCTCGTCCGTCCGGCCCAAACCTGGGAGAGGGTGAGAAGGCGGAAGAGGTCGTCATCGACAGGGACGAGGCCTCTTCCGGCCTGCTGGCAGAAGGCGGTCAGGTCGCTGCTCTCGCGATAATCGCTGAGGACGGCGTCGAGCCGGGTGAGGCGGGCAAAGGCCGCTTCCATGGCCCTCTCCGCGATGGTGGCGGAACGGCTGTAGAGCTGCAGGCGCGCCTTGGTCCCCATCAATATTCGCTCCGCTTCATGGAGGCCCAAGCGACCTGCCATCCATCGCGGGGTCGAGCCGCCCCAGGCTGATCGGGGCAAAATCGTCGAGAGGATCCCTGTTGCTACCAACCGTCCCCAAGCCCTTCGTCCGGGTGAGAGAGGGCGTTGGCTCACCGCGGCGAGGTGGGGGGTCAGGGCCAGACATTTTTGGAGAGTTTCAACTGCTATGCCGATCAAAAGTCGTTTCATCTCGATCAGTTCGATCCTGTTGTTGATCTCAGGCGCGACGCTGTTATTCTTCGCCAGCACGACCGCCTTCTTCCCGAAGCTGGGTGCCTCTGGCCAATCCCCGCCCCCCCTGGAGCCGTATCAGGAGACGATCCCCGGCACCAATGTCCGCTTTGAGATGCTCCCCGTCCAGGGAGGACAGTTTCTCATGGGAAGCGACGAAAAGGAGAAGGGGCATCGCCCCGACGAGTCGCCACGCCACCCCGTCCGAGTCTCCTCCTTCTGGATGGGAAAGTACGAAGTCACTTGGGACGAGTACGATCAGTTCGCCTTTGGCACACAACTCGAAGCCACGCCCTCCAGCAAAGCCGATCCGGGAATTGTCACCCGGCCTACTCCCCCCTACGCCGATGAGGCCCACGGGTATGGCAAAGGTCGCCAACCGGCCATCAGCATGACCTACCAAGCCGCGTCCGAATACTGCCACTGGCTCTCCGAAAAGACGGGCAAGACCTACCGGCTTCCGACAGAGGCCGAGTGGGAGTATGCCTGTCGGGCGGGCACTGCCACCGCCTACTCCTTCGGCGACGATCCGGCCCTCCTCCCGGATCACGCTTGGCTGACCACCAACTCCGATTATAAACCTCACCCTGTGGGTCGCAAGAAACCCAACCCCTGGGGCTTTCACGACCTCCACGGCAACGTCGCCGAATGGTGCCTCGACCGTTATGATCCGGCATATTATCAGACGCTCAACCCCCGCGATGTCGCCCTGCGGCCGGTGCGAATTCCGGGGGGAGGTCGCTATCCGCACGTCGTGCGAGGCGGCTCTTGGGACGACGAGGCGGGGAGGTTGCGGAGCGGGGCGCGGGGGCACTCGGAGAAGGACTGGAGTTTGCGGGACCCGCAGAATCCACAGAGCATCTGGTGGCACACAGAAGCGATCATGGTGGGATTCCGGGTAGTGCGACCGGTCGAGGAGCAGCGTGAGCTGAAGGGATGGCGCTCGAAGCTAACCCGGCAGAGTCCGAATGAAGAGCGCTGAAAGGAGCGGTGATGGCCAAGGAGCCTGTTGAGAGCGGAGCGATGGGGATGCGCCCCTTTATTCCGGCCTGGGAGCGGTTGCCTGAGTTGACGTGGCTTCCGTTGCTGACGGGAACGGCACTGGGGGTGGTCTTTGGTGCCTCTTCCCTTTATCTGGTCCTGAAGACGGGCCTGACGGTCAGCGCGTCGATTCCGATTGCCGTCATCTCCATGACGCTCTTCCGGTTGTTGGCCCGGGTCGGGATTCGACCGGCGACGATCCTCGAACACAATATCGTCCAGACTGCCGGATCGGCCGGGGAGTCGATCGCTTTTGGCTTCGGAGCGACGATGCCAGCGATCCTGATTCTAGGTTTTGACCTCGAGATTCTGCAGGTCTTGATGGTCGGAGTTCTCGGCGGACTGCTCGGTATCCTCATGATGATCCCGATGCGACGTGCCCTGATCGTCCAGCAGCACGGTCAACTCAAATTCCCTGAGGGCACCGCCTGCGCCGAGGTGCTCAAGGCCGGAGCGGACGACACCTCCCTCGCCATCGCGGTCAAAGCTGGTACGGCAGAGATCTCCGCCACAAAGATCGGGGCCCGAACCATCCTCACCGGCTTTGGCATCGGTCTCGTCTACAAATCCCTCATGTCTGCCTTTCGTCTCTGGAAAGAGGTTCCGGAGCGGATCTTTGGGCCACCCTTTCGTGGCGGCTCCCTCTCCGCCGAGATCTCCCCAGAACTTCTTGGTGTCGGCTACATTATCGGACCCAGGATTGCCGGATGGATGGTTGGGGGCGGGATCCTGGCCTACCTGGTGTTGATTCCGTTAATCCAGTTCTTCGGGGATGGGTTAAGCGAGCCGCTCGCACCGGGGAGTATCCCGATCCGGGAGATGGGGCCGAACGAGATCCGCGGGGCCTATCTTCTTTATATTGGAGCCGGCTCGGTCGCGGCGGCAGGGATACTGAGCATGCTGCGTTCGATTCCGATGATCTGGGCGGGGGTACGGGAGGGGTTTCGTGGATGGGGGGGAGGAGCGAAAGGAACGGTGCGGAGCGTTGAGCGGACCGACCTGGACTTGCCACTGCCGTGGGTCATCGGCGGGATCGTGGTCTTGGTGGGGCTGATTCTCGCCTTGCGGAGTCTGCAGATGAACCTGTTGGGGGCGTTGGCGATCGTCGTCTTTGGCTTTCTCTTCGTGACAGTCTCGGCGCGGCTGACCGGAGAGGTTGGCTCGTCGTCGAATCCGATCTCGGGGATGACGGTGGCGACGCTGCTGCTGACGTGCTTGATCTTCGTGCTGGTGGGGTGGACGACGCCGCCCTACTATGTGACAGCGCTCTCGATCGGAGCGATCGTCTGCATCGCTTCGTCGAACGGGGGAACGATCGCGCAGAGCCTCAAGACGGGCCACCTGCTGGGGGCAACTCCCCGGGCTCAGCAGGTAGCGATCCTCTTCGGCTCCTTGGCGTCGGCCCTCTTGATCGGCCCGATCCTGACGCGACTGAACGACACCGGCACCGTCTATCTCCCAGTTCCGGAGGCCGTGGGCCAAACGTGGCGGGTCGATCCAACCCAGCTCAGGAATCAGGAAGGGTTGCGGGGCCCCCAGGCGAGCCAGGACTCCCACCGCTACTTTGTCTGGCGCCAACCGGGAGAGGACGGCGCAACTCAGAAATTTCTCGTCAATGAGCAGGGGATCCCGGTCTACCGTGTCGACCCGGGGATCAACGGGACCGTCACGGAGCGCCCTGACGGGAGCAAAGCCCAGAAGTTCGATGCCCCGAAGGCAACCCTCATGTCCTATATCATCAAGGGCATCCTCGATCGCCAGCTCCCCTGGGCACTGGTGCTGATTGGCGTGATGATCACGCTGATGCTGGAAGCCTCGGGAGTTCCCTCGCTGGCCTTCGCGGTCGGCGTCTACCTCCCCCTCTCGACCTCGACGCCGATCTTCATCGGCGGAGCATTGCGGTGGGGAGTAGATCGATGGATGCGACGTCGCTTGAGCCATCGCCAGTTGACGGAAGAGCAGGTCGTCGCCGAGACGGACAAGAGCCCGGGAGTCCTGCTCGCCTCGGGCTATATTGCCGGAGGCGCCATCGCTGGGATCGTCATCGCCTTCCTCGCCGGAGTCACGATCGAGACCAATCGACAGATCGAGGAGTGGGCGGTCCAGTACAACCCCTTCTACAGCGGCACCTGGTCGGACCTGCTCTCCCTCCTTCCGTTCAGCATCCTCGGCGTCGTCCTCTATCTCGTTGGGCGCAACCTCCTCCTGGGCGAAAAGGATCGGGAGGAAGGTCGAGAGGAGAAGGGGTGAGACGAAACCAGGAGCTGTCCGCCACACCACCGCCTTCAGCGAACGGTCCGGGGGGAGAAGACCGTTGGCCGACGCAACTGGAGATTGCGGATCGCCTCTTCAACGGCCCTGACCTCGGTCGATTCGGTGAAGATCTGAACGTCGAGGTGGAACCGTCGGGACTCCCCTGGACCAAGAACGGGCAGTCGCCCCGCCGCACGCTCGAGGCGGCGATTGGCCGGGGAGCTGGTCCCAGGTTCGATCCCGGTGACGTATCCGTCCTCGAGGGCGGCGGTGTTCTTCCAGAGCGTCAACCATGGCAACTCGTCCGGAGAGTAGGTCAGCGAGACCGCTTTATCACCAGCTCGATTGCGAAGCATTGCCGTCGTCTGCTTTCGCGCGTCGGCGAGCGGAGAGAGCAGAAAGACCTCCTCGACAAATCCACGTCTCGGCCCTTCGTACTCGGCGAACTTGGCCTTGAACTGGGCGGCGTGGGCATTGAAGGGGGTGACCTCGCCAATCGCGCCGACAAAGCGGGCCCCCTCTTCGAGGAGGGGAGGACCAAAGTTTGCGTGGTAGATCAGTTCGAACTCCTGAGGGGAGGCGCCCCGGTTATGAATCTGGTCAGCGATGCGCAGGGAGGAAGAGCCAGGTTCGGTCGAGACCTCGGTCCACAACTCCAGTTTGGGACCGTGAAAGGACCGCTCATCGACGCGGCCGCGCAAGCGCAGGCGATGGGGGGGCCGCGGATCGATCAGCAGCTCGACCTCCGAGGCGGGGAGATTTCCGATGCGGCCGTGGAGAGTCAGATCCATCTCGGCAACAGCGCCGGTGTTGTCGATGAAGCGATCCCGTCCGGGGTGTCCTGCCCACTCGAGACCACACCGCACCATCCACTCATTGAAACCCTCCAGCCAACCGAGCCCTCCCCGCGACGGCAGATCGATGGTCCGGGGATGAACAATCTCCTTGACCGGCGAATCCCAGCCCAAACGGGTCTCCCCTCGGTCGACCCGCAGAATGCTCATTCCACGGGTCGGCGAGACCTGCAATCGAAGCCCTTCGTGCTCGATCGAGATCACCTCTACCCCCTCCTGCCGCCCCCCGTGCAGGGTGTACTTGCGCACTCTCCAAGGAGTGGAGGCAGAGAAAGGGGCGTCCCGATGGGTCATCTGCCACTCGTCACGGCGCACATTCTCCGCGACACTGCCGAGCACGACCCGCAGCGGCTTCTCCCGATCGATCGCCGCCGGTTGGGAAGAGGGGCGGCACGCCAGGCTGCCAAGCAGGCTGGAAATGATGAGGATCAGCGCGAGCGTATGTTTCACCTTCGGACCTCCACTGTTCGGGAATCGGCCTCTCCGTTGCTGGACGGCCGCGCGCATGGTGCCGGATCGACGGGGGAGTTGTCTACTCCGCCAACCGGTTCCAGCCCACTTTCCAAAAGACCACGCCCTTGCGAGGAGTCATCGTGCCAAGCCTGACCGATCCTTCCCGTCGCCGATTTCTTCAACACTCCTCCATGTCTGCCTCCCTCCTGCTGACGGGCTGGGAAAGACAGGAACCAGAGGGAAAGAGCGATTGGCAACCCGGCCCGATCTGCCTCTTCTCCAAGCATCTGCCGATGCTCGGCTGGGAGGCGCTTGGCGAAGCCGTCGGGGAGGCCGGCTTCGACGGCGTCGACCTGACCGTCCGGCCTGGCGGCCACGTGCTGCCCGCGCGGGCAGTTGAGGAGCTTCCCCTCGCCCACGCCGCCATTCGTCGCCAGGGACTCGCCCTGCCGATGATCACGACCAATTTGACTCGCGCCGACGAACCACACGCCTCTTCCCTGCTCAGGACGGCCGGGCAACTCGCCATTCCCTTCTTCAAGCCGGGCTACTATCCGGACCAAGATGTTGATCCAGTGGGTGAGACCCGCCGGGCCATGGACTCGTTCGCCAAGCTGGCCGCCCTCGGTGCCAGCCACCGGATCGTCGCTGGATTCCATAACCACACCGGCTCCCTCGGCTCAGTTCTCAGTGAGATCGATCCGGCGATGCGAAGGATCCCTCCCGCTCACGCCGGGTACTACTTCGACATTCGACACGCCGTCTGTGAAGGAGGCGGCAACGGGTGGCGGCTCGCCTTCCACCACGCCGCCTCTCGCCTGCGGATGATCGCCATCAAGGACTTCTTCTGGGCGCGAACGGAAAGCGGCTGGAAGCCAGTCGATACGCCCCTTGGCGGCGGGATGGTCAACTGGCCCCTCTATTTTCGCAAACTTTGCCAAGTCAATTTTCGCGGCCCTGTCTCGCTGCACCTCGAATACCCTCTCGAAGGGCGAACCAGCACGGAGCGGCGCCGCGAGGTTCTTCTTGCCGCGCAACGAGATCTGACATTTGTCCGTCGTTTGATCGAGGAGTCCCGCCAGTCATGAACCGTCCCCATCTTTCCAGACGCCGCTTTCTTCAAGGCGCAGCTTCCCTCCTCGCGGCTCGCCCTTCAGGCTCAACCTGCCTCCCCCGGCCTACTGATATCCGGATCGTCGATCTCCAGTGGCGCTACCAGGAGGTCGCCTACCGTACCCCCTACAAATTCGGTGGAGTTCCCGTCGATCGCGCCACCCTGCTCCATACCCTCATCACCGTCCGTGGTCGGGATGGTCGAACCGCCTCTGGTACGGGCTCGATGCCCCTTGGGAATGTCTGGGCCTTCCCTTCCCAGACCCTCCCCCCAGCTTCAACTCTCCAATTGATGAGACGCCTCTCCGATCGACTCGGAGAACTCATGCTTGACTTCCAGGACTTTGGACACCCCATCGAACTCTACCATCGCCTCCTCCCTTCCTTTCTCGACCAAGCTCGCGCCATCTCTCCCCTCCTCCCCAAACTCGCGACCCTCGTCTGCGCCAGCCCCTTCGATGCCGCCCTTCACGATGCCTATGGTCATCTCCATTCCCGCTCGTGTTATCAGACGTATAACTTCCCGTGGCTCAACCGTCCCTTGGGAGGATATCTCGCGTCAGACACCGCCCAGGGGGGGCCGGAGTGGCAAGAATGGCAGGAATGGAAACGAGTCGGCGCGGAACGAGTACGGCGGTGGTTATGGGTCTTTCATTCCGTTGGGGGGATGGACGTAGTCAGAACGGAGAGTGGGGGTCAGCGGATTGGAGATGGGGGGCCGGAAAATCTGCGGGAATGGATCGAGCGGGATGAATTGACCCATTTGAAGATCAAGTTGCAAGGAGAGGACCTGCAGTGGGACATTGAGCGGGTGGTCGAGGTCGACCGGGTGGCGTGGGAAGCACGGCCAAAGGCGGCGTGGCGGTACTGTGTCGACTTCAATGAGCGGTGCCCGGACGTGGAATACGTGCTGGAGTTTTTACGAAAGGTCCGGGAGCGATCCCCGCGAGGATTCGAGCGGATCCTCTACTTGGAGCAGCCGACGGCGCGGGATTTGTCGGCCAATCGGGGAAACAAGATGCAGGCGGCGGCGAAGCTGCGACCGATCGTCGTCGATGAATCGCTGGTCGACCTGGAGAGTCTGGAGTTGGCCCGTGAAATGGGATACACCGGTGTGGCGTTGAAAGCCTGCAAGGGGCAGAGTCACACGATTCTGATGGCGACGGCGGCGCGGCGTTATGGCATGTTTTTGACCGTGCAAGACCTGACCTGTCCGGGAGCCTCGCTGATCCATTCGGTCGGGATTGCGGCCCACGTCCCTGGGGTCGTCGGCATCGAGGCGAATGCCCGCCAGTATATGCCAGCGGCGAGTGAGGGCTGGGCCGATCGATATCCAGGAATCTTCCGGGTTCGAGGGGGGAAGATCTGGACAGACCAACTGCATGGCTACGGTTTGAGTACCCGGCCAGCGAACGTACCACCAAGGCTCTAGGGTAGTTGGCTCAATGAGAAGTCTCTCCCACGTCAGATGATCTGGAAGACCTCGTGGGCTCCTCCTAGATCCCGCGCCGCCGGTGTCAGAATGGTCTTGCGATCGATAACGATGCGGCTGGCATGGCGGATCGCGACTCGCACGTCCTCCTCGCTGACAAAATCAACAGCAACCAACTTCGGTTCTGACGGAGGGGTGGGAGGGGTGGGAGGGGTGGGAGGGGGAGCGGCGGGCACCGCCGGAGGGGCTGCCGGTGGAGGAGAGACAGCCGAACGACCTGGGGCGACACGGTGCGCCAGAAAGTAATCGATCACCCGGTCAATCTCAGCTGCGGCATCGAAGGGGCGCGCATTCGTCGGCACCGGTGAAAAGGGCCGGGAACCCTTTTGGGTCGATTCAACGGAAGTTGTCACGCTCTCCCCCGAGAAGGCCTTGCCAACCGGCCTTGGTCCAGCCTCTCCCGCGAGTGGCTTGGTCTCGAACGCGATACGCTTGATGTCCATCAGGTGGAGGGGGGAGATGTTGTCCGACGTGACGTTCCCTCCCCACGAGCCGCAGCCGAGCGTCATCGAGGGAGCGAGGTCGGTCGAGAACCCAATCGCACCGTGCGTCGACGGCGTGTTGACGACGATGCGCGCGGCGGGGAGGAGCTGGCCATAGAGCAGGGCGGCTTCCCGGTTCCGCGTGTGGATCGATGCGGTATGCCCCATCCCACCGTAATGGAGAATGGCATCGGCCAATCGACTGCCCTCCTCCAGCCCGTCGACGACATACCAAGCGAGAATTGGGGAGAGCTTTTCGAGCGAGAGCGGGTAGTCACGTCCAACCCCGTGGACGGGAGCAATCAGGCAGCGCGTTTCCGGAGGAACGTTGATTCCGGCCCATCTGGCAAGCGTGGTCGCGGGTTGACCGACGACGCGAGGATTGAGATGACGGTTTGGCGTAACGACGATGCTGCCGAGAGCCTCGGCCTGCGTCTCATTGAGAAAGAATCCCCCCTCGGCCTGGAGAGCAGCCCGAACTTGGTCTTCGACCGCCCGGTCGACAATCAACGCCTGTTCCGAGGCACAGATGGTCCCGTAGTCGAAGCACTTCCCGGCAAGAACGTCCCGGACAGCCTTGGGAATATCTGCGGAGGCCTCGATGAAGGCGGGAACGTTGCCCGGTCCAACCCCAAAGGCAGGTTTCCCAGACGAATAAGCGGCGCGAACCAGCCCCAAGCCGCCGGTGGCGAGGATGACCGCGGTCTTGGGGTGGCGCATCAAAGCGTCCGTCCCCTCGCTGGTGGCCTTCTCGAGACATCCGATCGCTTCGGCCGGAAGTCCCAGCCGTACGGCGGCCTCGCGCATGACACGGACCGTCTCCAGAACGCAGCGGGTCGCACTCGGGTGTGGGCTGAGCACGATGGTGTTGCGTGATTTGATCGCGATCAGGATCTTGAAGATCGCGGTCGATGTCGGATTGGTCGAGGGGATGATGGCGGCAACCACCCCGCGCGGTGCGGCGACCTCGACCAAGGTCTGTGTCTCCCGCACAACTCCTACCGTCCGGAGACCACGAAAGTAGCGATGGACATCGACTGCCGCAAAGAGGTTCTTGACCTGCTTGTCAGCCGGATTGCCATAACCCGTCTCTTCATGGGCAATCGTCGCGAGATTGAGCGAGGCGTCGCGAGCGGCGGCGGCCATCGCCTCCCCAATCTCATCGATCCGCATCTGATTGAACGCCGAGACGGCTGTGTGGGCCCGATGAGCCGACTCGACGAGGTCCCGTGCCGCTTGTATTGAGAGAAGATCCTGATCGACCATGCGTCTATCGTGCAACTCTTTTGCCTTCAAGTTTGGAAAGGATCTGCTCGCAGAGCCCCTCCAGCCCACTCACCACCTAGGCACCAGCTCCCCCTGGCACGGGGCGGCTTCCTTTTGGCACGATCCGCTCGACCTCGGCGTGAGGACGGGGAATAACGTGAACGGAGACCAGCTCCCCGACCCGACGCGCCGCGGCCGCCCCGGCGTCAGTCGCCGCCTTGACCGCCCCAACATCCCCCCGCACAAAGATCGTTACATATCCGGCACCAATGTACTCTTTCCCGACCAGCTGGACGTTGGCCGCCTTGACCATCGCGTCCGCAGCCTCGACCGCTCCGACAAACCCCTTGGTCTCGACCATCCCAAGCGCTTCCATGCTCATATCTTCTTTCACTCCCTTGCTCTACGACCTTCGACAATCTCTGAACGAAGTGCACACCCGCAGGAATTTCAGAGGCACTCGCCAACAGTTCCCACCTCGTCAATTGGCTCATCAGTCCTGCCTCCCGATGGAGTGCCTCGCTTCGTTCGATCGACTGATTCAATGCGTCAGGTTGAACCATCCTGGATCGACCTTCACTGGATCGATCTTCGGATGATTCCAGTCTTGACCATGCCGACCACGACATCAATGCAAGATCTGCGTCCAGTCAAGATTTGCATCCAGAATCTGATGGGTAGTCCATCTCATCTCCAGGATGGGGGCCATCATACGCCTCTCCGCTCGCCATCTCAAGCTGTGCCGGGTCAGAAAATGCGCTGGACAGACGGGGTCAAGTTAGGATAGTCTTAAAGGTGTTCTGGCGGCTGCTTGTCAGGCGCCTCATTGCACCGGCCTCACTCACTGGTTGCATCTGCCTGACAAAATTCTAAACTTGGTTTGTGCGTGGCGCTGTACAGTTGGTTTTGAAACACGCAGTGTCGTGCCGGGCAATGGCAGCCAGTCACGTCGATCCATTGTTGAAATTGCCCGAAGTGAGCAACATAACGATACGGGACGCGAGCCTCTCACCGGAAGATCCTCTCCATCTTTCGTCGCTTGACGATCCATTTCGATCCCTGCCGGAGTTGGAATTCGTTCCGAGACCCCCTTTAGAACTTTTGGTTGTGAGTCAATCCAGTCCTCAGGTAAGCAGTGAGGTGACGCGAGTTCAGGTTTGGCTTTCGAATTGACCAGCGGACGAAAGCGACCCATCACGACCTATGGCTGGAAGGCACTGCGCTCACACCTCCGTTCCCACATCTCGGGGGGAAGCAATGGCTCACCCCATCCTTTGCTTCCCCTTGATCCCGTTGATCACGATCAAGGTTCTGCCCCAACGATAGAAGAAGAGTCCGGACACGACCAAAGCCACTATCTGATGGGAAGGGCGGCAGAGTCGCCAATGAGAAGCGACCACCCGGCTCGTCTCCCGGCCAGCAATCCCTCGATAGAGAGGAGAGGGCCTGTGCCCACCCCCACGAAGGGGAATTATAGTGGCAATCAGGATGACACACATGAGACACACGAAAAGACGATTTGTAATTTTACTGCTCGGTTTTCTGATTTTAGGTTGGAGGTGGGAGCGGACATTATTCCCGAATATGCCGGGTCTTGATCGGTTGTTGACCTGGGGAGTTCCGGCCGTCGTCACTGGAGCGGAGATCCCCGGTCGTGACGGGGAGGGTGTCGTCACCACTCCGGGAGAGATCCTCAACCGCTATGCCACATTGGCGGTCGATGCACCAAAAGGGAGTGCCGAGATCATCCTCAACTACCATAGCGGTCCCGGCGGAATGGTACTGGGCGATCTACGGCCGGGAGACCTTCTCCTGATCATTCAGATGACCGGGGCCTCGATCGAGACAATGGATGGCCCAGGGTACGGGGCCATCACCGCACTCAACAGCGCAGGTCTTTACGAGTATGTCACCGTCAACCGCGCGCGAGGCAGAACCGTCACCGTCAACCCGCCCTGTGGTGGACTGCTCAACAACTATCTCTCGAGCGCCAAAGTGCAGGTCATTCGGGTACCGCAGTATCGTACCTTGCGCATCTCGTCAGGGTCGTCGGTAACGGCCCCTCCCTGGAATGGCCGATTCGGAGGGATTGTCGCCCTGCAGGTCGATCAGGAGATCATCCTCGAAGGGATCATCGATGTCAGTGGGCGCGGCTTTCGGGGAGGAGCGCTTTCCGGTGCGGGAGGAGGGTTATTCAGAACCGACTTTGTCAGTTCTCAGCAGGACTTTGGGGCCGAGAAAGGGGAAAGTATTGCCGGCTATCAGGAGACCTATGACCTGCAGGGTGGGCGATATGGTCGAGGTGCCGTCACCAATGGGGGAGGGGGCGGAACCTCTCACAATGCAGGTGGCGGAGGGGGGGCCAATGGCAACCGTGGTGGCGAGTGGACGGGTCACGGCGTCATGGATGCAAATGTAGTGGGCGAGAGTGCTTGGCGGTTGGATCCCGCGGTAATTGCGCAAGGTGGGAGACTGGCCAACTCCTCTGGAGGGGGGCGTGGCGGATACAGTTTCTCGGATCGAGACGGAAATGGAACAGCCGAAGGGCCAGGAGATCCGGTCTGGGGAGGAGATCGGCGACGCGAGGTCGGTGGGCGTGGCGGACGACCGGTTCCGCAAGATCCCAGCCAGCGACTCTTCTTTGGGGGTGGCGGCGGAGCGGGTGGCCAAAACAACGACTCGGGTGGTGCGGGTGGCACCGCCGGAGGAATGATCTATTTAATTGCCAACAAAATCAGTGGAGACGGGGAGCTGCGGGCGGATGGAGAAGCCGGGCAAGACACACGCAATGAGCATCGTGACGGGGCCGGCGGTGGCGGTGCCGGTGGAACGATTGTCATTGTCGCCAAAGAGTTGCGCGGGCCAAATGCCCGTGCAAGGGGTGGTACGGGCGGAGTCCAAAAATCGGGCCTCTTTCCCAACGAAGTCGAATCCCAAGGTCCAGGTGCCGGCGGCGGCGGTGGGTATATCGCCTACTCTGGAGGAGAGATCGAAACGGACGTCTCCGGTGGGGCAAATGGGCTGAGCCTTTCTCGGGGGGTCACCGAGTTCCCAGCCAATGGGGCGACCAGCGGAGCTCCCGGATTGGTCGTATCAACGGTAGGGCAGATCCCCTTCTGTCGGACGACCACTGATCTGGCAATCAGCAAGCGGCTCGAGGGGAGCCACCTGATTCCAGGAACACGGAGCAGCTATACCATCGAGGTCACCAATAATGGACCAGCCAATGCGTTCGGGGCTGATGTCATCGACGTCATTCCGGCGACATTTCTCCGCGAAGAGACCCGCTGGACGTGTTCTGCCAGCCCTGGTGCCAGTTGCCAAGCGACCGAGGGCGAAGGGGATCTGATCACCAGGGTCAACCTTCCGGTCGGAGGACAAGTCGTCTTCAAACTGGAGAGTCCACTGGCACCTTCGGCGCTGGGAACGGTCACCAATATGGCCGAAGTGCGACTGGCAGCCGGTGCCATTGATGCCAATCCATCGAACAACCGGGCAACGGTAACCAACCCAATCCGCCCAATCGCCGATCTGGGAATCACCAAGACCAACCAACGGGATTGGGTGATTGCCGGGGAAGAGGTGACCTACACCATTGAGGTGACCAATGCCGGGCCCAGCGACGCGGTCGGATTCGAGGTGATCGACGTTGCGCCTCCCGGGTGGGTAGTCTCAGAGGTCCGCTGTCAAGCCAATGGGGGAAGTTGCGGGATCGACCGATCCAGTGGGCAGACAATCCGCTGGGAAGGGGCCTCGTTGCTTGGCGGTCTTGGGGCCAAGCTGCTGCTGAGCATTCGGGGACAGATCGTGACCTCGGCTCGTGGGATGCTGACCAACACGGCACGGGTCGTCATTCCCGCGACCGCAGGCTTTGAGGATCCAGGGGTGTTTCCCAATGAAGCCACCGACTCGGACCCCATCAGGGCTCTCTCCGATTTGGTAATTGAAAAGGAGGCATCAGCTCCAGTGGGAGTGCCGGGTGAGCGGCTTACCTGGAAAATTAACGTTTACACAAGGGGGCCAAGTGATGCGGAAGGGTTCTCGATTGTCGACGAACTGCCCTCCTCGTTTCGTGAGATCGAGATCAGTTGCCAAGCGACAGGGGGAAGCTGCGGAGTCAATCAGAGCCAAGGACAGCGATTGGAGTTTGTCGGTGCCAGCTTGCGGGTCGGGTCCGGAAGTCACCTGAGATTGACCATCACCGGACGAATCGATGCAGGGGCGCGGGGGAACCTCACCAACACCGCCCGAGTCAGCACTTCCGGCGGGAATGGAGGCACTGGCCTGCCTCTCAGTGAGGGGGCCAGTAGCGGGTGGTCCGACCCGGATCCAACATCGAATGAATCGACAGCCATCGTCCAATTGGAGCCAATCGCCGACCTGCGGATCACCAAGACCAATCGGCTCTCCTCCGTTGTCGCTGGAGAGGCCGTTACCTACTGGATGGAAGTGACCAATGCTGGGCCGAGCGACGCGGGCCCATTTGACATCCTGGATCAATTGCCAACCGGGTTCCAACTGACCTCGGCTCGATGTGTGTCGACAGGCGGAAGTTGCGGCACTGAACGGAGAGATGGGCGTCGGATGGAATGGGCAGGGGGGAGCCTGCGCAGCGGCTCGGCACATTCTCTCCAGCTGGTGGTCGAGGGAGTGCTGGACACGGGACTTACCGGTGAGGTCAACAACACCGTTTCGGTGCTGCCTTCCAGCGGAGCCGGATGGACTGACCCTGACTTGTCCTCCAATATCGCCACCGATCAGGACCCCAGCCGGCAGGTTGCCGATCTGGCGATTGCCAAACAGGCTGGTTCGGCTTCAGTTTGGGCTGGAGCGACCACCAGCTTTCAGTTGGACGTCAGCAATCTCGGACCAAGCCGAGCCAGCAATGTTCTGGTGACTGATGCGATTCCTGCTGGTCTGGAAAATGCTGCTTGGAATTGCCAGCCGCTGACTGGGGGGCACTGTCAGGTGAACGCCGGGACCGGGACGATCGAGGCGATGGTCGACTTGGAGGCCGGTGGGCGAGTCAGGTTCGTGCTGCAGGCACGAATTGCCGCGGGCCTGGAAGCGACTTCCATCTCCAACACTGCGAATGTCCAGCCCCCAGCGACAACCGAGGATCCGGATCTATCAAACAACCGCGCCACCGCTCAGGTCACAATTCAACGCCAAGCGGATCTGCAAATACTGAAGACGGCCTCGAGTTCAACGGTACGCACCGGGGAGACACTGACCTACACACTACAGGTCATCAATCTTGGTCCTTCGGTGGCCGATGAGGTGGTCGTGCGGGATAGCTTGCCTGAAGGGACAGAGCTCCTCACCGTCAACACGTCCCAAGGGGCTTGCACGGGAGGTGCCTCTCTTGTCTGCAACGTGGGTCGCCTCCTGGCGGCTGCCCCCGGAGAGAAGGCGATCATTGAGATCACTGTTCGCTTTCCCAGCGGGTTCCGGGCTGGACAAGTCGTCAACACCGCGAGCGTTGCCAGCGGAACCTCGGACCCAGATCTGACGAACAATCGGTCCTCACACCAAGTGCAGGTAAGCCCCCCAGCGGGCGCGGAATTTCAAGTGATCTCGGTCCAAGGGACCAACGCCGCGAGCTGTCTCGGCGAGGAACAGATTCTCAACATCTCAGTCTCGATCACCAACACCGGAGAGGGAGTGCAACAGGACAATCCCGGGCCCGAATTGACGGTCCAGCTCCCGATCGATCTGATCGGGATCCTGGGCAGTTGCTCCGCGAGTCGTGGGGTCTGTCGAATGGGCAGCCAGCAGATCGAATGGGATGGCGTGCTGTTGCCCAGTGAGAAGCTGACCATCTCCTACCAGGCGCGCGTGCGCTCTGGTACACCCAACGGTGCCAGGATTTGTACCACTTACCGGGTGCTCTATGACACCAACAGCGATGGAGTCAATGATACGTCGGTAACTCGGGAGGAGTGCCGGGTGACCAATTGCCCCACCAATGTTGTCTGTACGGGATCGGGATGTCCCGGAGTGGGGCCTGGTGACACCTCGCCCAATCAGACCAATCCGGTGAGCAGTAGCCAGCGTGCCGGGTCGATCCTCCTTTTCCCACTCTACTCGTCGAGTTCGACCATCAGCAGTCGACATAATACCAGGGTCAATATCACGAACGTCGATCCGTTCCGGCCGGCTTATCTGCACCTCTTTTTTATTGAGGGGGAGGGTGCAACCATAGCCGACAGCTTTCTCTGTTTGACAGCCAATCAGACGGTCAGTTTTCTGATGGCTGAACTCGATCCAGACGTGACCGGGTACCTGATCGTGGTCGCCGTCGACGAGAATGGTTGTCCAATTCAGCAAAACTCGCTGATCGGAGATGCCTTCTTCCGACTAGCGACAGACCATTCGGGAAATATCGCGGCGGAAGCGATTGCGGCATTGAGCCCACTGCCCTGCTCCCGGACGGAGACAACGACGAGACTGCAATTTGACGGAGTGAGTTACTCGCTTTTGGGTCAGACCTTGGCTGCGAGCCACCTGCCAAGCCCAGCGAGTGGGGAAAGAACAATGATCGTTCTCGCTTCGATTGGGGGCAATCTAGCGGACAAAATGACCCCGATCGGGACGCTCTTCGGGTTGATCTTCAACGATACAGAGCAGGGATTCAGTTTCAGTACGACGGAAGGCTGCCAAATGATGCGGACTCTGACCAGCACCTACCCTCGATCGACGCCACGATTTCCGACGATTATTCCTGCGGGTCGGTCGGGGTGGATGAAGATCTGGCCGACCGAGTCAAATCAGGCTTTTGTCGGGTTGATCGTCACCGATGGGCAGGGGAGGCTCGGATATGGAGGCGCAAGACCCCTCCACAAATTGACGTTAGGCACCACCTCGGTGGTGATGCCTGTGATCGCTCCCTCCTGCCGCTAGCTGGCAGGAACGCCCTTTCTCTTGGAGAGGCACACTTTTCCGCGGAGACTTTTCCCCTCTCGGACGAAACTTGCTATGATGCCCCCTGGCAATGGCTTGATTGAGGTGGAATGTTCAACCGCAACGTGGCGAGTGGGATTGGCCACGGAAGAGGAGGGGGCCGATGAGCAGTGGGGAGACGAGTGGTGAGGAGAGATGCTGGAGAGGGTCCCGCTGGGATCGATTGAAACGACACGGGTGGATCCCGTACTCACCCCGCAGGGGAGCCGCTCTCATTGCCGGATTGCTCTTGACGATAGCGTGCCAGAGACCGGCACCTCCCCCAGCGAGCCCTGCCGACTCCAGCGTCGCGACCTTCGCCCGGCTCGATCCGCGATTCGATCAGCTCGTCCCGGCGACCGCCGTCGTCGAGCGGCTGGCAGATGGCTACCAATGGACCGAAGGGCCACTCTGGGATCGGAACGCCAAGGCGCTTCTCTTCACCAACATTCCCGGAAACGAGATCGTGCGGTGGCAAGAGGGAGTCGGGGCTTCGCAGTTTCTCTTTCCCAGCGGATACAGCGGCAGTGCCTCCTTTCCGGGAAAGGAGCCTGGGGCCAATGGGTTGGCCTGGGATCCGCAAGGGAGGTTGATCCTCTGTCAGCACGGGGATCGTCGGGTGGCCCGCTTGGAAGCAGATGGGAAGACGATGACCCCGCTCGCCGAACGCTACCAGGGGAAGCGGTTCAACAGCCCCAACGACCTCACCTTTCACTCCAACGGAGACCTCTACTTCACAGACCCACCTTACGGATTGCCGAAGGGGATGGATGATCCTGGGCGGGAATTGCCCTCCTGTGGTGTCTACCGGATGACGCCCCAGGGGGAGATCTCACTGCTGACGGACGAGATCACAAGACCAAATGGGATCGCCTTCTCTCCCGACCAACGCCGGCTCTACGTCGCCTCTTCCGATCCGGAGCGGGCCATCTGGATGGTGTATGACGTGACGGCAGAGGGAGGCATCGCCAACGGCCGGGTCTTCTTCGATGCGACCCCCTTCGTCCGCGAAGGCCGAAAAGGTCTTCCCGATGGGCTCAAGGTCGACATTAACGGGAACCTCTTTGCGACGGGACCGGGCGGAGTCCTCGTCTTCGCCCCGGATGGGACCCACCTTGGGACGATCGAGACCGGCGTACCGACGGCCAATTGCGCTTGGGGGGGGGATGGCTCGACTCTCTACATTACCGCCAACACGGCACTGCTGCGGGTCTCTCTCGCGACTCGCGGCTATTGAGGAGTACCAACAGGTCCATCAATAAATGGCAACTACTCACGGCGGTAATGAACTTCAAGGGGTTCCATCTTATTCTCGTCGATCTCCCGGTGGTGCAAGGGATGTCTTCCGTTCCGACGTTGGTCGATTGTTGTCGCTGTTCAATTCCCAATCTTCTTCTTGGTGTTCTCCGTGGCTCCGTGTGAGCGTCTTCCCCACCCAGCGTGGGCCGAGTTGTTATTCCTCACACGAAGACACGAAGCCACTAAGGTTTTGGGTTGGAGAAATCTTCATCCTCCATCTCTTCTTCGTGTCTCGAT